>CANQVT010000048.1 GCA_947627365.1 uncultured Lachnospiraceae bacterium | reverse complement strand
CTCATTACCTGACTTGCCATAAAAAAAGTCGCCTCCTTTTCGCACTTTGTTTCAGTACGACAAGCGGTGACTGTACACTCACCCGTGTGTATCCTCATCTCACACGGTGCCCGAAAATTCCCGGACCATTAAAATTTTGTACAGTGACTTGTCGCCAGTTTCGATAACTTGACATTCGCTCCACGGAAAACCCGCAGTGGTGGGCACTGCAGCAACCTCACGCTTCACAGCTATCATGTCACAGCTTTGCCATTATACAGGAAAAACCCGGCAAATGCAAGTGTCTTTGTCAGGTTTCCTGAAAAATAAATTGTACTTTTTTTAATACAAAGTCACAAAGTGAGGAAATGCGGAACGCATTTTTGAGCTTGCTGCGTGATGCTACTCCCGCGCGGACATCCCGTCCCGCGCGAGCACCACAAGCGCGACCAGTACCAGCAGCACGCCCGCCGCGTTCATCACCGTCATGCGTTCCCGGAGCACAAGCACCCCGATCAGCGTGGCGACCACGGGTTCGACCGTCGCCATGATCGAAGCGCGGCTGGTTTCCACATAGCGCAATCCCAGCGTATAGAAAATATAGGGAAGCGCTGTCGTCACAATTCCATAAGCGATACTGTATGCCAGATTTCCAGGCTGCTTCGCCGCAAATCCGAGAATCGGCGCCCAGTCTGTGATCGGCAGCGCGCCGGCGAAGGTGAACACGAAGGTATAAAATGTCACGGTCAGCGGATGATAACCCCGCTCCAGTGCAAAACGGCTGAAGATCGAATACAGCGCATAGCCGAAACCGCTGCCAAGCCCCGTCAGGATGCCGAGCGTGCTCATCGTATGTCCTCCCTCCGGCGCGGCTGTCACAAACACGCAGCCTCCGAACGCCAGCAGCAGAGCCAACAGCTTCCGGCGTGTCATCGCTTCTTTAAATAGGAAGAAAGACAACACTGTCACGATCACGGGCGCCGTGTAGAGCAGGATTGCCGCGACTGACAGTGAAGTCAGCAGGATCGTCCGGTTGTAACAGTATCCGAAAAACAGCAGACTGCAGACGCCGGTCCCGAAAAAGCACCACAGATCCCCCGGATGGACGCGCAGCAGCCCTCTGTTATAGATGACAAGAAAGATCCCGAGCACCACCACGGCCACTACTGCCCGTAGCGCCAAAATCTGCATCGAGCCCAGTCCTTCCGCGGAAAAACGCCTCACCCAAAGCCCCATGCTTCCCCACATGCACCCGGCCGCGATCACGGCCAGACCTGCGGCACGGCTCTGCCTGTTTCTCTTATCCTCCGACTTCTTCTGCATAGCGAACGATTCCCTCCGCCCGTTTCAAATACGTCTCCGTATGGTGCCTTGCTCCTGCGTCTCTTCCGACGGACAGACAGTATTTTACTCCCCTGCCGCCGTTTTGTACATACCTTTTTTGTTGCGCCGTTTTCAACGCCGGTTTTCTTTTATTTTCGTAACAATTTTCGTAATAATTTTGCGTGTCACCTACTGGCAGAAATCAAAAAGTATGGTATAATCTCAACAGAGATTATACCAGCGCCGGTTCGTTGTCGAGCAAAGCGAGACAAAATACAGAAACGAACCGTGCGCATCTCCCGGAGGATATCATGTCCGAAGGACATGGTATAATCTTCACAAAGCAATGAACACGACTCGGAAAATGGACATGGTTTAATCTTCACGAAAGGAATGAGACCAATATGGCGGGCTGGAACCTGTCGTTCGATTACGCATCAGTATTTCTCCTGTTATTGATCCTCGTCTGGTTTTTCAGCGAGAAGATGGTTCCCCTGCGCAGTCACAGGGCTTTCCTTGTGTTGCTCATCAACGACCTCTTATCGGCGACTCTTGAGATCGTCGCCACGTGGATGATGCGCAATATAGACGTTGTCGGCTACAATGGCGTTTTTTTCGCGCTCACGCTGTCAAATCTCGCGGTCAACATCACCTGCATCACTTTCACGTTCTACATTTTGCAGCTGGCCCATATCAATATCCTGAAAAGTAAGATCCAGCATTCTCTCTTCATCACCGCGATTGCGATCGAAGTTATTGTTCTTGCCGTCAACTATTTCACACACTGGGCGTTCACGCTTGAGGACGGCGTATACCGGGTCTCCTATGCGTCGCTGATCCTGTACGCGATCGACGCTGTCATGTTCCTGATATGCCTCATCACGATCATTCGTTTTCGGAAGAATTTTCAATTTCTTCGGATCGGCCCCCTTATCTTTACCCTTGTATTCTGCGTCATTATGGCAGCGCTTCAGCTGACGGCCTACGTCCCGATGCTGCATCTCATGATCACCGCAGTCTGCCTGACGCTGTTCCACTACCAGCAAAACGCCGGAACGGTCACCGACATGGTCACAAAGCAATTCAACCGCCGCTTCCTGCGAGAATATTTATATGGAAAATTCTCGGAGGACAAGCCTTTCGGCGTCATTGCAGTAGCAATGGACGATTTTAAATTCATCAACAGGACCTACGGAGCAGAGGCTGGCGATTCTCTGCTGTTCCAGGTGGGCAAATATCTGAATACAGTCCGTTCGTCCGGCGTCGTGTTCCGGCTCGGCTCTGATCAGTTCTATCTCGTCATCGACAAGCGGCTTGGCCAGCTTCCTTTCGTCGCGGAGGAGATCCGGGAGCGTTTCCATCATCCGTGGCGCACGGAAGCAGGGACGGAGATCATGATGTCCGCGTCTCTCTGCTATATTGAGTGTCCGAAGGATGCAGACTCTTACGACTCCATGATCGATACCATGGACTACTCGGTCAGCCTCGCGAAGAAATCTAAAAAAGGCGGCGTCACCTACGTCGGTGATCTGGATCTCTCCAAACTCAGGCAGGAAAAAGCGATTGAAGCCGCCATCAGGCATGCAATGGACCGGGATGAGCTGATGGTGTACTATCAGCCGATCTTTTCCGTGAAGGATAATATCTACAATTCCGCAGAAGCGCTCGTGCGCCTGAACGACGATGCGCTTGGCTGGATCTCTCCGGAGGATTTCATCCCGATCGCGGAGAAAAACGGCATGATCGTCGAGATGGGCGAAATGATACTCACAAAGGTCTGCAAATTCATCCGGGATTTTCACCTTGCGGATACAACCATACAGTACATAGAAGTAAACATCAGTCCCGTCCAGCTACGGCAACCGGGATTTGCGGATCGCTTCAAGCGGATCCTTGAGGACTACAATGTCAAACCGCAGCAGATCAACATCGAGATCACGGAGATGACCACTTTCAATTCCTCCGTGATCGTCCAGAAAAACATTCAGGAGCTGGTCGAGCTCGGCATCACATTCTCCCTCGACGATTACGGCTCAGGGAACGCCAACATCGACTACATCAACCGTATGCCGTTCAAACTGATCAAGATCGACAAGTATATCATCTGGGATTCCTTCAAGAGCCGGAAGGCCGGGATCACGCTCTCCTACACGATTGGCATGCTGAACGCGCTTGAGCTCTGTATCGTGGCGGAAGGCGTCGAGACGGAAGAAATGCGGGAGCACCTCGCAAAGGTGGGCTGTCACTATCTGCAGGGCTGGTATTATTCCAGGGCGGTGCCGGAGCAGGAGTTCATCGAGCTGGTGGCTGCGCAATGAATTCGTGCTTAATGCACAGCCCTGCAAAAGGGACTTGCTGTGTCAGGGCAGATCATTGAGGGCCGCCGGTGCTTGGTGAGCGCAAGCGAGCTTATGCACCGCTGCGTGCCCGATTAAGCGCGAGCGGGTCTGCCCTGACATTGCAAGCCCTTGCAGGGCGTCCGGGTAGCCAATATGTGAATTAAACACGAACAGAGGAGATAATCTCATGTGGATCGCAAATAAATGGAAGGATTACGAAGTGCTGGACACCTCGGAGGGCGAAAAGCTGGAGCGCTGGGGCAGGTATCTGCTCGTGCGTCCGGATCCGCAGGTAATCTGGAATACGCCGAAAGCTCATTCCGGCTGGAAGAAATGCAACGCCCACTACCACCGCAGCAAAAAAGGCGGCGGCGAGTGGGAGTTTTTTGACCTGCCCGAACAGTGGAGCATATCCTATCAGAGTCCGTCTCTCAGGCGGGAATTGCGCTTTCAGCTGAAACCCTTCAGCTTCAAGCATACCGGGCTCTTCCCGGAGCAGGCGGTAAACTGGGACTGGTTCTCCGAAAAGATCCATAACGCTGTCTTGGCGGGTCGTCTCGTCAAGGTGCTGAACCTGTTCGCCTACACAGGCGGCGCGACGCTTGCCGCCGCGGCGGCAGGAGCCTCCGTGACGCATGTGGACGCCTCGAAAGGCATGGTCGGATGGGCGAAAGAAAACGCGACCGCCTCCGGCCTTGCGGACGCTCCGGTCCGCTGGCTCGTCGATGACTGCGTGAAATTCGTAGAGCGTGAGCTCCGCCGCGGCAACCACTACGACGGGATCATCATGGATCCGCCCTCCTACGGCCGCGGCCCGAAAGGCGAGATCTGGAAAATCGAGGACTCAATCCACGCGTTTATTCAGCTGTGCGCGAAGCTTCTGAGCGACGATCCGCTCTTTTTCCTCGTGAACTCCTACACGACCGGCCTCGCTCCGGCCGTCCTGACCTACATGATCTCGACCGAACTCAAGGACTTTGGCGGCCGCGTCGACTCTCAGGAGATCGGCCTGCCCGTCACCGGAAGCGGCCTGATCCTGCCCTGCGGGGCATCCGGGCGCTGGGAGCGGACGCAAGAATGATGAAAGCTTACGTTTTACACTCGCCAGTATCTAATGTATAATATGGTAGGAAGCATAGACAAAACATCACAAACAGCAGAGAGGTGATATTATGCTAACAGAAAAGGAAATGATCAACAATCTGGTCGACAGTTACACAAATCTCCAGCGTATCAAAAAAGCCAATGATACGCAGAAAGAATTGGATTACCAAATCCGTGTACTGAAAGCAAAGCTGGAATCTTTCTGTATCATTACAAGTGAATTAGACATAAATTAAACGCTCCCGCAGGGCTTTCCTGCGGGAGTATTTTTGTTCAGCTGTTTTTCAGTTATTCTGATTTGCCTCAGATGTTTCCTGCCCGGATATATGTGAGCCCTGCGCATTCTCTCCGATCTGCTCCGGCTGGATGATCGTCTCAGCGTCACTCGTCGGCGCCGCCTCCCCAACTGCCGGATCAGCTGTAATTTCAGAGCCACTCTCCTTCGAAGTTTCTTCGACTGTTTTCTCGCTGATGCGGGACGCCGGCTCCTTCTTCTCGTCCTCCTCTGAGATTCCCTCCACCTCGTGAAAGATCTGCATGAATTCCTTACCTGTGATCGTCTCTTTCGCGATCAGGAACTCCGCAATCTTGTCGAGCGCCTTGCGGTGCTCGGTCAGCAGCCGCTTCGCCTCCTCGTAGGAGTCCTTGAGGACTGCCATAACCTCCTGATCCACATCCGCCGCAGTCGCGTCGCTACAGTTCATGATCGGACGATTGTCGAGATACTGGTTCGCCTGCACCTCAAGCCCCATCAGCCCGAATCGCTTCGACATGCCGTACTGTGTTACCATCGCGCGCGCGATGCGCGTCGCCTTCTCGATATCGTTCGCGGCTCCGGTCGTCACCGTGTCGAACACAAGCTCCTCCGCCGCGCGCCCCGCCACACACTCGACGAGCATCGCACGGATTTCCTTCTCGGTGTTCAGATACTTCTCTTCCTCCGGCACGTTCATCACATAGCCGAGCGCGCCCATCGTGCGCGGCACGATCGTGATCTTCTGTACCGGCTCGGAATCCTTCTGCAAAGCGCTCACCAGGGCGTGACCTACCTCGTGGTAGGATACGATCCTGCGCTCCTCCTTGCTCAGAATACGATCCTTCTTCTCCTTGCCGACGAGCACAATCTCCACCGACTCGAACAGATCCTTCTGGGAAACCGCTTTGCGCCCCTGCTTGACCGCGAGGATCGCGGCCTCGTTGATCATGTTCGCGAGATCTGAGCCAACCGCACCGGAAGTCGCAAGCGCGATCGCCTCCAGATCCACGGTCTCGTCCATGTTAACGTCCTTGGAGTGTACCTTCAGGACATCGATACGGCCCTTGAGATCCGGTTTGTCAACGATGACGCGCCGGTCGAAACGTCCCGGACGCAGCAGCGCCTGATCCAGCACCTCCGGACGGTTCGTCGCCGCCAGCACGAGCAGTCCCTTGGACGTGTCAAAGCCGTCCATCTCTGCCAGGAGCTGATTCAGCGTCTGCTCACGCTCATCGTTGCCGCCGCCGTAGCGGCTGTCACGGCTCTTGCCGATCGCGTCGATCTCATCGATAAAAATAATACACGGCGCGTTCTTCTTCGCCTCCTCGAACAGATCCCTGACACGGGAAGCGCCGACGCCGACAAACATCTCCACAAAATCAGAACCGGAAAGTGAGAAAAACGGGCATTTCGCCTCGCCGGCGACCGCCTTCGCAAGCAGCGTCTTTCCGGTACCCGGAGGTCCCACAAGCAGCGCGCCCTTCGGGAGCTTCGCGCCGATCGTCGTGTACTTGCCCGGATTCTCCAGAAAATCGACGACCTCCTGCAACGACTCTTTCGCCTCGTCCTGCCCCGCGACGTCCTGGAACGTCACGCCGGTCTCCTTCTGTACATAAACCTTCGCCCGGCTCTTGCCGACGCCCATGATGCCGCCGCCTCCGCCGCCCATCCTGCGCATCACAAAGCCGAAAATAAGCCAGATCATCAGCACAGGAAGCACAAAGGTCACAAGCATTTCCACAATCATCATCGACGTGGTATCCGGAATCTCCTCCGAAAACTTCACATCCGCGCGACGCAGCCGCTCGATCAGATTCGGATCGCCCGGATTACCGGTATAGTAAGTGGTCGTGCCCGTGCCGAGAATATCTGCGATCGCCTCGATCGTCTTCATCTCGATCTCAATCCGCGTGGAGGTGATCGTCACTCGCTCCACCGTGCCGGCATCGAGCCGATCCAGAAACTCGTCGTATGTGATCTCGACCGCCGCCGTGCTGTTTCTCATATTGTTCAACATCGCCACCGCCAGAACAGCCACCAGCGTCACGATCAGAAAGATCGTAAACGTGGAACGGTTTTTGTTCGGGTCTCCCTGAGGTCCCTGACCCCCGCCTGACGGACGATTGCTTCTCTGCTGGTTATTGTCCATATATTCCTCCTCTTCTGCCGACTCCAGAAACTACGTCTCGCTGTGTTCCATTTCGTTTCTGTCGTTAACCTGTCGAAATGAAGGAACGCCTGCGCACATTCACCCGACAGGTTACATTATAAATATAAGGAGCTCATAAATCAATAGCGGAAATCTAAAATATTTGCAAAATTTCTAGAAAAAAAACATGGATTTTCCATTGATATCGTTGTATAATAACTACGGTTCAGTCATGCCAACGACGGCCTGATCCGTTTGGTTCGTCGCGCGTTGTGCATGATTTTTTATTTTATGATAAAAGCCCTGTCTCCATGCAAAGCAGCGAAGCGATCCGTAGGGCTTTCATTCAAATCATTCAATCCAGGAGGAAACCATGTCAGTAAAATACGTTTTCGTGACCGGCGGCGTCGTCTCCGGTCTCGGCAAGGGGATCACGGCGGCGTCTCTCGGACGGCTGCTCAAAGCGCGCGGCTACAAGGTGACCATGCAGAAATTCGACCCATACATCAACATCGATCCGGGAACCATGAACCCGATCCAGCACGGCGAGGTGTTTGTCACGGACGACGGCGCCGAGACGGATCTCGATCTCGGACACTACGAACGCTTCATCGACGAAAGTCTGAGCAAAAATTCCAACGTGACGACCGGCAAGATCTACTGGTCTGTGCTCCACAAGGAGCGCCGCGGCGACTACGGCGGAGGCACGGTGCAGGTGATCCCGCACATCACGAACGAGATCAAGAGCCGCTTCCACCGGGACTATTCGACCGAAGGGACGCAGATTGCGATCATCGAGGTCGGCGGCACGGTCGGCGACATCGAGAGCCAGCCGTTTCTCGAGGCCATCCGTCAGTTCCAGCACGACATCGGTCACGAGAACGCGATCCTGATCCATGTGACGCTGATCCCATATCTGAAGGCGTCCGGCGAGATGAAGACGAAGCCGACGCAGGCCAGCGTCAAGCAGCTGCAGGGAATGGGCATATGGCCGGACATCATCGTATGCCGCTCCGAATTCCCGCTCGGTCAGGGGATCAAGGACAAGATCGCTCTCTTCTGTAACGTTCCAAGCTCCCACGTCCTGCAGAATCTGGACGTGGAATATTTGTACGAGGCGCCGCTCGCCATGGAGCGCGAGAATCTCGCGCAGGTGGCCTGCGAATGCCTGCATCTGCCCTGTCCCGAACCGGATCTGACGGACTGGCAGGCGATGGTAGACGCGCTGCGCTCCCCGACCAGCGAAGTGGACATCGCGCTCGTCGGAAAGTACATACAACTGCACGACGCGTATATCAGCGTCGTCGAGGCCCTGAAGCACGGCGGGATCGCGAGCCGCGCAGTCGTGAATCTTCACTGGATCAATTCCGAGGAGGTTACGCGCGAGAACGCCGCGGAGCTGCTCTCCGGCATGGACGGCATCCTGGTGCCGGGAGGGTTCGGCGACCGCGGTATCGAGGGCAAGATCGAGGCGATCCGCTACGCACGCCTGAACAAGATTCCTTACCTGGGGCTGTGTCTCGGCATGCAGCTTGCGATCGTCGAATTCGCACGCAATGTCGCAGGACTTGGAGACGCGCACAGCATCGAGCTGGATCCGCAGACGCCGCATCCCGTGATCGCGCTTCTGCCCGACCAGAACGGCGTTGAGGACATCGGCGGCACGCTGCGCCTCGGCTCCTACCCATGCGTGCTCGACGAGACTACGCTCGCGTACCGGCTCTATGGCGAGAAGGAAATCCACGAGCGCCACAGGCACCGCTACGAGGTCAACAACGACTACCGCAAGATCCTCACCGAGAACGGCATGACGCTCTCCGGCATCTCCCCGGACGGGCGCATCGTGGAGATGATCGAGCTGAAGGATCACCCGTTCTTCATCGGGACGCAGGCGCACCCGGAGCTCAAGTCCCGCCCGAATCGCCCGCATCCGCTGTTCCGCGGATTCGTGGAGGCGGCGCTGGCGGTGCACAATAACAAAACAAACTAAAATAACAAGGGATTCCTCTCATTTTCCGATGAGCAGAATCCCTTTCATTTTGTTTGTACTATTCTAATAAATCAGAGTGGCTTCCTGTTCGGGAAGCTGTCAAAATCAGTTTTTCTCTGTAAACTGCATAAATCAACAGCAGTCTGGGAGGAGATTTGTGCGCACAGTGTCAACTATTTGTGCGCATCTCGTTAATGGTGAAACAGCCGGATCCCCGTGAACACCATCACCATGCCGTACTTGTCGCAGGTCGCGATGACGTCTTCATCGCGCACCGAACCGCCCGGCTGCGCGATGTACTCGACGCCGGACTTGTGCGCGCGCTCGATATTGTCGCTAAACGGAAAGAACGCATCTGAGCCGAGCGTCACGCCCTTCATCTGATCCAGCCACGCCCGTTTCTCCTGCTCGGTGAAGACCTCTGGCTTCTCCGTGAAGACCTTCTGCCAGGCGCCGTCTGCAAGCACATCCATGTACTCCGGCCCGATGTAGACGTCGATCGCGTTGTCGCGCTCCGCGCGCATGATGTGATCGGAGAACGGGAGATTCAATACCTTCGGGCACTGGCGCAGGAACCAGTTGTCCGCCTTCTGCCCGGCCAGTCTCGTGCAGTGCACGCGGGACTGCTGCCCGGCGCCGATGCCGATCGCCTGTCCGTCCTTCACGAAGCAGACGGAATTCGACTGTGTGTATTTCAGCGTGATCAGCGCGATCTTCAGATCCGTCTTCGCGCTCTCCGGCAGCTCCTTCTGTTTCGTCACGCAGTTCGAGATCAGCGCGTCGTTGATCGGCAGCTCCTGCCGCCCCTGCTCGAACGTCACGCCGTACACCTGCTTGCGCTCGATCGGATTCGGACGGTAATTCTCGTCGATCTGGATCACGTTGTAATTGCCCTTTTTCTTCTGGCCGAGTATCTCCAACGCCTCGTCCGTGTAACCCGGCGCGATCACGCCGTCGGACACCTCTCGCTTGATCAGCATCGCAGTGTCCTTATCGCAGACGTCGGACAGCGCGATGAAGTCGCCGAACGAGGACATCCGGTCTGCGCCTCTCGCCCTCGCGTACGCGCAGGCCAGCGGGGAGAGCGGACCGCAGTCGTCCACCCAGTAGATCTTCGCGAGCGTCTCGCTAAGCGGAAGCCCCACCGCCGCTCCGGCCGGGGACACATGCTTAAATGAAGTCGCCGCCGGAAGCCCGGTCGCCTGCTTCAGCTCTCTTACGAGCTGCCAGCCGTTGAACGCATCGAGAAAATTGATGTAACCCGGCTTGCCTGAGAGCACCTTGATCGGGAGCTCGCCGCCGTCCTCCATAAAAATGCGAGAAGGCTTCTGGTTCGGGTTGCAGCCATATTTCAAAGCAAGTTCATTCATATCGATATCCCTCCATATTTGATAATTGTTGGTACGTTCGCATTCCTATTCATACATCTGATGCTGCACACGAGCATATCTATATGTTCACTGGTTCTTGTTTATAATCTTCGACTCGTATTTTCCGCTCGCGATATCGATGTAGCGCACGAACAGCGACACCTTGTTGTCCTCGTTCAGGCTTGTCCAGAGCATCTGCGCGAACTCCTCCATATCGTCCGGGATCGCCACCAGCTTCGGCTCGCCCTCAAAGCTCGGGAGCGGATCGCCGTCGCACTTGTAAGTGTGGATGAAATGCCCCTCGCCCGCGACGCAGTTCTCGTACGCAAAGGTGAAGCGGTTGCAGGCCGACGGATCGCCGTTGCTGCTCTTCAGGATGGAGAGCGCATAACTGTATTTTCCGCCCCCAACATGCATGATGCCCGAAATCCTCGGTGTGTAATTCGGAGCGTCCGGCTCAAACTCGCGACTGCGCAGCGACTGCTCGAACGTCAGCTGTCGGTCCATGCCCTCGTAGATCGTGTCCGTCTGATCGCCGTTCGTCACAATCGTCTTGTTGCCAAGCACGCGCACCGGTGCGTAGATGATCAGGCTCGGATCGCTCAGCTTTGACGGATCAAACGCCTGCGTGCGGATCCCCTCGCCGTCCTCGACGAACACACGATTCCTGCTGTTGACGCTGCGCCCCATGATAAAGTACGCCGTAACCGCCTTCGTCCCATCCGCGGATCTGCCGATGATAATTCCTCTTCCCGGGTAGCTGTTTTCCCTCAGTTCCTTTTCCAAAGAAATCATTTCCATAACGTCTCCTCTCCTTTTTCATACAATAAATTCGCAGACTGGTCTGCATAGAGACCGGGCTTTCAATCATAAAAAAAGCCAAGCGCCGGACACTCACATGCCCAGACGGTCGGCTCCCCTTGGCTCATACTCCCTGTGGGTACTCCCACTTCCGTCAGTCATATGAGCAGATTCAACATAACATTAACCTGCAAAAAAAGCAAGCAGTATTTTGAAATTCCCGAAAGATTATTTCGAGCGCGGCCGCATGCGAGCACACGGCCGCCAGATTCTTTCAATGTTTATAATTACAACAGCCGATACCTTGTCAGCGCCGCCAGGATCTCCTGCACGCGCACCATCGCGGCCGGTCCCGCCCCGTAATTTCTCGGCGTGACGCTCAGGATGCCCTCCCGCGCGAGCTTCTGCGCCGCCTCCTGCGCAAGCTGCGCCGCGCTCTTTCTTCCGTCCGCCATGCGGCTGAGTATGTATTGAAGCGTGTAGCCAAGCGCAGCCGTCTGCGTCTCATCCACGATCTGCTCCAGATAACGCAGATCGATCTCGGTCTTGTCGAGACTCAGCGTGTCCCAGCCATGCACGCGCATCTTCTCAATCTCTTTCTTCCGGACTGTCTTTTTCAGCCAGACGCGCTCCTCGGCTGTTTCCTCCGTGAGGCTCACTGCAAGCTGCTTCGCACGCTCTGTCACGTCCTTCGCCACGTAACAGTCCATCTGCAGCACCGTGTCCGCCACCGAGAGATAATCGCCCGAGCTTCCCGCCACGAGCACCGTCGATACGCCAAGATCCTTGTACAGACTGCGAATCTTCCGAATGAACGGCGTGATTGGTTCCTTCTCGTCCGACACGAGCTGCGCCATCCGTCCGTCGCGCACCATGAAATTCGTCGCCGAGGTATCCTCGTCGATCAGCAACACCGTGCTGCCGCAGGCCAGCGCCTCGACCGTATTCGCCGCCTGAGAGGTGCTGCCGCTCGCGTTCTCCGTCGAAAAGCAGCTCGTGTCTGTCCTCGTCGGAAGGTTGCTGATAAACATCGAAATATCCGTCTCATGGACGCAGCGCCCCTCCTCGGCGCGCAGCTTGAACGCGCTCTCATCCGTCAGGACATACTCCCTCCCGTCGCCCGCAATGTGGTTGTACACGCCGCGCTCCAACGCCTTCAGAAGCGTCGACTTTCCGTGGAAGCCGCCGCCCGCGATCACCGTGATTCCCCGATGGATCCCCATGCCGCGCAGCGCCCCTCTGTGCGGCAGCGTGAGCGTCACGGCCAAGCTCTCCGGGCTCTCAAACCTCACCGCATCCTTCATCGGCCGCTGCGACACGCCGCTCTCGCGCGGGAGTACGGAGCCGTCCCCGACGAACGCCACCAGCCCCAGCCGCTCCAGCTCGCAGCGGATGAAATGCTGATCGTCCGCCAGAAATATCACCTGCTGCAGCTCCCGCTGCATCGCGCTCTGCATGCGAAACGTCTTCTCCGACACCTCCGGCAGCAGATCAAACAGGATTTTCTCCAGCTCGCCCGCCGCGATCGTCCGCCCGTAGGCGGGGAAACCGACCTCAATGCGCGCCGTCATCGCCTCCGCGGAAATCTGCATCGCCGTGCGCTCCAGAATCTCCTGACCCGCGTAGCACGCCGTCACAAGCCCGCTCTTGCCGGAGCCCTTTCTCTCGCGATCCATGCACATCCGCAGGCTGCGGTGCAATCGCCTCAGCAAATAATCCTCCACCGCAGTCCTGCGGTGCTTGTGCGCGAAATATTCCCCGGGGATATTGCCCCGGTTGCCGTACACGATCCGTACCCGCGAAGGCGTCGCAAACGGATCTCCCTGCACATGGTCGATGCACAGACGGTACGCCCCGAAATCGTACTCCCCCTCGAGCACCTTGTAAGCCTTGTATCCTTTATGGTCGATTTGGCGCAGCTGCGCCCTCAGTTCATTCTGTGTTTTCATATTGTCCTCCCAGAAAAGCCTCTCTGTATCGATTCGATATCGCAAAAACAGGCACGCGGCCGAACCTTATATACTCGCCCAATTATAGCAAAACGCCCTGCATCTCCACAAGACGAAATATCATTTTTCTTCGTCCCCGGCAACGCATAATCGAATCAATCGAATCGACCTGCGAAACCGCAGCAGCCTCATCTCAAGTCAGATGCAGCCCCGCCACATGCTTCGAGAATCCCCGGAACCGCCACAAAAAGACAATCATCCGGAAAATCCAGTCGACGAACATCGCGTACCACACATACTCGACGCCGTGATGGAAACCTGCGATGAACAGGTAGGCACAGCCCACCCGAAACGCCCACATGGAGAAGATCGCGACGATCATGGTGAACTTCGCGTCGTTCGCCGCGCGCAGCGCGTTCGGCAGCAGAAAGGCGAACGGCCAGATCAGCATCGCAAAGCAGTGGGCCAGCGTCATCCTTGCGGCGATGCGGGACGCCTCGCCGGACAGATTGTAAATATTTACCCAAAGTCCTCTCCCGACGCCCAACACGACCGCCAGGACAGCCAGCATAGCGTAATTGATGACGAGCAGCTTTTTGACGTAATACTTTGCCTGGTCTGCCTCCTGCGCGCCCACGCACTGCCCGACGATCGTCGTCATGCCGAGCCCCAGCGCGTTCCCCGGCAGATAGAGGAACATCACCAGATTGCAGGCCACCGCGTAGCCCGCGATGGACGAAGTTCCAAGCGCAGACACCAGGCTCTGCAGCGTCAGCTTTCCGAACTGGAACATGCCGTTCTCTACGCCGCCCGGTATGCCGATTGAAAGAATCCTGTGGATCATTCTTCCATCTGGCTTCAAATCCGAAATGTGATGGATACGAATCTCGTTCCCCGGCCTCTGAAGCAGGAAAAAGATCAGCACAGCCGCCGCCATCCTGGAGATCAGCGTGGGAATCGCCACACCTGAGACATCCATATGCAGCCCGAAAATGCAGATCGCGTTCCCGACGATATTCAGCCCGTTCATGAAGAGAGAGACATTCATGGACACCCTGGAATTGCCCGTAGAGCGAAACAGCGCCGCCCCGGAATTGTAGATCGCCAGAAACGGAAACGATAAAGTTGTAATCAGAAAATATGTATAGGCGTTGCTCATGACGTCCGCTTCCACCCGGCCGAAAATCAACGAAAGCAAATGTCTGCCGCTTAGCAGGAAAACCGCTGTCACCACGGCCGAGCCACACAGAGTGATCGCAAACAGCTGCCCCGCCGACCGGTTAGCCATCTTTCCATTCTTCATCCCGATGAATTGGGCACACACCACTGTTCCGCCGGCAGTCAAGGCCGCAAGGAACTGGATCACGAGCTGGTTCAGCGAATCCACAAGCGAGACGCCGGACACGGCCGCCTCCCCAAGGGACGCCACCATCACCACATCCACCATGCCCACAAGCACATTCAAAAGCTGCTCGACAATCAGCGGCCAGAGAAGCCGATAGAGCTGACGGTTGCTGAACAGATAATCTGATCTCTTCACACAAGAAGACCTCTTTTCCTTTGTATAAATTATATCACACTTTTTCGTATTATTCTCAGCCTTTGCCCCAGCGCATATAAAATCCCAACAGGCTTCCGCTCACCTTCCCGAGAGCCATCGTGATCACAATCCAACTCAGGCCTTTGGTGATGCCGAGCCGCCTGCAGTAGACCGGAAACACGTTGACGACCTCTGCGAGCGCCAGAATCCAGCTGCCCACAAAGATTCCGACAAAAAGTCCGCCGAGCCCCAGAACCCATTCTCCCAAAGGCAGGCGCAGGTTATAGACGGTCAGAAGCGTGCCTGCCACCGCTCCAAGAAAAATCGCGTCCTCACACCAGAAGATCCTGTCTGCCGTACGTGTAATCCCGATATACCGCGTGACGATCCCGAGTCCGACTATAAGCGCTACAACGCCTCCGGCCACGATAAAGCCTGAGGAAAATCCGATCAGGGCAATCAGCGCCCGCGCCATCCATGCATATCCCATAGCTTTTCCCTCCTGTAGCTGCTGTTCGCTCCTCCTGCCTCCCCCACCCCGGCAGCCGTTGTCTGTGCATAATTTGAGTAAGCGATTTTCATGGCTTACGCTCTTTTCTGTTACCGGACTCGATCAGCGTCGTGTCGATATCATCCTCATATGTGCGCATCTCGACCTCCAGCGGTGTCGGATCCGAAAGGTTCTTTTTGCGTGCAAAGTGATGAAAGAAAATGAGTATACCAAGCCCCACTCCGACCGAATAAGACAACTCGAGCAGCGTGAAGCCGTCCGAGGTCTCGCCGGTAAAAGTCTCATAGAGCTGAGAAAACAGCGTGGTGATCCCGACATCGTTGTTGAACGCCATGATGGAAAAGGCCGCCCCGAAAAACGCCAACACGCACACGAAAGCCGTCTTCACCCAGCTCAGCGCATCGGACAGCTTGTCCTTTTTTTCCACCGTTATGATGAAATCGGCCTCGCCCAGATTGTTGACCTCCAGATTCGGGAATTCCTTCTGAATGACCTCGATCACATCGAGCACCGAAAACACATATCGCCCCGGCCCCTTGATAATCTCCGTCGGCAGGCGCAGCACCTTGACCTTGTTCTCAGTCGCCTTGTCACTGCAGTTGATCGAAGCAATGTCCTTCAACATGATATGCTCATGATCCGCCTGCACGTTCTTGTCAATTTTCAGGTACAGCGTGTCACAGCTCATGGGAGACCTCCTCCCTGAGCGGACGCTTCGTCCCCTCCGGCTGCATCTCTGTCGGCTCCATTTCCGGTATCCGCGTCTCCAGCCCTGCGAGCACCACACCTACCTGCGGCGTATCGGAATCCTTCGTAAAATACCACGCCGCGCCCGCAAAGATCGTCAGTGCAATGATCAGAATCAGATAACGCGTCAACATTTTCCGCTCCATGCGATCCACCTCTCGTCCTTTTTTAAGGATAGTATTGCCAGATCACATCGGATTATCCACATTCTTCTCGGCTGTCATGCTATTTCTGTGTCAAACGGCCTGACGTCATATTATTTCTGCGCAGACACCTTACTAGCTTTCTTCTGCTCCACACTGCTGCAGATACGCCGCGCGGCCGGTCTGATAGAGATCGTTCCCCTCGCAGTCAATGATCACGATGAGCGGCATCTCCTCCACATACAGGCGGCGCAGCGCCTCCGCGCCAAGATCCTCATAGGCGATCAGCTCCGCCTTTTTGATGCACTTTGCGAGCAGGGCGCCCGCGCCACCAATCGCGCCGAAATACACGCCGCCGTATTTTTTCATTGCCTCGACTACCTCCGGCAGCCTGGCGCCTTTTCCAATCATGCCGCGTGCACCCACGTACATCATCGTCGGGGCGTAAGCGTCCATACGCCCGCTCGTCGTCGGCCCGGCGGAGCCGATCACCTGACCAGGCTTTGCCGGAGACGGCCCGACATAATAGATCGTCGCATCCTTCGGGTCAAACGGAAGCTCTTCCCCGCGCGCAAGCGCCTCACACATACGCTTGTGCCCTGCGTCCCTGGAGGTATAGACCGTCCCGGTCAGATACACCGTGTCGCCTGCGTGAAGCGAACGTGCCAGCTCCTCGGTGAGCGGCAGCGTGATGTGTCTCTGCTTTCCCATCTCAGATCACCTCCGTTCTGTGCCTTGTCACATGACAGCTGATGTTGACCGCGCACGGCATGCCTGCAATATGCGTCGGCATCGTCTCGATGTTGAGTCCGAGCGCCGTTGTCCTGCCACCGAAGCCCTGCGGACCGATGCCGAGCCAGTTGATTCTTTCCAGCATTTCCTCCTCGAGCCCTGCATAGAACGGATCCGGATTTCTGGAATCGACCGGACGCAACAACGCTTTCTTCGCCAGAAGCGCCGCCTTGTCAAACGTTCCCCCGATGCCGACACCGACCACCATCGGCGGGCAGGGATTCGGCCCCGCCGTCTCCACCGTCTCCAGAATGAAATCCTTAATTCCCTGCAGTCCGGCGGACGGCTTGAACATGCGGATCGCGCTCATATTCTCGCTTCCGAAGCCCTTCGGGGCAACCGTCACCTTGATCTGATCGCCCGGCACAATCTCCGTGTAGAGCATCGCCGGCGTGTTGTCACCTGTATTCTCACGGCGCAGCGGGTCTCTCACGACCGACTTGCGCAGATAACCCCTGTCGTAGCCGCGGCGCACGCCCTCGTCCACCGCCTCGCGCAGCCCGCCGCCCGCGATATGCACGTCCTGACCAATCTCCAGAAACACACAGGCCATGCCCGTATCCTGGCAGATCGGCATCTCCTGCTGCTCTGCGATCTCGTAATTCTCGATAATTTTGTCCAGAACATCCTGCGCAGTCGCCCAATCCTCGCATGCCCGACAATCCCTGAGCGCGCATTTCACATCCTCCGGAAGATATTCGTTCGCCTCAATGCACAGCCGCTCTATCACGTCTGTAATCATCTCTGCCTGAATCTCTCTCACCGTCATTCCTCCTCTTTTGCAAATACTCTAATACCATAAGCCCTTTCCGCCTTTTTCTGCGATGCACCTTATCATACCAAGTACCCGGAGCTCCCGCAAGTGCTAATTGTATTTTCTCCCCATATTCTTTCAGGGAGAATAGTTTCTTCGAATATCAACTTCATGGCCCTAGCGACAAGCATTCCGGCCTACTCCGAGCAGTAGCCGCGCAGCTTTTTCAGTATCCTCTTCTCGGCGCGCGACACCTGCACCTGCGTCATCCCGAGCCGCTCAGCCACCTGCACCTGAGTGCAGTCCTCGAAATACCGCAACCGGATAATCTCCTGCTCGTCTCCCGACAGAAGCTCTAAAAGCTCCCGAAGCAGCATCCGGTTCAGCAGTTCCTCATTGCGATCCTTCCGATCCGGCAGTCGGTCGCTTAAAAGCACCGGTGTCCCGTCTCCGCTGTAAATCGTCTGACTCAAGGATTCCACATCGGACATCGCATCCATTGCAAGCACGAGATCCTCCGCGCTGATCCCGGTCTCCTGCGCGATCTCCTCCACCGTCGGCTCCTTTCCGCTTCGCTTCTCCAAAATGTCCCTCGCCCGGTATGCTTTGACCGCTGCCTCCTTCAGGATCCGGCTCACCTTGATCATACCGTCGTCGCGCAGAAAGCGCTTGATCTCCCCGGTGATCATCGGAACTGCATACGTCGAGAAACGCACTTCGTAGGAGCAGTCGAAATTGTCGATTGCCTTCAGCAGCCCGATGCATCCGATCTGCACCAGATCCTCCTGCTCACAGCCACGCCCCTGAAAACGGTGTACAACCGTAAATACAAGGCCCATATTTTCCTCAACCAATTGTTCTCTGGCTTCTTTATCCCCCTCGTGAACCCGTTTGATCAACGCCAGGGTATGCTCCATCCGCCAGATCACGACCTTTCCTGTCTGCTTCCGAATCCTTCATCCGGCCGCACCGGCGATTGCGCGGCGTAGCCTGCGACCGTTCCGAGCCGTCCCTCTTCCTCCACAGCCGAACACTCCCGTTTTTCCCGTGAAATCCGCTTGCGCATCTTCACACAGGTTCCACGCCCCGGCTCCGATTCCACCTCAAGCGAATCCATAAACGCCTCCATGAACGCGAAACCCATCCCGGCTCGGTCGCATTCCTCCTTCGTCGTGTAAAGCGGCTCCATCGCGAGCGCCACATCCGCAATGCCTTTTCCTTCGTCGCTCACCTCTACATACAGCTCCTGATCTTCGAGTCTGCACAGAATCGTGACCTTCTCCACCCTCCCCTCATAGCCGTGTATAATTGCGTTCGTGACCGCCTCGGACACAGCAGTCTTGACGTCCGCAACCTCCTCCAGCGTCGGGTTGAGCTGCGTCAGGAATGCGGCCACCGCCACACGTGCAAAGCTCTCATTGCACGAACGGCTGTCAAACTCCAGTCTCATCTCATTTTGATGCATACCATGCTCCCCTTTCTCACATACAATTCAATGCGCCGTCAATACAGCTCCGACTGCTGCGGCAGCCCCTCATAGATATCAATCACCTTGTAGATCCCCGACAAGGTCAAAAGTCTGCGCATCTGCTCTCCGACGCGGATCGCCAGAACATTGCCTCCCATAAAGCGCATCATCTTGTACCGCCCTATGATCATTCCTATCCCGGAGCTGTCCATAAAGCTTGTCCCTCCGAAATCAAACAACAGGCTGCGGATGTTTCGTGTGCGGATCAAGCGATCCGCCTCCGCCCTGATCTGCTCCGAGCTGTGGTGATCCAGCTCCGCCGGCAGGTGAATCGTCATCACGGTCCCTGCAATTGTAAATATCTGGTTCATGTTGTTACCTCCTCAATTCTTTCTATACTCCCCGCCTTCCTTTTATCCGTCCGTACCTCTTCCAGGTCTTTTCCCGTGTATCAAAGAAATTACTGCACCAAAAAGAGACTGCCGCAGAAGCTCCTGCCGCTGTCCGCATCATGTACGACAGCACATTTTCTCTTCTGTAACAGTCTCTTATTTTTGAACTTTCGCTTTTTTCGTATTTTCTACATCTGCCCCGGAAGCGGATTGCCGTAGACGTCATACTGGATCCCGGTGTTCGGGTCTGTCCATGCGGGATAAATACCGCTCGCATAGTCATAGTTCGTCGTATCGCCCGTGTTCTGATCCTGATATATCGTGATATCGCCGTTCCCGGCTGTGCCAGCGTTCTGCCCCGTCGTCGCGTCCCCGAGTCCGCTTAAGTCCTGCGCCCCCGTGTCCTGTCCGCCCGTATAGCCGCCCGTCGACATGTAGCCGGAAAGCCCGTACTGCTGCGCGATGTTCGGATAATACTGCTGGATCTGGCCGAAGACACTGTCTGCCTTCGCGGAATCTCCGAGATAATAATAGGACATCCCGAGATACAGCAGCGCGTCGCCGTGGTTCGCCTGTTTGCGCTCCGGATCGCAGTCGACCGCCTTCTGCAGCTGCTCCGCCGCGGTCTGATAATTCGGCAGCACATACGCCGACGTCCCGGCGTTGTAATACTGCGTGAAGAGGCTGCCCTGGGCCGCGCCCGAGAGCGTGTCGTACAGCGACTTTGCATTACCTTCCAGACCCGAAGCATCCAGATTCGTGATCATGTTGGCGGCCGTGGTAGCGTCGCCTCCCACATACACCTGCGCGATTTCAAGCAGTTCATCGTAGCTATCCGCCTTCGCAAGCGCGTCCTCGCGGTCCTTCTGCGCGTCCTCTACCTGCGAGACATACCCGTCGATCTCGTCCTGAAGCTCCTGCACCTTGACCGACTCCGTAGCCAGCTTCGTGTTCGCGTCCGTCACCTGCCGGTTCGCCTCATCGTTCACCGACTGTCGATTCGCCGGAACGACAAGAAACCACACGATTGCGCCTCCGAGCAAAATACCGAGCGCAATATTGATAAACGTCGCAATCCCCGAGCTATCGCGGAAGGTCGTCGGCTGTATGATCGTCTCCGTGCCGCTCATATAGCGAAGCGTCCCTGTCACGTCCTGCTCCGGGTCCTTTTCCTGACGCTTGTGCTTCCGCGCGAGATTCGTGCTTCTGCCTGTAGCGTCCTCGATCTCCTGAAGATACCGCAGCGTCGTCGTGTTCGTCGTGTCAATGTTCGCCGCCTTGCGAAGCAGCCTCCTCGCCCTCTCATACTCCTGACGCTTCATGTACAGAAGCGCGAGCAGCTGGTATGCCTTGACAAATTTCGGATTCTGGCTGAGCACCTTCTTGAGCTGGATGATCGCCATATCCTCGTTGTCTTCCCTGCAGTATGTAATACACTGATTGTACTTACGGATCGTCTGATTGATCGTGTCGAGGCGGTTTTTGTTCGTCTGAAGCTCGTTGAGATAATAATCTGCGAGATTTTCCGACTGCTGAAGGTTCTTGCTGACTACCCACTCGCAGAGAGCCGAGACTGCCTCGCCCGTCTCATAATAACAAAGGCCCAGGAGATTCCTGGCATCCGTATTTTCTTTGTTGAATTTCAAGCTGCGCTGCAGGCAGGAGATCGCTCCCTTCATATCCCTGACCCGCGCCTTCTCGAGCCCCTCGTTGTACAAAAGATTGGAAATCCGGACGATGCGCTTCTGGATCGTGATGTCCGCGCCGCAGCCCGTGCAGTAATCGATCGCCGCCAGAGGGGTATT
>CANQVT010000047.1 GCA_947627365.1 uncultured Lachnospiraceae bacterium | reverse complement strand
AGGACTTCTGCGCCGCAGACGTTCGGAAGAGGACGAGAGAAATCTTGTTGTGACGATCACGGAGACCGGCGAGCGGCTCAGAGAGAAGGCGATTGAGATTCCGGGGAAGATCGCCCGCTGCGCGAATCTGGATCCGGAGGAGGCTGCGGAGCTGTATCGTATTCTCTACAAAGTTTTGAAGAATGATACTGCTGCGGAGAAATAAATAAAATTTTATGTGGCAAAATTGCAGGAGTTATTCTATAATAGTCCCGTTGGATGAATCCCTGAAATGTATTCCGGGAGGAACCAGAACAGGATAGAACAGCCGGGAGGACAATTATGTTAGAACAGATTGCAATTTTTGCCGAAAATCAAAAGGGCGCGATGCACAGGATTACAAATATTCTTGCAGAGAACGATATCAACATACTCGGGTCTGTCACGAACGACAGCGCGGAGTACGGGATTATTCGGATGCTGGTGAGCGATCCGCCAAAGACGATGCATGTACTTGCGGATGCCGGATACATCTGCAAACTGACGGATGTGCTGGGCGTGGAGTGCGAAGACCGTGTCGGCGCGCTGAACAGTCTCCTGGAGGCGCTTGATGAGAGCAACATCAGCGTCGATTATCTGTACCTGTCGTTTGACCGAGAGAAGGCGAGCCCGATCATGGTGCTGCATGTTGAGGACCCGACAGAGGTTGAGGATTGTCTGAGCGCGAAAGGATTTACTGTATTATAAGTAGAAAGGCCAGGGCTGCCGCCGGATGATCATGTTCTGCGGCGGACTGAAAACTTTTGGCACAGCTGGCACTCATACCGGCCCCATCCCCCGCATACACTGTAAAAACGGTGTCTTCGGGGGATTTTTCCTTGAAAGATTATATAGAAGAGCGGGTGCTCGACATAGCGGGTTACATTATCGAGAGCAATTCGACCGTGCGGGAGACGGCGAAGCGGTTTGGGGTGAGCAAGAGTACGGTACATAAGGACGTTTCAGAACGTCTGGCACAGATCAATCCGGCGCTTGCACAGGAAGTACGCAAGGTGTTGGACGTCAACAAAGCAGAACGGCATATCAGAGGTGGGCAGGCGACGCGCGAAAAATATCTGCATTTGGCGTAAGCCTGAAAGATTCAACATTATCTGAGATTTCTGCCGGGGTGAGTGTCGAAGGAAGACGAATACCGGGATTTGACAAAAAATCACTTATGGTGTATAGTGGATATACTTAGCAACAAATTGGATTAACCGCTATCAAAGGAGTGAGTCTTATCAACGGTAAGGTCAGAAAGTGGACGATTTCGCTTTTCTTGTTTTGTCTTGTCTGTTTTTCGTGTGCCCTGCGTTCCTCTGCGGCTGTGAATGTTGTCGCGACGGCCAAGACGGCGGGAAGCGGCAAGTGGAAAACGGACGAGAATGGAAAATGCTACTGCTTAGACAAAAATGGAAAAAGCATAAAGAATGCCTGGCGAAAAATCAACGGTGGTATCTACCGCTTTGATGAGTTGGGCTACGTCGAGACAGGCTGGTTTAAGTATAGTGGCCAGAAATACTATGCAAATGCGTCCGGAAAGCTGTATGTCAGCAAGTGGGCGAAAAAGGGCAAAAAGTATTATTTCCTGGGTGCGGACGGAGTTCTTGCAAAAAAAACTGTAGTTAAGTATAAGAAACAATATTATTATGTAGATAAATCCGGCGCGCGAGTGACGAACACCTGGATCACCAGCAAAGGCAAAAAGTATTATTACGACCAAAACGGCGTACGTCTGCAGAACAAATGGGTAAAGGATAACGGGAAATTCTACTATCTGGGTTCTTCCGGGGCAATGGCCACCGAGCAGTGGGTTGACGGCAAGAAATCCTATGTCGGGGCAGACGGCGTCATGAAGAAAAATTGTGTGGTGGACGGCTATTATCTGAATTCCAAAGGCAGAAAGACCGTCAAGCCATTCAAGGGGGATTATATTTTCGTCGGGGACTCGCGGACAGAAGGCATGCGGCTGGCGATTTCGTCGAAGGACACTATGTATATTGCTAAGGTGGCTATGGGCTATTCCTGGCTGAAGTCGACAGCCGGGCCAAAACTTCGAGATTATCTGGAAGCCAATCCGGACGTGACGGTTGTGTTGGCGTTAGGTGTGAACGATCTTGGAAGCATTGACAATTATATCAGCTATTATAAGACGCTGATCGCGAAATATCCAAAGACTGTGTTCTATGTGATGGCGGTAAATCCAGTCGATGAAGCGCAGGAGGCAGTGAGCGGTTACAGAGTGAAAAACAGCCAGATCACCTCTTTCAACAAAAAGATGCGATCGGAGATTGGCAAGGAAAAGTTTTTGAATACCTACAAGTATCTGAAGAAAAAAGGCTTTGAGTCGAGGGACGGGGTACATTATTCTTCGACTGATTATCGGAATATATACAATTACGTAATTAAAAAGATTGGTAAATAACAAAAAGGACTGCTGCAGCAGTCCTTTTATGTTTCTGGGTAAAAAGTTTGCATCATTCACACCGATGTGTCATTCGCGAATCTCAAATAATTTTCCAATTGGCACCTCAAGAATGTCAGCAATATCAAATAATTTCTCCAGTGAAATAGAGGTAGGCATATTGGGAGCCTCCAGATTGCTGATGTGCGTTCGGCTTAGGTTAGTGTATTCTGCAAGCTGGATCTGAGTCAGACCGCGGAGCTTACGATAGTATGCGATGGTAAGTCCCAGCTGACGATATTGGTTTGCGCGTTTTTCTGTCATCTCGTCTCCTCCTTCGATACTAGTTTAGTATGTCCGGAAGAAAAACGAAACAAAACGTGTCGGTGTAAATGCAAATACATGCATTGCTCAAAGAAACTTAAATTGATATAATAGAAAAAGTTAAAAAGCAAACGCATGATTTTAATATGCATACTTTATGTGAGACGATCTAATCTGCCTAGAGCAGCTTCTTGAAACGTATAAAGTCAAGGACCTCCTTCTGGGCGTTTTTTGACAGAGAACTGAATTCGTCGTACAGCTTGTCCTTCAAAGGCGTCTTTTTCGATGGACTGTTGATGGCCTGCGCGCCTAGGACAAGATAGTCCACGGATACATTGTATAGCCGGGCCAATGCGATGATGATCTCCAGCGGTGGAGTACGGCATGCATTCTCATAATTGCAGTAAGTCTGCCGCTGGATATTCAGTTTGTTGCTTACTTCTTCCTGAGTGTAGCCAGTCTTCTTGCGAAGTGTGCGAATGGTACTAGAAAAAATTGTCTGTTTCATTGATAATCCCTCCATTTGATTGAATTATTATAGCAATTTCCGACTGGAATTTCCCTATATGAAACAATATGAATACAAAATTCAATGAAAAGCAACGAAAGGTTGCATTTTCGGGCAAATTGTGGAGAAAGAAACGATGAATATTTTGGAATATGGAATGAAGTACGAGAACAGTAACTCAAAGATGCGACGTATAGTGGCAAAATGTATTTTAGAGATAGAAAAACGCAGAGCGGATCTCTGCGAGGTGCGCATGAACAAAAAACAGATTACTGTCTCGCAAAATCCGGAGGAGGCAGCCGCGATGCTCCAGTCAATTCGTAATCAGATTGCGCGGATAAATCTGGAGGAGAGCGCGGGAGAAAAGAAAGCAGAGGATCACGGACAGGGGACTGTCTCGGGATAGGTGTCGGGATTAAAATCCACAAGCCTGCTGAGCACGGAATTATGATATGAGCCGGAGAAGGTCACCTCGTCTCCGAACCATTCCGGGGCGGCAAAGCGGTCGGCAGCGTCCGTATCCGGGAACTCCACTTCTACGATCCTCAGTCCGGTAAATTTCCCCTCAAAGATATCAAGCTCTGCCTTTAGGCCGGATGGAAGAGGAATCACATATCTTTTTTTCGTGAGGACATTGCCGTCCGCTTTTTCAAGAAGATGCCGATATCCGCTCTCGGTGAGAGGCAGATTGTACTCTTCGCGAGAGAGCATTCCCGGCCCTTTGCAGGTCAGGATGTAGTCGTTGTCCTGCCTGCGGACACGGACGACCGGATCGGTGCACAAATACGCCTGCTCGATCTGATGGCAGGGACAACTGTGCATGGCTTCAGGCAGATCCTTAATCAGAAATTTACGTTCGATTTCCATAGAAGAGCGCTCCTTTCGTGACATGAGGCCGGAGAACAGCCGCCTCATCTTGCAGGCACATCTGCACGCGCCCGGCTGTGTGCGCCCGGACACCGGGTGAACAGTATCATCATAGCACAAATCGTATCCCGTGGAAAGAGAAAACGGGAAGAAAATATTGATTTTCCGGGAAGTCTCTGTTAAACTGTAGGCGGTTATTGTCTCATATTAAAATGGGCGAAAGCCTGTCGACCGCATTTCGGAAAAGACAGGGCAGGATCGGCAGTTTATTTCAAAGATGGAGGGCAGGGCATGGGCAAGGCATTGATTTTTCTGGCGGACGGATTTGAGGAGATCGAAGGGCTGACGGTTGTGGATCTTCTGCGCAGGGCGGGTGTTGAAATACAGATGGTGTCGGTTACGGGCTCTCTGGAGATTCTGGGTAGCCATAAGATTCGGATTCGGGCAGACGTACTGTTTGAGGATATGGATGCTTTCGGGGCGGAGCTTTATGTGCTTCCGGGCGGTAAGCTGGGGACGGAGAATTTGGCGGCACACGCGGCGCTGGGGAGGTTGCTTCAGGATGCAGCAGCTTCCGGAAAAAAGGTCGCGGCAATCTGTGCGGCGCCCAGCGTGCTCGGCGGTCTCGGAATCCTGAAGGGCAGGCGCGCGACGAGCTATCCGGGCTTTGAGAGTCAGCTTGTCGGGGCGGAATTGTCCGTGGATCCGGTCGTGGTGTCTGGAAATATCATTACGAGCCGTGGTATGGGAACGGCGATCCCGTTCGGGCTCGAGCTGGTCTCACAGCTGAAGGGTCGTGCGGAGGCAGACAAGCTGGCAGACAGTATTGTTTTTGACAGAAAATGAACGGGTATACGCTTTTTTTCACATGCTGTAAATAAATACTAGCCTTTTTATGCGCACTGTGCTATACTAATTTAATGACTGTGAACGGAGAAGAAGATAGTTCCAGGGTATTGCCAAACAGAATTTTAAGGAGGAATTTAGTACAATGAGTGTACAGGTAGAGAAACTGGAAAAGAACATGGCAAAGCTCACGATTGAGGTTTCGGCGGAGAAGTTCGACGCCGCAATGGACAAAGCGTATCAGAAGAATAAAAATAAGATCGCGATTCCTGGTTTCCGCAAGGGTAAGGCACCGCGCAGGATGATTGAGAAAATGTACGGCGCGGGCATCTTTTACGAGGATGCGGCGAATGTGCTGATTCCGGAGGCCTACACGGAAGCCGCGGACGAATGTGGAGAGGAAATCGTATCTCAGCCGCAGATAGACGTGGTGCAGATCGAGGAGGGCAAGCCGTTTATCTTCACGGCCGAGGTGGCGCTGAAGCCGGAGGTTACACTTGGTGAGTACAAGGAACTTGAGGTTGAGAAGACAGAGGTAACGGTATCTGAGGAGGAAGTCGACAAGGAGATCGAGAGGGAGCGCGAGAACAATTCCCGCATGATCGATGTCGACGATCGCGCGGTACAAAACGGCGATATGATCAAGCTTGATTTCGAGGGCTTCGTGGACGGAGAGGCGTTCGCAGGCGGTAAGGGCGACGATTATCCGCTGACCATCGGATCCGGCAGCTTTATCCCGGGCTTTGAGGAGCAGCTTGTCGGCGCGAAGATCGGCGAGGACGTTGAGGTTAACGTGACATTCCCGGAGGATTATCAGGCGGAAGAGCTGCGTGGCAAGGCGGCTGTCTTCAAGTGTAAGGTCAGGGAGATCCGTGTGAAGGAGCTTCCGGAGCTTGACGACGAGTTTGCGCAGGATGTCTCTGAGTTTGACACGCTTGCCGAATACAAGGATGATATTCGCGCGAAGCTCCTGGAGAGGAAGACGCAGGACGCGAAGAACGAGAAGCAGACCAGGGTCGTGGAGAAGGCGGTCGCGAACGCTTCGATGGAGATCCCGGACGCAATGATCGACGAGCAGGTGCGCCGTATGGCGGATGACTTTACGCGGAGGATCGAGTCCCAGGGGCTTTCCGTGGAGCAGTACATGCAGTTCAGCGGACAGACGGCGGAGCAGATGCTGGAGCAGATGAAGCCGGAGGCGTTGAAGCGCATCCAGAACAGCCTTGTGCTCGAGGCGATCGCGAAGGCCGAGGGGATTGAGATCAGCGACGAGCGTCTGGACGAGGAGATCGCGAAGATGGCGGAGTCCTACAAGATGGAGGCCGACAAGCTCAGGGAGATCATGGGGGACTATGAGAAGGAGCAGATGAAGAACGACCTGGCAATCCAGGCAGCTGTGGAGCTGGTCGCGGACGCGGCGAAGGAAGTATAACAGGGAGGCGGAAGCTATGAGCTTAGTACCATATGTCATTGAACAGACAGGAAGAGGAGAGCGGTCTTACGATATTTTTTCGAGGCTGCTGAAGGATCGTATCATATTTTTGGGAGAAGAAGTGACGGACGTCAGCGCAAACCTGGTCGTCGCGCAGCTTTTGTTCCTGGAGTCGGAGGATCCGAATAAGGACATTCAGCTCTACATCAACAGCCCGGGCGGTTCCGTGTCGGCTGGCATGGCGATCTACGACACGATGCACTATGTGAAGTGCGACGTGTCCACGATCTGCATGGGTATGGCGGCGAGCATGGGTGCTTTCCTGCTC
Source organism: uncultured Lachnospiraceae bacterium (assembly GCA_947627365.1). Classification (GTDB taxonomy): domain Bacteria; phylum Bacillota; class Clostridia; order Lachnospirales; family Lachnospiraceae; genus Choladousia. The sequence goes on along the minus strand of CANQVT010000047.1, from coordinate 15,849 downwards.
GCGGGCGGCGCGAAGGGCAAGCGTTTCGCGCTTCCTAATGCTGAGGTGATGATCCATCAGCCGTCCGGCGGGGCGCAGGGTCAGGCGACGGACATCAAGATTGTCGCAGATCAGATTCTTCGGACGAAGAAAAAGCTGAATGAGATGCTCGCGGCAAACACCGGGCAGCCGCTCGAGGTGATTGCCGCGGATACCGAGCGCGATCGTTGGATGACGGCAGAGGAAGCAAAGGCATACGGATTGGTCGATGAGATTGTCCTGCCGCGCTGAGGCATTCGCGGAAGGGGTAGGTCGCGCGAAGCTATAACGTATATTTAAGGAGTGTAAATATGCCGGGGAAAAACGGAGAAAAGATCAGATGTTCATTTTGCAATAAGACAGAGGATCAGGTCCGCAAGCTGATTGCGGGGCCGAGCGGAGTCTACATCTGCGATGAGTGCATCGATATCTGCTCGGAGATTATCGAGGAAGAACTGGAAGAGGAAGACATCGCGGAAGAAGTCTCGTCGATCAACCTCCTGAAGCCGAAGGAGATCAAGGATTTTCTGGACGAATATGTGATCGGACAGGACGAGGCGAAAAAGGTGCTGTCTGTTGCGGTCTACAATCACTACAAGAGACTGCTGAGCGGCAGATATCTCGATGTGGAGCTGCAAAAGAGCAATATTCTGATGCTGGGGCCGACCGGTTCCGGCAAGACGATGCTTGCGCAGACGCTGGCACGGCTTCTGAACGTTCCGTTTGCGATTGCGGATGCGACCGCGTTGACGGAGGCCGGCTATGTCGGCGAGGACGTCGAGAATATTCTGCTGAAGATCATACAGGCCGCCGATTATGACATCAAGAAGGCGGAGTATGGCATTATCTATATCGACGAGATCGACAAGATCACGCGCAAGTCGGAGAATGCGTCCATCACGCGTGATGTTTCGGGTGAGGGCGTGCAGCAGGCATTGCTCAAGATCCTGGAGGGTACGGTCGCTTCGGTTCCGCCGCAGGGCGGACGCAAGCATCCTCACCAGGAGCTTCTCCAGATTGACACGACCAATATCCTCTTTATCTGCGGTGGCGCGTTCGAGGGAATCGACAAGATCATTGAGACTCGCCTCGACAAAAAGGGGATCGGCTTCAATTCCGAGATCGCGGACAAGGAGAAGCGCAATGTAGGAGAGACGCTGAAGCATGTCTTGCCGCAGGATTTCATCAAGTATGGGATGATACCGGAGTTTGTCGGCCGTGTCCCGGTCGTGGTTTCTCTGGATGAATTGGATAAGGAGGCTTTGATCCGTATTCTGACAGAGCCGAAGAACGCGATGGTGAAGCAGTATCAGGGACTTTTCGGACTCGACGATGTAGACCTTAGCTTTACGGATGAGGCAATCGAGGCGATTGCGGACAAGACGATTAAGAGAAAGACGGGGGCCAGAGGCCTGCGCGCGATCATGGAGAACGCCATGATGGATCTGATGTTCCAGATTCCGTCGGACGATACGATCACCTCATGTCGGGTGACAAAGGAAGCGATCGAGGGGACGGGAGAGCCGGAGCTTACTTTCCGCGATGATCTGCGGAGCCGGAGAAAGCGCAGGGCCGGGCTGATCGAGGAGACGGCATAGGTATCAGCTTAGAGGTGAGCAGGAACAAAATGACGAGAACAATACCAGTAATACCGATGCGCGGCCTGACGGTCCTGCCGACGATGATTTTGCATTTTGACATCAGCAGGGAGAAATCTGTCAAGGCAGTCGAGGCCGCTATGGCAAAGGATCAGATTATATTTTTGGTAACTCAGCAAAACCCGGATGACAACAATCCGGGTTTGCGAAGTTTATACAGTATCGGTGTGACAGCCAGGATACGAAATGTGGCGAAGCTGCCGAAGAATATTGTGCGGGTGATGGCGGAGGGACGTGAGCGGGGAAGACTGCTCGGGATCGAGGAGAGCGACGGCTTTCTGTACGCCCACGTGGAGACGCTCGTGGAGCCGGAGTCCGAATATGACGATGTGACAAAGCTTGCCATGACGCGAGGGCTGGAGGAGCTCCTAAAGCGCTATGGCCAGCTGAACCAGAAGTTCGGCAGGGGGATGCTCCAGCAACTTTTGGAGCTGGGGGATTTCGAAAAGCTGACGATGGCAGCCTGCGTGCATTTGCCGCTCGGCTATGAGCAGCGTCAGAATCTGTTGGAAGCGGAGGACATGACAGAGCGCTACGAGAGACTCTGCGCGATGCTGGTGCAGGAGATGGAGGTCATCCAGATACAGAACGAGGTCCAGCAGAAGGTGCGGGAGCGTGTCGAGAGGAATCAGCGCGAGTATGTGCTTCGAGAACAGATGAAGCTGATCCGGGAAGAGCTTGGCGAGGATACAGTGCTTGCAGATGCAGATGACTATATACAGAAAGCGGAGCAGCTGTGCGCGTCGGATGAAGTCAAGAAGAAGATACGAAAAGAGGCGTTGAGGCTGAGGGGCCTGGGCGAAAGCTCTGCGGAGGGCGGCGTACTGCGAAATTATATTGAGACACTGCTGGAGCTTCCGTGGGATAAGATGTCGGAGGATAATCACGACCTGAAACGCGCCGCGCAGGTCCTCGATGAGGATCACTACGGACTGGAGAAGGTGAAGGAGCGCGTTCTGGAATTCCTCGCGGTTCGCAGCCTGACAGAGAAGGGCGACAGCCCGATTCTCTGCCTGGTCGGGCCTCCGGGCACTGGCAAGACGTCGATTGCGCGTTCAATCGCGCGGGCCCTGGACAAAAAATATGTCCGTATCAGTCTGGGCGGCGTGAGGGATGAGGCAGAGATCCGTGGGCACAGGAGGACTTATGTAGGTTCAATGCCGGGACGTATTGCGGAGGGCCTGCGTCAGGCCGGCGTGAAGAATCCGCTGATGCTGATCGACGAGGTCGACAAGGTCAGCAGTGACTACAAGGGAGACACATCCTCCGCGCTTCTGGAGGTATTCGATTCGGAGCAGAACTGCAGGTTCCGCGATCACTATGTGGAGTTTCCGCTTGACCTGTCTCAGGTCATGTTTATTGCCACTGCCAACGATACGCAGACGATTCCACGGCCGCTGCTTGACCGCATGGAAGTGATCGAGCTTAACAGCTACACGGCGAATGAGAAGCTTCATATTGCAAAGAGACATCTTCTGCAGAAGCAGATCGAGAGGCACGGGCTGAAAAAGAGCCAGCTTACGATCACGAAGACGGCGCTCGCGGGGATAATCAGTGGCTACACGAAGGAGGCGGGCGTGCGTCAGCTGGAGCGCCAGATCGGAAAGATCTGCCGCAAGGCGGCCCGTGAAATCCTCGAGGACGGTGCGAAGAATGTCCGTGTGTCCGCGAAGAATCTGGAGGAATACCTTGGCACAAGGCGCTACACCTTCCAGAAGAAGAATACACGCAATGAGATCGGGATCGTGCGCGGGTTGGCGTGGACCAGCGTCGGCGGCGACACGCTCGAGATCGAGGTGAACACGATGCCTGGCAAGGGCGAGATCGTGCTGACCGGTCAGCTCGGCGACGTCATGAAGGAGTCGGCGCAGGCGGCGATCAGCTATGTTCGCTCGCTCGGCGATACGTATCAGATTGATCCGGAGTTTTTCGCGAAGAATGATATACACATCCACATCCCGGAGGGAGCGGTGCCGAAGGACGGACCGTCTGCGGGCATCACGATGGCGACGGCCATCCTGTCTGCGGTCACGAAGATTCCGGTGCGGGCGGACGTCGCCATGACGGGAGAGATCACGCTGCGCGGCAGGGTGCTGCCGATCGGCGGTCTCAAGGAAAAGCTGCTCGCGGCGAAGCAGGCAGGCATCACGACCGTGCTCGTGCCGGAGGAAAACCGCGCGGATATTGCGGAGATTGATGCGGAGATCACAGACGGCATGGAGCTCGTGTACGTCGGCACGATGCAGGGGGTGCTTGAGAGGGCGTTCGAGGTTCGTGGGTAATTCGCATATTGGCTACCCGGACGCCCTGCGCGGGCTGTGAACTATACACGAATCGGGGTAATACCATGATAATAAGACAAGTGAGTCTCGAGACGGTCTGCGGCATCACAAGCGTACTGCCGAAAAATGAGAGAGCCGAAGTGGCGTTCGCCGGCAAGTCGAATGTCGGGAAGTCATCCCTGATCAACGGCCTGATGAACCGGAAAGCTCTGGCTCGCACGAGCGCGCAGCCGGGCAAGACGCAGACGATCAATTTCTATAATGTGAACGACATGCTGTATCTGGTGGATTTGCCGGGCTATGGCTACGCGAAGGTCTCACAGAGCGAGAAAGAGAAGTGGGGAAAGCTGATCGAGCGGTACCTGCACGGCTCAAAGCAGCTGCGCGCTGTGTTCCTGCTGGTGGACATCCGTCACGAGCCGGGGCAGAACGACCGCACGATGTACGAGTGGATCTGCCATAATGGCTACGAGCCGATCATCATTGCGACAAAGCTTGACAAGATCAACCGGAGCCAAATCCAGAAGCAGCTGAAGCTGATCAGCGAGGGACTGCGCACCCGGCCGGGTACCAGGATCTTTCCGTATTCGGCTGTCACGAAGCAGGGGAGAGAAGAGATCTGGGCGGAGATCGAGGCGCTGTGCGGGATTGAGGATATAAAAAAGCAGCCGACATGACGGTATCGGCTGCTTTCGCTATAGTGCTTATTTATTTTATGCCAATGTGTTGACTGCCTTTGCCAGACGTGACACTTTTCTCGCTGCGTTGTTCTTGTGGTACACACCCTTCTTTGCAGCCTTCTCGATCGTAGCTGTAGCAGCCAGCAGAGCTGCCTCGGCAGCCGCCTTATCCTTAGCGGCAACAGCAGCCTCGACCTTCTTCATCGCAGTCTTGACAGCAGACTTGACAGACTTATTACGCTCGTTTCTGGCCCTGGATACCAGGATCCTTTTCTTAGCGGATTTGATGTTAGCCAACGTATACACCTCCAGACATTGTAGATTTATTTACGGAATAGTTTGTTTCACTAAAAACGGACACGGTCGTTTCGCGTAAACATACTCATATATCTTATTCCAATCTAAGTTTTCTGTCAATACATATTTCCGAAAAACTTGCAAAAAATAAGGCAATAAATAAGACAGCAAATACAAAGGAGAGCAGCTATGATGGGGAATTTTCAGATACGGACGGATCTGGCTCTGGAGGCCAGGGAGAGCTACGAGGCGGACGACGAAAGACTCCGGGGCGTCAGAGTGGAGGAGGAGAAGGATACGCAGCGCGAGATCTATACGACGATTGTCCACATTGAGACAGAGAACGGGGCGAAGGCGATGGGGAAGCCGGTGGGAACCTATGTCACAATCGAGGCGCCGAACATGTCGACGCCGGACGAGGATTATCATCGGGAGATCTCGGAGGAGCTTGCGAAGCACCTGGGGCAAATTCTGGGCGAGCGACGGAAGTCGGTGCTTGTGGTAGGGCTCGGCAACCGCGATGTGACGCCGGACGCGCTCGGTCCGGACGTGGTCGGCAATCTGCACATCACGCGGCATATGATCAGGGAGTACGGCAGAATGCCCGGCGGCTCCGGCAAATCCGGAGAGATCAGTGCGATCGTGCCGGGCGTGATGGCGCAGACCGGCATGGAGACCCTCGAGATCATACGAGGCGTCGTGGAGGAGACGAATCCGGAGGCGGTGATCGCGATCGACGCGCTCGCGGCGCGCAGCACGAAGCGGCTGAACCGCACGATTCAGATCACGGACACCGGCATCAATCCGGGCTCGGGCGTCGGGAACCACCGCAACGCGATCAACAAGGAGAGTCTTGGCGTGCCGGTTATTGCGGTCGGTGTGCCGACCGTCGTGGACGCGGCCACGATCGTGAATGATACGATGGAGGAGCTTGTCACGGAGATGGACCGCAGCGCGAGCATGCAGCGCCTCGGAGGGACGCTCGGAACGCTCGACCAGGCGGAGAAGCACCAAATGATCCACGAGCTGATCTCGCCGCATCTGAACACAATGTTCGTGACCCCGAAGGACATCGACGAGACGGTGAAATATCTGAGCTATACGATCTCGGAGGGCCTGAATATCGCGCTTTCAAAGTAGCCTGCGGAAGGAAAAGTCCTTCATACATGATTTGTAAAATGAGCAATCCCCGGAAACCTGAAATTTCCGGGGATCTCTTATCGTGCGGAAGATGGGACTTGAACCCACACGGCACGGATGCCACAAGATCCTTAGTCTTGCTCGTCTGCCAATTCCGACACTTCCGCGAACAAATGGAATTATAACAAAGTTGCTATGAGAAGTCAACACTAAAATTTTAAAATGCGGGGAAAAATCTATTGACATTTCGAATGGCTTATAGTATTATTATCGTCGTGAGTTGCGAGACTTACCAATACGCGGAGATGGCGGAATTGGCAGACGCGCAGGCTTCAGGTGCCTGTGGTAGCAATATCGTGAGGGTTCAAGTCCCTTTCTCCGCACTTAGCTTTCCAAGTCAAGTTGCTTGGGAAGCTTTTTTCGTCTTATGGAAAAAATTAGTTTGACAATGTTAGCCGTTTTGGTGATAATGATCTGTGATTGGGTAATCATAGAAACAGATTGACAAATATCAGGAGGGAATATCAGATGTCAGGGAACAGAAGAAACCAATCGAATCCTTATATGAATGACAGAGATCGTTACAATAATGAAAAGCCGAAGAAAACCGGTATGAATATGAAGAAGGTGTTTGCCATCAGCCTGTGTGCGGTACTTGTGATCGTAGGCGTCAGCGGTGGCGTGATCTATAAGCTCGGACATGATCTGTACAGCAATATGAACTATGTCGCGGACGAGGAAGTGAATACGGTAGAGACGCTTCCGGAGCATGTGATTGAGCAGATGGAAGAGGAGACAGATCCCGATGGGCTGACAGGGACCAAGGTCAGCGCGGACGAGCTTGACAGCATTCACGATCGTATGAGCAGCATTGCGAACAGAAAGACAGTTTCGGATGAGGACGTGTACAATGTGCTGCTGGTCGGCGCGGATCGTCAGGATCAGACGTGGAACGGCAACTCGGACAGCATGATCCTTGTTTCCATTGACAAAGAGCACGACAGAGTCACTATGGTTTCCCTGATGCGCGATACCTATGTGGACATTCCGGGAATCGGATACAAGAAGCTGAACCACGCTTATTGCATGGGGGCCGGGCCGCTCCTCTGCGAGACGGTGACAAACAACTATAAAGTAGAAGTTGACCGTTATGTGGCGGTGGACTATTGGAGTCTGGTCGACATCATCGACACGATCGGCGGGGTTTCGCTTGACATCACAGCTGCTGAGGCCGAGGTGATGAACGGCTACATTGACGATATGTGCAAGCGTCAGCTCAATCTCGACCCATCAGAGCATTTTGTTCCGTATAGCGGTGGCAATATTTACTGTGACGGCGTACAGGCAGTGGCGTATGCGCGCAATCGTATGGTTGGCAATTCCGATTATCAGCGCACGGAGCGTCAGCGCTATCTGCTGCAGCAGCTGCTTGCTGAGGTGAAGCAGATGTCCGTGGCGCAGATGACGGAGAAAATGAAATCGATCCTCGGCTATGTGACGACAAATATTCCGGAGACGGAGATCTGGAGCATGTTGTCTGAGTTCCCGGATATGCTGCAGTATGAGATTGATACGGACCGTGTTCCGTATGACAACATGTATGATGTGATCGATGTCAATGGTCAGGGGATGCTCGTGCCGGATTGGGAGGCCACGATTGAGAAAATGCACGAGTTCATCTACGGAGAAGAAATGTAAGCGCTTATGTGATATGAGTAGGGTGCCGCAGGAGGATGTCCGGCGGCATTCTTTTTTGACGCGTAAAGACAGAGAAACAGCCGGTAGGGGAGCTACCGACTGTTTCGAGGGGAGTATAAATAATTAATAAGGGGTTTGTAAAAAAAATTGTTTTGAAGGGTAAATTCTTTTTACAGTTAGGATTATAATATAGTTTCCAAAAAATTGCAATACATATTTTTAATTTTTATTGGAATACTAAAAACGCAACACAAAACAAAGACACAGGAGGCTATTATCATGGCGAAGAATACGAACAACATGGAGAGCCAGAACTCTTCGAGCAGCAAGAATTCACAGTCACAGAATAAAGCGACGTCCAAGAATGCATCGAATACGAATTCTTCCAGCAAGAACGCGAAGGATTGCGACAACTGCAGCAACGAGTCAAAGTCCGAGTATTAATCTGAGAAGACACAAAGACAGAAAGGGGCGCGAGGCGCTCCTTTTTGGTTTACCCGCCATGGGCGGGCTCTAACGGGTCCTTTGCGAAGGCATGGGGAGCTTTCCGGAAGGAGCGAAGTTCTGTTCCCGGAAGGAAATTTTTTCATATGATAGAAAAAAGAGGATTGATGCTTAATGGAAACCATCTCGGCAAGAGAACTGGAACGGTATGCCCGTGAGGGAAAATACCTTATCATAGATCTGCGCTCCAGAGAGGATTACAGGCGGGATCATGTCTTTGGTGCTGTCAATGTGCCGCAGGGCAAATTCCGCGGTGAGCTTTCCGGCAGGCAAGGGGAAACGGTGATTCTGTACTGTGACCGGGGCGCCCTCAGTATGTCCGTATCGCGTGAGCTTGAGAGGCACGGCTATCGCGCGAAGAGTGTAGTTGGCGGATTTCGCGCTTATCTGGAGCAAAGGAATGCCCGGGAAGAAAAAAATGTGAAATGACCGGGCGCAGGCTGCGGCGTCACGGACCGGTTGCAGCCGGTCCGGCGGCGCCTTTTCTGTATGCTGCTGCGTTTATCCGGTTACAGTTTGGCAGCATTTCTGTGCATCGCGAAGCATTGTTACCGGGCATGGAGTGAACAGTATCTTTATCCAGGAATTTGCTATGGATTCGGCGAAATAGAGATTGACAGGAGCGCAGGGCGGGCATTAAGATAGATATACTTCGATCAAGGCGGAATCGCCGGGAAGAGGACAGGAAAGCGCAAGAAAGAAGCGAGCTGAAAAGAAGAAAGCTGGATAGAAGCGAGTAGGATAGAGGAGCGCAGGACAGGAAAGCGCAGGATAGAAGAGGGCAAACAGGCCGAGGGGAAAACAGATATGAAGGAAATGTATGAGCTGATTGCGCCTTGCCATTTCGGACTGGAAGCGGTGCTGAAGCGTGAGATATTGGATCTCGGCTATGAGATCAGCTGTGTTGAGGATGGCAGGGTGAATTTTTGGGGAGACGCGGAGGCGATCGCAATCGCCAATGTGTTTCTGCGCTCCGCGGAGCGCGTTTTGCTCAAGGTGGGGGCAGTGCACGCGGAGACCTTTGACGAGCTGTTTGAGCGTGTGAAGGCCTTGGAGTGGGAGGCGTATCTTCCGGTCAACGCAAAATTCTGGGTGACGAAGGCGACCTCCGTAAAGAGCAAGCTGTTCAGCCCCTCCGACATCCAGTCGATCGTAAAGAAGGCCATTGTCGAACGGCTGAAGGGAATCTATGGGGTGACATGGTTTGCGGAGGACGGAGCGAGCTATCCGATTCGGATTTTTCTGATGAAGGATGAGGCCGTGATTGGGCTGGATGCGACCGGAGAGTCGCTGCACAAGCGCGGTTATCGGAAGCTGACCGCGAAGGCGCCGATCTCGGAGACCCTGGCGGCGGCCCTGATCATGCTGACGCCCTGGAAGCGGGATCGTATCCTGGTCGATCCGTTCTGCGGCAGCGGGACGTTTCCGATTGAGGCGGCCATGATGGCGGCGAATATTGCGCCCGGCATGAATCGGTCGTTTCTGGCTGAAAGCTGGGACAACCTGATCCCGCGCAGAAAGTGGTATGACGCGGTTGAGGAGGCGCAGGACCTGATCGACGATTCGGTACAGACTGATATTCAGGGTTACGACATCGACGGAGAGATTGTGAAGGCGGCGCGCGAGAATGCCAGGCTTGCGGGCGTGGATCAGCTGATTCATTTTCAGAGGCGGCCGGTCAGCGAGCTGAATCACCCGAAGAAATATGGATTTGTGATCACGAATCCGCCTTATGGAGAGCGCATCGAGGAGCGGGAGAGCCTTCCGGGACTGTACCGGGAGATTGGACAGGCCTTTGCGCGGCTGGATTCCTGGTCCGAGTATGTGATTACGTCCTATGATGAGGCGGAGAAATACATAGGGAAAAAGGCGGATCGGAACCGCAAGATTTATAATGGTATGATCAAGACGTATTTTTATCAGTTTCAGGGGCCAAAGCCCCCGAGAAGAGAGAAGGAACGGAAGGATTGAAAAGAAGAAAACGGTGGAAATGGGCTGCTGTACCGTGGCTTGCGCTTGGCTTGTTTTTCTTTGCAGTGATGCCTTTGAGCGGAACGCTCTCGGCCGTGGAGCACGCAGAGACTGAGAAAGACACAGAGACCGCGGAGCACACAGAGGCTGCGAAAAGTACAGAGTCCGCAGAGAGCACATGGGACAAGCTGTGTGAGACGGAATATGAAAGTGGGGACGCAGGCTTTGGAGCTGCAACAGCTGGAACTGAGCCGTCGGATATCAGAGCGGAACGTCTGCCAGAACGCTGGTATGCCGGAGATTATAGAAAGAAACCGACGGTGCGACACCAGGGGGGCGACGGAACCTGCTGGGCGTTCGCTGCGGTCTCGGCGCTTGAGACGACGCTTCTGCCCGGACAGCACATCGTTTTCTCAGCGGATCATATGGCAAGAAAAAATGCGTTTACCGTGGACTCGGAAGAGGGCGGGGATTATCTAATGGCGATGGCGTACTTGAGCGGCTGGCAGGGCCCGGTGACCGAGGAAGAGGATCCGTATGGGGACGGCGTCTCGCCGGATGGATTGTCTCCCGCCGTACATGTGCAGGAGATGCAGCTGCTTGAGGATGCGAAGCCGGAAACGATCAAGGCCGCGGTTCGGAAGTACGGGGCGGTGCAGACCTCCCTTTATATGAAGCGGGGCACGGACCGGGCGCGCACGGTATCTTATTATAATGAAGCAACCCGGGCTTATTTTTGCCCGGATGAGCAGACGGAGAATCACGATGTGATCATTCTCGGCTGGGACGATCATTTTTCCAGATTTCTGTTTTCGGAGACGCCAGAGCGGGACGGAGCGTTCATCTGCCAGAACACCTGGGAGGAGGGCTTCGGTGAAGACGGGATCTTCTACGTGTCCTACGAGGATCCGAACATCGCAAAGAGCTGCGTGTGCTACACGGGAATTGAGCCTACGGATAATTATTCGCGTATCCTTCAGTATGACGACTGTGGGTGGCAGGGCAGGCAGGGATATGCGGACGGGACGTGCTGGCTTGCAAATGCCTACGTAGCGGCCGGCGACGAATCTCTTGCGGCGGTCGGTTTCTATGCGGTCGGGCCGGATACCTCCTATGAAATATATCTTGTGCACGATTTTCAGGGAGAAGAGAGTTTTCAGGAGAGAGCATATCTGCAGAGAGGGCAACTGCAGAATGCAGGGTATTACACGGCCGTTTTGGACACACCGCAGCAGCTGGCGCCTGACGAGCGCTTCGCGATAGTCGTGAAGATCACAACGCCAGGAGAGGAAAATCCGGTGGCGGTGGAATACCGGGCAGACGAGTATACGCAGAATGTGACTACAGCGGGAAAAGAGAGCTATTTGAGCCAGTATGGGGAGCTCTGGGAAAATACGCAGAAGCGCTTTGGGACGAATGTCTGCCTGAAGGCATACATGTTGTCGGCAACAGAGTGAAGCGAGACATTTTTGTCGAAATGTGCGTGAAATGTGATTTACAGATGATAAGCTTGTGTGATAGAATCAGAAGAACAAGGGCTGTGGACGAGGGTGGACCGATATGGAGCGTATCATTTTTGCGACAGGAAACGAAGACAAAATGCGGGAGATCCGTATGATCCTTTTTGACCTGGGCGTTCCCGTGGTCTCATTGAAGGAGGCCGGGATTTCGGCAGAGATCGACGAGAATGGGACGAGCTTCGAGGAGAACGCGATTATCAAGGCAAGGACGGTCATGGAGCTCACGGGCGAGGCGGTCATGGCGGATGACTCCGGGCTGCAGATCGATTATCTGGACGGGGCGCCGGGCATATACTCCGCGCGCTTTATGGGTGAGGATACCTCCTATGACGTGAAGAACACGGCGCTTCTGGAAAAGCTTTCCGGCGTGCCGGATGAGAAACGCACGGCCAGATTTGCCTGCGCAATCGCCTGCGCGCTGCCCGACGGACGGATCCTGACGAGCTATGGCACGATGGAGGGCAGGATCGGATACGAGATCAAGGGCGAGAACGGTTTTGGCTACGATCCGATCTTTTTTCTTCCGGAGTACGGCTGTACCTCGGCTGAGATCTCAGCCGAAAAGAAGAACGAGCTGAGCCACCGGGGAAAAGCGTTGCGGAGCATGAAGGTTAAGCTGGAGAAGCTGCTGAGGGAGGGTTGAGGACGGATGAGAATTCTTGTGGTGAGCGATACGCACGGACATGAAGAGGATCTGAGGCAGGTGCTGGAGAACAGCGGAATGCCGGACTGCCTGATTCATCTGGGCGATTATGAGAGCGGAGAGACACGCATCCAGGAGATGGCGCAATGTCCCCTGTACATGGTGGCCGGAAACTGTGATTTCTTTTCGCGGCTGCCGCTGACGCAGATTGTCGAGGTCGGGGGCCTGCGCATTCTGATCACGCATGGACATTACTATTTTGTATCGGTCGGCATGAGGGATCTGATCGAGGAGGCCAAGGCGAATGGCTGCAACGTCGCCATGTTCGGACACACACACAGGCCGTTTCTGGATCAGAGCGATGAGGAGATCACGGTGCTGAATCCGGGCAGTCTGTCGTTCCCGCGCCAGGAGAATCAGAGGCCGAGCTATGCGGTAGTGACTGTCGAGGAAGGGGTTCCGGCGAAGTATGAGTTTTTTTATCTGTGATAATGGTACATATATCAAGAAAAGGCTTGACTTTCCCTGTGTTGGTATGTTACACTAAACAAGCGTATGGAAGCAGGCTTTTTTTTTGTGCATAAAAAAAGCGAGACTGATTTTTACAGACGTATACTATATAGGAAGAGAGGTGGGAGTTGTGCGTGTAAGAATCACATTGGCGTGTACCGAGTGCAAGCAGCGTAATTACAACATGACGAAAGAGAAAAAGAACCACCCTGACAGAATGGAGACGAAGAAATATTGTCGGTTCTGCAGGACGCACACGTTACACAAGGAAACAAAGTAAACGGTGGATTCGTGCAAAGGAAGTGAAGGATATGGCAGACAAAGCTGAAAAGAATCAGAAGAGCTGGTTCGACGGCCTGAAGGCCGAATTTAAAAAGATCATATGGCCGGATCGGAAATCACTCGTGAAGCAGACCGGCGCCGTAGTTGCCGTTTCTATCGTACTTGGAATGATCATCACAATTCTGGATTTCATCTTCCAGCATGGCGTAGATATTCTGGTTAACATTCGTTTCTGATGACAAAGGGCGAGGGTGATCATATGGCGGAAGCTAGCTGGTATGTAGCTCATACCTATTCAGGCTATGAAAACAAAGTAAAAGCGAACATCGAGAAGACGATAGAGAACCGGCATCTGGAAGACCAGATCCTGGAGGTTCGCGTGCCGCTTCAGGATGTCGTCGAGCTGAAGAACGGAGTCAGAAAGACAGTCCAGAAGAAGCTGTTTCCCGGTTACGTGCTGATCAATATGATCATGAACGACGACACATGGTACGTCGTCAGGAATACGCGCGGCGTCACAGGATTCGTGGGACCGGGATCCAAGCCCGTACCGCTCACCGATCTTGAGATGTTCAATCTCGGGATCCAGTCAAACAACGTCACGGTAGAATTCCAGGAGGGAGATACCGTTACCGTTGTGGGCGGCGTGTGGAAGGATACCATGGGCGTGATACAGGCGGTCAACGAAGGCAAGCAGAGCGTCACCATCAATGTCGAGCTGTTCGGACGTGAGACGCCGGTGGAGATTGGATTTGCCGAGATCCGGAAGGTGTGAGCCGGAGAAATCGCTGATAAAAGCGCGGCATGGCGTGGATGACGAATTCAGACAGCGCGGTCCGCTGTCGATAAGTATGGCAAGTGCAGCAAGTAAATGAAATTCCAGCGGAAGTTGTCCGCGGGGCGTGGGAGGGAAGAGGACTCCCGACATTACCACATAGGAGGTGCCTGACATGGCAAAAAAAGTAGCAGGTTATATTAAATTACAGATTCCGGCCGGCAAAGCAACGCCGGCGCCGCCAGTTGGCCCGGCTCTTGGCCAGCATGGTGTGAACATTGTCCAGTTTACGAAGGAGTTCAATGCGAGAACCGCCGACAAGGGTGATCTGATCATTCCGGTCGTCATCACGGTGTACGCAGACAGGAGCTTCAGCTTCATCACGAAGACGCCGCCGGCAGCGGTTCTTCTGAAGAAGGCTTGCAACATCAAATCCGGTTCCGGTACGCCGAACAAGACGAAGGTGGCTACGATCTCCAAAGATAAGGTGCGCGAGATCGCAGAGATGAAGATGCCGGATCTCAATGCGGGCAGCATTGAGGCGGCGATGAGCATGATCGCGGGTACCGCGAGAAGCATGGGCATCACGGTAGAGGAGTAAGGAGAAGCCGGCTGCCGCTCACGAGCTGAGTGGCGACGGAGCTTTCAGTAAATTGAGACTAAGTGGGAGGGCAATCCCCGCAAACACCACCAGGAGGTTATTTCATATGAAGAGAGGAAAAAAATATGCAGAGGCTGCGAAGGCGATCGACCGCACAGTCCTCTATGATGTAAACGAAGGCATCGCGCTGGCGAAGAAATCGGCAGTCGCGAAATTTGACGAGACGATTGAAGTCCACATCCGCACAGGCTGTGACGGACGTCATGCGGATCAGCAGATCCGTGGCGCGGTCGTGCTTCCGCACGGCACCGGCAAGAAGGTTCGCGTGCTCGTGTTCGCGAAGAACGCGAAGGCGGATGAGGCTGAAGCGGCAGGCGCGGACTATGTTGGCGCTGAGGAGCTCGTTCCGAAGATCCAGAACGAAGGCTGGCTTGATTTCGATGTGGTTGTAGCTACCCCGGACATGATGGGCGTGGTCGGACGTCTTGGCCGCGTGCTTGGACCGAAGGGCCTGATGCCGAACCCGAAGGCTGGCACGGTCACGATGGACGTGACGAAGGCAGTCAACGACATCAAGGCCGGTAAGATCGAGTACCGCTTAGACAAGACCAATATCATTCATGTGCCGATCGGGAAAGCTTCCTTCACAGAGGAGCAGCTGACAGACAATTTCCAGACGCTGATCGAGGCAATTGTCAAGGCGAGACCGGCGGCAGTGAAGGGACAGTATCTGAAGAGCGTTACCGTCGCTCCGACGATGGGCCCGGGCGTGAAGCTGAACCCGATCAAGTTTTCATAAGAGAAATACGATAAAGTTTCTTGACAAGAAAAATCGGATATGCTATTTTATACAATATGACTGCCGTAGACAGCAGGTGCCGCGAGGTATAATGAGAAATCGCCTGCCGAGGAGGATGAATTGCAAGCATGATTCTTATGCCCCTCTGTCTGCGTGACAGAGGGGCTTTTCATCTGATTTAGTCCGGCGGTACACAAATCTATAAGGAGGTGCACCATTTCATGGCTAAGGTTGAACTGAAGAAACCGATCGTGGAGGAGATTTCAGAGAACATCAAGGACGCACAGTCTGTAGTTCTGATCCACTACAGTGGGATCACGGTGGAAGCAGATACCGAGCTTCGTAAGGAGCTGAGAGAAGCAGGCATCATCTACAAGGTCTACAAGAACACGATGATGAACTTTGCGTTCCAGGGCACGGACTGCGAGCCGCTGACGAAGCATCTGGAAGGCCCGAACGCGATCGCGATCT
>CANQVT010000046.1 GCA_947627365.1 uncultured Lachnospiraceae bacterium | reverse complement strand
CTCCTCAAAAATCAGCCCTTTTTTGAGCCCCCTGCTTGTCAGTAGTCAATTTGTCGACGAGTTTCGCAATTACCTATGCACTTTACAGTCTTTATCTGTTTCTGTACACGAACTTTAAGTAGAGTTATCAAACTCAACCATTAGTTGGGAGAGGGACGTATTTCGTACTGACTAGAGGTCTCTCTCACAGAACAACTCAATCTCTTCACCAAGCGGTCCGACACAGAACGCGACTCTGATCGGGTACGGCGGTGAAGATTTGATTACGGTATCTTTCGGTTCAACAAAGACATCATATCCCGCTTGTTTGATTTGCGTGCAAAGTTCGTCCACCTGATCGGTGAGCAGCGCCACATGACGGATTGCTCCTCTTTGACGCTCTCCTTTGCCGTTGCAGAATATTTCAATCAATCCGTTTCCAGTGTCGATCATGATGCCTTCCGGCCATTCTCTGCACACAGACAAGCCCAGAATATCAAGATAGAATTCCTTTACCCTGGCAAGTCCTTCTTTGCTCCCGCATTTCATAGAAATATGATGGATTCCTTTTATCATGGCAGCTTTCATCTCCTGAATACTATATTCAACAGTTAAAATCTCCGCTCGTTCCTGTGAAAGAAATACCCCAGATTGGATCTTCTCAGCATAGCTGGGGCTTCTATTTGTCCATTCCGGCCGCCTGCCCAGCGATATAGCCGCTCGCCCACGCCCACTGCAGGTTATATCCCCCGCACGGGCCGTCCACATCGAGCAGTTCTCCGGCAAAATAGAGATTCCGGTGCAGTTTCGATTCTAATGTCTCTGCAACAATCTCCCTGCAGTCCACGCCGCCGCTGCACACCTGACATTCATCGAAGGAGCGCACTCCGGTCACCGGAATCGTAAATGCCTTCATATAAGAGACTAGCCTGTCGATTGTCCCGTCACCCAACTTTTCGCCGAGCTGAGATTTCCTGCCTCCTGTTGCAGTGAGCAGCTCACTGCATGTCTGCGATTTCTTGATCCCCGCTTCTGCAAGCACGACCGGAATCAGCTTTTCATGCAGCATTCCTTTCAGGAGTACCGCCGCGGTTTCTTTTGACAGTTCATTTGCGCGCGCAGACAGCAAACTCGCCAGATAAGAATGTTCAAATTCCGGCAACAGATCAATTGACAAGGTATATTGAACACCTATTTGTCTAGCTGATTGCCCTGCCTGTCTGACGCACGCAGAATCAAATCGTCTCAGATCTTCTGCGGACACAAAGCGCGAAAGCTGAAACACTACGATTCCGGATACTCCGTATTTCGTCCACTGAAGCTCACCAGTTTCTTCCTTTACTGACCGTCCGTCCGCAAGAAGCGCCACTCTTGCGCGGCAGCGCACACCGGCGAGCGATGCAAAGAAATCTCCGGAGCAATTCAATGCGGCAAGCGCCGGATGAGGTGTTATAATACTATGTCCGAGCTGCGAGGCGAGGCGATAGCCGTTTCCGTCCGAACCGGTCTTCGGGAGGCAACGCGAGCCGCAGGCGAGAACTATAGCATCCGCCTGATAAGACCAGGAGGAAGTTTTCACACTCCATCGCTCAGACGGCATCTCTTCTGAACCCCGGGTCTGTGCATATTCCTCTTTTTCACTTTTTGTCCCTGAATCTACAGCCTCTATCGTTTCAATCGTTTCAATCTTTTCATTCAGCTTCAGCTTTACCTTCAGCCTGCGCAGCTCCGCCAGCAGCACGTCAAGCACCGCGGAGGACTGCATATTGTACGGATAGACATATCTATTTTTTTCTGTCGTCAAAAGTCCCAGCTCTTCAAAAAAACGGCGCGTCTGCCCCGCCCCGAAACGCTCTGTCACAGACTGCGCCAGCTTCTGCCCGCTCCCATAATAATGTGTGGAAAGCTCCGGATCCATATTTGTGAGGTTGCACCGACCGTTCCCGGTCAGCAAAAGCTTACGCCCCGGACGATCCATCGCCTCCAGAACCGTCACCTCCGCGCCTTCTCTTGCCGCCGCGATCGCAGCGACCAGACCGGATGCCCCCGCCCCGGCTATGATTACTTTTCGTGCCATAATTCACCTGCCATTTTTCTACAAGATAAACCTATCCTTCTGGTTCATAAATAAGTATAGCATCCGGCAGTTTCACATACCCACGCTCATACAGCCTCTGCAGCGACTTCAATATGCCGAGCTTCGCGTGCGGCCAGGTCAGCCCGCCCTGGAAATAGACCGCGTACGGCGGCTTGATCGGTCCGTCCGCTGAGAGCTCGATCGAGGAACCCTGCACAAACGCACCCGCCGCCATGATCACGTCGCTGTCGTAGCCGGGCATCGCCCACGGTTCCGGCGTCACGTAGCTGTCCACCGGAGCAGCTGCCTGAATCCCTTCGCAGAACGAGATCACACCCTCCGGAAAACCGAATTCCACCGCTTGAATGATGTCGTAGCGCTCCTCCGTCGCGTTCGGCACTACATGAAAGCCAAGCTTTTCATAGACATTCGCGGCAAAGATCGCGCCTTTTAAGGCCGCTGCCGTCACAGTCGGTGCAAGGAACAGTCCCTGATAAAACGACTGCATCACGCCGAGCGAGGCTCCGACCTCTTTCCCGAGTCCCGGCGATGTCAGCCGATATGCGCAGCGCTCCACGCACTCCTTTGTCCCCGCGATGTAACCGCCGATCGGCGCGAGTCCGCCACCCGGATTCTTGATCAGGGAGCCGACCACCATGTCCGCTCCGAGGTCGCTCGGCTCAATGCGCTCCACAAATTCCCCATAGCAGTTGTCCACCATGCAGATAATCTGCGGATTGATCTTTTTCACAAATGCAATCGCCTCGCCAATCTGCTTCGCGGAGAGCGTCGGCCTCGTCTGATAGCCCTTGGAGCGCTGAATCTCCACGAGTCTCGTATTCGGCCGGATCGCCGCGCGGATTGCCTCATAGTCAAAGCTTCCGTCCTCCAGAAGATCGACCTGCGCATAGCTGACGCCATATTCCGCCAGCGACCCACACGACGGACGGATCCCGATGACCTCCTCCAGCGTGTCATACGGCTTCCCGGTAATTGACAACAGCTCGTCGCCCGGCCTCAGATTGCCGGACAGCGCAACCGCGAGCGCATGCGTCCCACAGGTGATCTGCGGCCGCACAAGCGCAGCCTCCGTGTGAAAGGTCAGCGCGTACACCTGCTCCAGCGTATCGCGTCCCAGATCGTTGTAGCCGTAGCCGCTCGTCGCCTGAAAGCACTCCGCGCTCACGCGCGCCTCCTGCATCGCCTTTATCACCTTGAGCTGATTGTACTCAGCCGTCTCATCAATTTGGCGGAAGCGCTCCTCCAGCCCCTTCAATATCTCGTCCGCAAACTCTAGCACCGGGCGGCTGACGCCCAGCTCCTCATATATATTTTCCATAAACCCCTCCGTCTGTTCTCGCCTGTTCATACTCAGCGAATTTCTGCCCCGGATTTCTCCGGCCTATTCCCATCAGATTCCAATCCCATTGTTTCATTTAAATCCGTATAAAAACGTTAAGAATACGATTTCTATGATTTCTGTGGTTCTTCAGTGAGGCTCTGAATGGCAGTTTCATCTATCTCTGTATAATCCCCTTTCGGGACAACACATCCTCCATATATGCAAGTATTCTCCCGGAATCATACTCGAACTGCGCCTTATCCACCCAGATCACGTCCCGCTCCCGGCGAAACCAGGTCAGCTGCCGTTTCGCAAAATGTCGCGTATCGCGTTTGAGCACGCGCACCGCTTCCTCCAGCGGATATTCCCCCGCGAGATAATCCAGCATCTCCTTATATCCAAGTCCCTGCATTGATACCATCTCTCGCGTGCAGCCCGCCTCCTTCAGCGCGCGCACCTCGTCGAGCAGCCCCTGCTTCATCATCGCATCGACGCGCAGGTCGATGTTTCGATACAGCCTCTCACGCTCATCATTCAACACAAAATACGCGAAATGATAGGGCGACTCTTTCTGCCGCTCCGTCTCATTGTGCTCCGAGATCCGCTGTCCCGTCTCATGATAAAACTCCAGCGCACGGATTACGCGTTTCACATTGTTTGCATGGATCGCGTCCGCCGAGGCAAAATCCACTTCGCGCAACATTTCGTGCAGTTTTTCCACACCTTCTGTCTCCGCCAGCTGCTGCAACGATTCTCGGTAGGAGCTATCCTCACCATTTTCCGTGAAGTCGATATCGTACAAAACTGCCTGAATATAAAAGCCGGTTCCTCCCACGAGAATTGGGATCTTTCCTCTGTCAACGATTTCATGAATATATCGCTTCGCATACCCCTGAAACCTCACGACATGGAATTCCTCCGACGGGTCGAACTCATCGATCAGATAATGCGGAACTCCCTGCATCTCTTCCCTCGTCACCTTCGCCGACCCGATATCCATGCCGCGGTACACCTGCATGGAGTCCGCCGAGATGATCTCCCCGCCGATGCGCTTCGCAAGCTCCACGGAAAGGCTCGTCTTGCCGACCGCAGTCGGTCCGGTCACGATCACAAGAGGAAGTTTTTTCTGTCCCATATATGCCCACTCCTGCAATAGTTAACATTGAAGTAAATTACCTTGAAGTTAATAATGCCATACTTTTCACAGAATTACAAGAACCCACAGAAACCGCTTTCCTATGCTGTTTTTCTCAGCTTGCGCAGCGCCAGTACCGTCACCGCCAGCACAATGGGAAAGCCGATCCCGGCAAGCACACCAGCCTGCAGATCATTTCCGGCATTCTGTGAGATATTCCCGACAATTGCCGGGCCGACTGCTCCGCCGAGATCACCGGCCAGAGCCAGAAGGGCAAACATCGCGGTCCCGCCCATCGGCAGCGCCGCGGACGAGATACTGATCGAACCCGGCCACATGATCCCAACCGAAAAACCGCAGAGCGTACAGCCGATCAAGCCGAGAACCGGCAGCTTCGCGAGCCCGGCCAGCAGATAGCAACACAGGCAGAGAATCCCGGACGCGATCATGAACTTCTGCAGGTCGACTTTCTCGCCGAACTTTCCGTACAAGACACGGCTGATTCCCATAAACACCGCAAAACCGCAGGGGCCTGCCAGATCGCCGACCGTCTTTGAGACGTGCAGCGCCGACTCCGCGAATGCGGAAGCCCACTGAGCCATCGCAAGCTCAGATGAACCCGCGCATACCATGAGCACAATCAGCAGCCAAAAGATTCTTGTCCGGAAGAGTTGCCCCATCGTCATACTCTGCCCTTCTTCCACCAGAGGCTCAATCGGGCATGTCGCAAAATTATAGATATTATACAGAGGAACAACCGCCCACAGGCAGGCCAGCACGCGCCAGCGCTCAATCCCGAACAGGCCGAAGAACAGTGTGGAACCAAGGATCACGCCGACAGAACCCCAGCAATAAAACGAATGCAGCAGGCTCATCATTCCCTCTTTGTTCTCAAAAGGACAGGCTTCGACGATCGGACTGCACAACACCTCGATCAGCCCGCTTCCAACCGCGTAGATCACCACACAGATCAAAATCCCTGCAAAGGGCGACGGCAGTAAATCCGGCAGAAACGCAAGACCCGCCAATCCGACGCCGGATAAGATCTCCGCCGCGACGATACAGATCCGATACCCGATGCGATCCACAAACTTTGCGCAGATAAAATCTACAACGAGCTGCGTGAAGAAAAAACAGGTGGAGATCAGCGCAAGGCACCCGTAGGATATCCCATAGGTATTATAGAAAGTCAAAAACAGAAGCGGCGCGAAGTTCGCCGAGATTGCCTGCGTGATAAAGCCCAGGTAACAGGCCAGCAGCGTCCTTCTGTATTTCTTTTTGGTATTCATCACATTTACTCCTCTCATACTTTCCGATTTCATCTTATCATTATCCGAACGGTCTGACTTGCTTTTTTTACAATGACGGATATAATTATATCTGACGGCATAAGCTTGTCAATATTATTCAAAGAAAAGAGGTTCTGTTTATGAGAAAGAAATTGAATATCACGGAAGGGATTTTCCCCATGCCGGTACTGATGATCGCCACCTACAATGAAGACGGCAGCGTGAATGTCATGAACGCCGCCTGGGGAACCATGCAGGAGCGGAACACGGTAGCCCTCAATCTGAGCGAATCCCACAAGACAGTCAAGAACATTAAGGAAAGGGGCGCATTTACGGTAAGCATTGCCGACGCAGCTCATGTAGTGGAAGCGGACTATTTTGGCGTCACATCCGGGAATCAGACCGCAGACAAGCTGGGAAAGGCCGGTCTCACCTCCAGTAAGGCAGAGACGGTGGACGCCCCTGTCATCAATGAGTTCCCGCTCTGTCTGGAATGCGAATTCATCGAATATCAGGACAACGAATACGGCTGCGGCGTGATCGGAAAGGTCGTGAACGTCACAGCGGACGAGCGCGTGATGACGAACGGAAAGCTTGATATGTCTCTGGTGAACGCCATCGCCTTCGACCCGTACACACACGGCTACTACAAGGTATCCGAGCGCGTCGGCGAAGCATTTCATGACGGGATGAAGCTGAAATAATCGGATTTGACAGACAAGAGCCCTTGTTTCGATGAGGGCTCTCGTTTTTCTCGATTTCTTTTATCTTCTTTTTCCGGATCCTCCGGCTCTATAAAATTCCCCGCCAATAACTCCGCAGACGTTTTCATCCGACAAGATATCATACTTGTCAGGATGCCTGAATTTATCGCCCATAACATCGCTGCTTCGATGAGTCCTGAGACGGTCCAGGTCAAGCTCGGCAACGTAAACACCGGGAGCCCCCGGAGCCTCAAAAACGCACATATCCCTGACTCCCTCCGCCTGCCATGGGACGCCGTCGAAAAGAGTGGAATGTCCGTTGCAATCGGGATGTCCCTCTGGATAATTACAGGTCGCCACTGCCACCATGTTCTCATATGCCCTTGCGCGCAAAGCGGACAGTCTATTGATTTCCATCGGGCAGGCATTCGGTGCCAGGATAAGCTCGGCTCCTTTCAGCATTAATATTCTGGCGCTCTCCGGAAATTCTCTGTCAAAGCAGATCATAGCGCCGATTTTTACGCTTCCTCCTCCAAAGTCCAAATCTGCGGTATAGAAATCATCCCCGCCGTCTAAGACTTTCTCAAGATCAAAAGCGCAGGTATGCACCTTAGAATAGTGAAGGAGCTCCCTTCCCGTTCGATCGAAAAAGAGAACCGAATTTAGTGGCTTTGGGCTATGCTTTTCTAGAAAAGTGATCCCTATCGCCATCTGCTGCTCTGCTGCAAGATTGCGAAATTCTTTCAAAAAGGCATTTTCTTTTTCAATGGCAAGCGCATTTAATTGATTATGCTCCTGCGGCAAATCGTATCCGTCACTCCACATCTCCGGGAAAAGAGCAATATCTGCCCCTTTTTCCTTTGCCTCAATGCAGGCTTTCTTTCCTATCAGAAAATTTTCATTGAGATCCCTTCCCGGCAGAATCTGCAAAAATGCTATTTTGAGGTTCATATCGGTCTTCTCCAATCCATTTCTGTCAGCAGGCTATCACACAATCCGCTTGAACTTTTTCTCCAGCTCCTGCTTCGTCATTGCAACGATCGTTGGGCGGCCGTGCGGACAGTTATACGGATTCTCCAGCGTCAAAAGCTCCGCGATCAGCGCGTCCGCCTCCTGCGCCGTCATCTTATGGTTTCCCTTAACTGCTGCCTTGCAGGACATCGAGGCAATCTTCTCCTGAATCGCCTGCGCGGAGGATTTCTCCGACACGTCGGTCAGACTGTCCAGCATCTCCGTGAACAGGGTGTGGTCGGCGATCCCGTAAAGGTTGCCCGGCACTGCACTGATAGAATAATCGCGGTCGCCAAAATGCTCAATCGCAAAGCCTACCGCCGCGAAATGATCCAGGTTCTGCTTCAGCACTGTCTCCTCCTGCATGCTCAACGTGACGATGAGCGGCGGCGTAATCATCTGCGAAGTCTGTTCCTTCTTTTTAAACTTCTCCATGAAACGCTCGTAGAGCACCTTCTCGTGCGCCGCATGCTGGTCGATAATATAAAGCTTCTCCTCATACTCGATCAGCCAGTAGGTCTCAAAAAGCTGTCCGATCAGACGGTGTTTCTTCATGCCTTCCGCAGAAAGCAAACGGTCGTCGAACAGCTGCATCTGAACGGATTTCCCGGTCTGTGTTTCCGCTTCAGTCTGTACTGCCTGCGATTCCTGCCCGTTGCCGAACTCTGCCTGTATTTCGTTATGTACAATATTTCCCGTTACCGGGCGAATCGTCCCCGTGCGCTGTCGCTGCGGATACTTCGCCTCATACGGACTGTCCGCCTCCGCGATCAGCTGGCTGCGAATCTTCTCAAACGGCTCTGGGTAGCGAAAACGTTTCTCTTCCCTGGGCGTCTGTGAATCATTCGCATTGTATATCTGCTGCTTTCCCGAACCTGTATTTGCCCGCATATCCTCCGGCGTTCCGTTTTGTCTAATCTGAACATGTGTACTTGCCTGCCCCGTGCCGCTCTGTGTCTGCGGTTGTCTTGCAATCTTCGGCTCGTCAATCGTGATCTCCGGAATCAGTTCCTTCCCGAGCAGTCCGTCCTTCACTGCCTGCAGCACCTGCTCATAGATTCCGCTCTGATCGGCAAAACGCACCTCCATCTTCGTCGGGTGCACGTTGACGTCCACCTGTGCGGAATCGATCTGCAGCATCAGCACCGTGAAGGGGAATCGATGATTCATGATAAACGGCTTGTAAGCATCCTCGATCGCACGTGCCACGATCGCGCTCTTCACATACCTTCCATTGACAAAATAATTCTCAAAGTTCCGGTTGCCGCGTGAGATTACAGGTTTTCCAATGAAGCCTGTGATATGCAGGCTGCTCCCCTCTCCGACGTCAATCTTTACGACATTTGAGGTGATATCCCTTCCGTAGATACCGTAAATGATGTCGCGCAGATTGCAATTGCCGGAGGTATGCAGTTTCGTGTCCCCATTGTTGATAAACTTAAAAGAAATACCGGGATGCGACAGCGCCAGCCGCTCCATCAGGTCGCTTACATAGCCTGCCTCTGTCGCCGCTGTCTTGAGAAATTTTCTGCGGGCAGGTGTATTGTAGAACAAATTGCGCACCAGAAACGTCGTGCCCTCTGGCGCACCGATCTCCTCAAACGTCTTCTCTGCGCCGCCCTCGATCACATAGCGCACGCCCGTGATCCCGCCTGCGGTCTTTGTGATCATCTCAACTTGACAGACCGCCGCAATGCTTGAAAGCGCCTCACCGCGGAACCCGAGCGTCCCCGTTGTCAACAGGTCGTCCACCGTGCGGATCTTGCTGGTCGCGTGACGCAGAAATGCCGTGCGCACCTGTTCCTTCGGGATACCGCTCCCGTTGTCCGTAATGCGCACAAGCGAAATACCGCCATCCTTGATCTCGACCGTGACCGCGTTCGCTCCCGCGTCAATCGCGTTCTCGACGAGTTCCTTCACAATAGAGGCTGGCCGCTCCACGACCTCGCCCGCCGCAATTTTATCGATCGTCTCCTGACTTAAGAGGGTGATCTCGTTCATGATGTGCTCCTTTCAACCGTAAGCTTATTAAACCAACTTTTTTGCAGCCATTGGTTTTAGATAGTTCTTTTTTATAGTTCGTTCATCACCGAAAAAGTTCATTTCCGATTTTGACAAAACATGTCTTTCCAATTTTAGTTTTGTCAATTGTAGCGTGCATATTAAATCCGCGACTTGAAATAATCTGTATTGCGATGGAATTACTTTCTTAAATTCTATGTTATCCAATAGTACATGAAATACAGTCGAAAGGATCCTGGTAACTTCAACTTGACCATTATCATAATAAATTTTAATAATATCGAAATCTGTAAAAAAACTATAGTGTGACTTAATAAAGCCGGAAATCTCTTTGCCAAGTTTTCCGGCTGCTTCTACGCTATCACCAATATGTTTTTTCTCAATATAGAAACTCTCGCAATTAATCCGGGCACGTCTGACAAAAGCCATAAGATTCTTCAGAAGCTTTCTTCTTTTTTCTGAATCCATATATTTGTATTCATTTTCTTGCCGTATAATAGGGCCAGCGTGGATGCAATGGTTACGCATTTCTATATTAAAAAGAGAAGCATCCAGGCGTTTAAGCTCTTCGGTTAAATCAACATTCTGGTCATGAAAAACCATTGATATAATGTAATATGGCGCATGAAAATCATATTCGCCAAAATCACCGGATTCATCTACAAAAATGCTAAGTTCTTTCATATCCTATTTTAAAAAAAGGGCGGGTGTCTTACCCGCCGGTTGGTGGACCCAGGTCATGCGACCAGCCCTTAAACTGTAATGCATTACAACTATATTCTATACAGAACATAACATATCTATGATTAAAAATCAAGAAATATTTTGTCAAAGATGATACTAGAATTATATACCTTCCTGTCCCCAGACTGTCATCTCCACACAAATTTCCCGCCTACCGAATCGTTGATGAAATGGATCCGCTCGCTGCTGATCTCGTATTTCTTTACGATCTCGTCAAACTTGTCGTGATTATGCTCCAGAACCGACGCCGCAATATAATAGTCTCCCGGATAACCTGCAAGGAGCTTATGTATTTCCCGCTTGTTCCACCAGAATCCGTAATCGTGGATGGTGGCGGAACCTTTCTTAAAGTAATACCGGATATTATCCGGATGGTAGCACCCGATCTCCGCGCCCAGCGTATACCGGATGTTCATCTCTGAGAGTACATGCCTTTTGGGCGCAATCCTGCAGTATTCCAGGATCCGGTCCTTTTCTCCGCCGATCAGAACGACATACGGAGTAGAGGTAATACGAAGGTTTACCTGAGCATTTACGACGATGATGCATTTGATATCCTGATACAGCAGTTTGTGTCTCAGGAATCGGTAGTGAAATAGGATCCCATCGTCAAAAATCCTGTAACCGCCGCTCAGTTTAAAAAGAAACTGCAGGGCGAGCATATACCACGCCGCGAGTCCGAAAGCCCCGAAAATGTCCGCGAGATTCTCATCTCCGACGACATGGTAAATGAAGAACGCGCAAACGAATGATACCGTTCCGAGGATCACCAGAACCCTGTCCAGCACATAAGTATCAAACCCATCTGTACACAATCTGCTTCTTTTCCCGCTTCGGTTCATCCTGACAATCTCCCAATGCATATCTTCTTTTCCGCAAACACGCCGGAAAGCTCAGCCTTCCCAGCGGTTTTTCAATTTATTCTGCAGACGGTAGATCGTGTTCAGCGCGTCGATCGGCGTCAGGTGCGACACATCGAGCTCCTGAAGCTCCTTCAGCACATCCGTATCGCTGGTCGTCTCGAACAGAGACATCTGGTCGAGGTCAACCTGATCGTATTTCTTCGGCTTCACCTTCTTCTGTCCGGAATCCTCCGCGGCCGAAGCCTGCACATGCACCGTAATGTCGGCGTTCGTCAGCTCCTCCGCCAGCTCGTTCGCGCGCGCGATTACGCTGTCCGGCACTCCGGCGAGCTTTGCCACCTGTATCCCGTAGCTCTTGTCCGCCCCGCCCTTCACAATCTTGCGCAGGAAAACGATATCGTCGCCCTGCTCCTTGACCGCGATGCAGTAATTGTTGACGCCGGTCAGCTTGCCCTCGAGCTCGGTCAGCTCGTGGTAGTGCGTGGCGAACAGCGTCTTCGCCCCGAGCAGCTTGGTGTCGCTGATGTGCTCCACGACCGCCCAGGCGATGCTCAGGCCATCGAAGGTGCTCGTGCCGCGGCCGATCTCGTCGAGGATCAGCAGACTGTTCTTCGTCGCGTTGCGCAGGATATTCGCCACCTCGATCATCTCGACCATGAACGTGCTCTGCCCACTCGCCAGATCATCCGAAGCCCCGACTCTGGTAAAGATGCGATCCACGAGCCCGATTTTGGCACTTGACGCGGGGACAAAGCTCCCGATCTGCGCCATCAGCACGATCAGCGCAGTTTGCCGCATGTAGGTGGATTTCCCGGCCATGTTCGGTCCGGTGATGATCGAGATCCGGCTCTTTCCATTGTCCAGATAGGTGTCGTTCGCGATGAACATATCGTTCGGGATCATCTGCTCGACTACCGGATGACGACCGTTCTTGATGTCGATGACGCCTTTTTCGTTGAGCGTCGGCTTCACGTAATTATTCCGCTCCGCGACCAGCGCCAGCGACGCGAACACGTCGATTCCGGCCACAGCCTTCGCCGTCTCCTGGATACGCTCAATCTCCTCCGCTACGCGGTTGCGGATCTCCAGGTAAAGTCCGTACTCAAGCGAGTACAGCTTGTCCTCCGCCCCGAGGATCATATCCTCGAGCTCCTTTAGCTCCGGCGTGATGTAGCGCTCCGCGTTCGCAAGCGTCTGTTTTCTCGTATAGTAATCCGGCACCTGATCCTTGTAGGAATTCGTCACCTCAAGATAGTAGCCGAACACCTTGTTGTATTTGATCTTCATCGTGCGGATGCCGGTCTTCTCCCGCTCCTTCGCCTCGAGCTCGGCCAGCCAGTTTTTGCCGTCGCTCTTGGCGTTGCGCAGACGGTCGACCTCCTCGTTGTAGCCTTCCTTGATGATACCGCCGTCCCGGATGCCGATCGGCGGCTCCTCAACGATCGACGCCTCGATCAGCGCGTGCAGATCCTCCAATGCGTCCATCTGCTCTTCCAGCCGCACCAGCAGCGGCGACTGTAGGCTTTTCATGATATACTTGATGTGCGGCAGCATCGCGAGAGAGGTCTTGAAGGCGATCATATCGCGCGGATTCGCTGTCTGGTAGCTGATGCGGCTGATCAGGCGCTCCAGGTCGTAGACCGGGTTCAGGTACTCCCGCAGCTCCTCGCGTGTGATCGCGTTGTCCTTCAGCTCCTCCACCGCGTCGAGCCGCTCATTGATTTCCTTCGTCTCGATCAGCGGCTGCTCCACGAATTTGCGCAGAAGCCGCGCGCCCATCGCTGTCTTTGTCTTGTCCAGCACCCACAGAAGCGAGCCCTTCTTATTCTTCTCGCGCAGCGTCTCGCACAGTTCCAGATTACGCCTCGTCGAGCTGTCTAAGATCATGTATTTCCCGATCGAGTACGGCACCAGCCTCGTCAGATTCGCGATGGATGTCTTCTGCGTCTCCATCAGATATTTCAGCAGCGCCCCGGCCGCGATCACGCCGCAGCTGTAGTCGGAAATGCCCAGTCCTTCGAGCGCGGATACGCCGAAATGCTCCATGAGCACGCGGGAACACAGACTGTCGTCAAAATACCAGGATTCCAGCGCGAAAACAGTGATTCCGAGCCTGTCCTTCATGTCGTCGATGTCCACGCCGCTGACATAGAAGGAATGGTTACAGATGATCTCGGACGGACCAAACTTCGTGATCTCGTCGAGCAGCTTGCGCTCGTCCTCAATCTCCGTCACGAGGTATTCTCCGGTGGAGATATCCGCGACAGAAACCCCATAGCGGTCCGCCATATAGACGATGCACATCAGGTAATTGTTGCGCGTCTCGTCGAGCGCCTGCGCGTTCAGGTTCGTGCCCGGTGTCACGATGCGGATGACCTCGCGCTTCACGATGCCCTTGGCCTCCTTCGGATCCTCGACCTGCTCGCAGATTGCGACTTTGTAGCCCTTCGAAACCAGCTTGTTCAGATAGCTCTCAACCGCGTGGTACGGAACTCCGCACATCGGCGCGCGCTCCTCCTGCCCGCAGTCCTTCCCGGTCAGCGTGATCTCCAGCTCCTTGGAGCCGATCAGCGCGTCGTCGAAAAACAGCTCATAGAAATCGCCGAGACGATAAAAAAGGATGCAGTCCTTGTACTGCTCCTTTGTCTCTATGTACTGCTGCATCATTGGTGTCAGTTGTGCCATTACAGTAATTCTCCTGTTCAAAAAATAGCCAGGGATTAATCAGGCTTCACGCCTCTCTCCAATATAATAGAAACCCTTGCACTCTTTTAAATAAACGTCCACGATCGTCCCGATCAGCTCGCTGCCGCCCGGAAAATGCACGAGAAGATTGTTACTCAGGCGCCCTGTGACAAGGCTGTCGTCCTGCTCATTGACAGATTCGACGAGCACCGGCAGCGTCTGTCCCTCCACGCGCTTCGACATCTCCTGCGAGATCTCCTGCACAAGGGCAAGCAGACGGTTGAAACGATCCCTCACAACGTCGTCCGGCACCTGATTCTCCATGGCCGCGGCAGGCGTCCCCGTCCGTTTTGAGTAGATAAAGGTAAACGCACTGTCGTAGCGCGCCTTTCGCACGACGTCCAATGTCTCCTGAAAATCCTCCTCCGTCTCTCCCGGGAAACCGACAATGATGTCCGTCGTGATCGACAGGTCCGGCATCTCGTCGCGCAGCCTGTCCACAAGCGCAAGGTACTGCTCCTTCGTGTACCTGCGGTTCATCTTTTTCAAAATCTCCGTGCTGCCGGACTGCAACGGTAGGTGCAGATGACGACAGATCTTTTTTGAGTCCTTCATGACCGCGATCAGCTCATCCGAGAGATCCTTCGGGTGCGAGGTCATAAAGCGGATACGCTCCAGACCCTCAATCTGCTCCACACGCTGCAAAAGCTGCGCGAACGTGACCGGCTCGTCCAGATTTTTCCCGTAGGAATTGACATTCTGCCCAAGCAGCATGATTTCCTTCACGCCGTCCGCCACAAGGCGCTCGATCTCGCAGAGGATGTCCTCCGGCCTGCGGCTCCTCTCCCGCCCGCGCACGTAGGGCACGATGCAGTAGCTGCAGAAATTGTTGCAGCCGAACATAATATTGATGCCGGACTTAAAGGAATACGTCCGCTGTGCCGGCAGATCCTCAACGATCCTGTCCGTATCCTTCCAGACGTCAATGATCATGCGGTCGGAATCCAGCGCCGTCCACAGAAGCTCCGCAAATTTAAAAATGTTGTGCGTGCCGAACACAAGGTTCACAAAACGATATTTTTTCTGAATCCGCGCGACTTCCTCCGCCTCCTGCATCATACAGCCGCAAAGCGCGACCTTCATGTTCGGATTTTTCTTTTTATAATTTGAAACTAGCCCCAGGTGCCCGTACACCTTCTGGTTCGCGTTCTCGCGCACGGTGCAGGTGTTGTAGATCACGAAGTCTGCAGTCTCGTCCTCTATGAGCTCGTATCCGGCCATTTCCAGAACCCCGCGCAGCTTCTCCGAATCCCTGGCGTTCATCTGACAGCCCATATTGAAGACGCACGCTCGCGGACGGCGGCCGTTCTCCTGCTCAAAATGCTCCGTCCACTGACGGCATTTCTCGATGAAATAATACTGGCGCTCAGACTCTGAGAGAGGCGGCTGATCATTCAGATTTATCTTGCCAAAATCAATATCCTGATTCATATCGTCCTGCCCTTTCCTGTTCCCTATTCCCAATTAATCTCCTGATGTGAGATGGTAGGACTATTTCATGGCCGCACCTGCCCGTTCCCGAAAATAATGTATTTCGTCGTCGTCAGCGCCTCAAGTCCCATCGGCCCCCTCGCGTGCAGCTTCTGCGTACTGATGCCGATTTCCGCGCCGAAACCGAACTCAAAACCGTCGGTGAAGCGCGTCGAGGCGTTGACATACACGGCCGCCGCGTCGATCTCGTCGAGAAAGCGCATCGCATTCGCATAGTCGCGCGTGATAATTGCCTCGGAGTGCCCCGTATTGTAGCGGTTAATGTGCGCGATTGCCTCATCAATCGAGGAGACCGTCTTGATGGAGAGAATATAATCCAGATATTCTTTCCCCCAATCCTCTTCCGTCGCAGGCACGCCGCCCTCGAAGCAGGACAAAGCCTGCTCGTCGCCGCGCAGCTCCACATGGTGTTCGTCCAGACGCTGCTTCAGCATCGACAGTAATTCCTTCTCGATCCTCTCATGCACCACAATCGACTCGCAGGCATTGCAGACCCCGATGCGCTGTGTCTTCGCGTTGTTGATGATCTCGACCGCCATAGCAAGATCCGCCGACTCGTCGACATAGATATGACAATTGCCGGTCCCGGTCTCGATCACCGGGATTGTGCTCTTCTCGACCACGGTACGGATCAACCCTGCACCGCCGCGCGGGATCAGGACGTCCACATATTCCTTCAGACACATGAAGCGCGCCGTCGTCTCGCGGTCTGTCACCGGAATCAGCTGCAGCGCGCGCCGCGAAATACCGCATGCTTCGAGCGCATGTCCGAGCACCTGCACGATCGCCGTGTTGGACTGGATTGCGTCGCTCCCGCCTTTTAAAATCACAGCATTGCCGGTCTTGAAGCACAGGCCGAACGCATCTGCCGTCACATTCGGACGGGACTCATAGATGATTCCGATCACACCGAGCGGCACACGTCTTTTGCCAATCAGCAGCCCGTTCGGCCGCTGCTTCATCTCGGAGACCTCTCCGATCGGATCGTCGAGCCGTGCGATCTGGCGCAGTCCCTCCGCCATGCCCTCGATCCGGCTCTCATTCAGCATCAACCGATCCACAAGGCCCTCCGGCATTTGGTTCGCCCTCGCCCGCTCGATGTCCTCCGCATTCGCCTTCAGAAGCTCGGCCTGACAAGCGATCAGCTCGTCCGCCGCCTTCAACAGCGCCTCATTCTTCTGCGCCGTGGACAGTTTTCGCAGCACCGGCTCCATCGCGCGCGCACTCTGTCCGATTGCGGAGAGCAGCACGTCTGGATCCGCAAACATCCTCTGCTCCGTGATCAGATACTGCGGCAGAATATCATACTCCTGCGCCGGCACCTCGTCCACCAGCTGAAACTCGAACGCGACGGCGACCGTCGTGTGTCCGTTATGCACCTCCAGATAACGGTCATAAAACCCCTTCCCGTAACCGCAGCGATGGCGCTTCGCGTCAAAGCCCACGCCCGGCACGATCAGAAGCGCACCCTCGTCGTGCGCTTCCCCACAGGACGAAACCGGCTCCGGAATCCCGAAATATCCCGGAGCGACATCCTGGTATGATTCAATATAATAATAGGCCATCTCATCTCCCTGCACGCGGGGAGCGGCGACCTTCTTTCCCAGCTTCCACGCAGCCTCTATCAACGGCCTTGTCGAAACCTCGCCCTTGCAGTCCATGTACACATACACAGCTTCCGTCTTCTCAAACGCGTCCGTCTTCAGGATCCGCGCGCAGATCCGGCCGCTTTTCTCTGCGATCTCCTCCGCAGTGAGCCGCTTTCTGCGCTCGATCACGCGCGCCCTAATTTCCTTTTTTTCCATACTTCTCACCCAGATTCTCTATTTTCCCGTCTTTGTTGATCACATCAATGTTGTCGAGCTGCCCTCGCAGATTCCTGCGGATCGCCTCGATGTACTCCCTGCGAAGCTCCGCCTGCTCCTGCCGTTCCGGTTCCGTCAGGCCCTCGGCCTTCGATTTCCGCGCCAGCTCGTTGATGCGCTGCAGTTTTCTGTCATCCATACATGCACCTCTTAGTCTCTATATTCGTGTTTAGTTCACTTAAAGTGTAATCCGAACGCGTGCGCTGTCTGCGGATGTTCCGCCGCAAACACGTTGTTCTCCTTGATTCGCTGCGCCGCCTATGGACAGCTGTCTCCGCAAACTCGCTTCGCTCAGACATGCTCCGACAGCTGTCGCTATGCTCGCGAATCCTGCGTCGAACTGCCTATCGTTTGCGCGCGGAACACCGACAGCCCATCGCACGCTGTTTCGTTTCGCAATTCAACGCACAGCCCGGCAAAAGGGACTTGCTGTGTCAGGGCAGATCATTGAGGGCCGCCGGTGCTTGGTGAGCGCAAGCGAGCTTATGCACCGCTGCGTGCCCGATTAAGCGCGAGCGGGAGTCGGAAAGCAACGCGAAGCGTTCTCAAATGCTTTCCGACGATATGCCGCTGAACGAACGTGAGGGGGCGCTTCCGCACGGCCCTGACATTGCAAGCCCGTGCAGGGCGTCAGGGTAGCCAATATGAAAAACTTATAGTGAACTAAACACGAATTCACAGTTCATCCTCCAGTATATCGATCAGATGAAACTCCTCCCGCGGCCTTGCCTGGAACAGCGTGCCGATCTTGTCCCCGCGCATGATCTTGTGGAGCACATGGAAGTCCGCGCCGCTCGCAATCACCATGTCCGCGCCCGCAGCCGTCGCCACCTTCGCGGCAGAAAGCTTCGTGGCCATGCCGCCGGTTCCGACGTCGCTGCCGCTGCCCTTGCCCATGCGCATCAGCTCATCATCCAGCTTCTCCACAGTGTCGATGAATCGCGCATTCGGATTCTCGCGAGGATCGTCCGTGTAGAGCCCCTCGATGTCCGAGAGCAGGATCAACATATCTCCGCCGACCAGCGCAGTCACGATTGCAGAAAGCATATCGTTGTCGCCGAACTGAATCTCGTAGGTCGCCACAGTATCATTTTCGTTTACGATCGGAATCGCTCCGAGCAGAAGCAGCTCCTCGAAGGTGTTTGAGGCATTCTTTCTGCTCAGATTGTCCACCATCGTTTTCTTCGTCATCAGAACCTGCGCCGCCTGATGCCCATACTCGCTGAACAGCTTCTGGTAGATCATCATCAGCTGTGCCTGGCCGATTGCCGCGCAGGCCTGCTTTTCGGCCACGTTCTTAGGCCTGTGATGAAAGCCGATCGTCTGCCGGCCGACCGCAATCGCTCCGGAGGACACCAGGATCACGTCCTTGCCCGTATTTTTCAGATCGCAAAGCTCACGCACCAGAATCTCGAGCTTCGTCAGATTCAGAGCTCCTGTCTCACTGTGCGTGATACAGGAGCTTCCGATCTTTACGATGATTCGTTTTTTCTTACTGAGTCCCTCTCTGTTGTCCATGAAAAACTCCTCGACTACTATATTATTTAGTGATCGCTTCGCCCTGTCACACGTCTGGCATGGCTCATTGCTTTCGCGAAT
Organism: uncultured Lachnospiraceae bacterium; assembly: GCA_947627365.1. Lineage (GTDB taxonomy): Bacteria > Bacillota > Clostridia > Lachnospirales > Lachnospiraceae > Choladousia. The sequence continues at coordinate 4,483 of CANQVT010000046.1, read as the reverse complement.
ATTACCTTGCCAGCCCGATCTTTCGCAGCGCGCGTATGATCAGATGTCCCTTCGGGAAGGTTTCCAGCTCATCGATCGTAATGCCGCGGAACGAGACAAGACCTACACAGTAAATGACGATTCCCGCAAGCACGGAAAGTATCGTAGATATGGTATTCCCCGCAAATGTGTTAAACACTGTATAGACTACGTAAACAGCAGCCGCCATGATGATAGAGGCGATCGCCGGAACGATAAACGTCTTGTACCACTCCTGCCGATAACTCATACAGCGTGCAATCGCGATCCCGTTCAGGACGCAGATGACAACCGCGAAGAAAATATTGGCGTAGACAACCGCATAGATGTTCAGATTGGCGGTTGTCAGAAGCATATACAGCAGGATCAGATGCAGAACCAGCGCGACCGAGCAGTTGATCAGCGGGGTCTTGAGCTTACCAAGCCCCTGAAGAATACCGGTTGTGAGCGTGGACAGCGCATAGAAAATGATCATCAGCGCGCCCGCCTGCATGATACCAACAGAAAGAGGCACGCCGGTCTCCTGCGTAAACAGCATTGTGATGATCGGCTTCGCCAGCGCCGCCATCCCGGCCGCGCACGGGATCGTCAGCAGCATTGTAAAGCGAATGGAAATTCGGATCTTCTGCCGCGCCTCCACACGGTTCCGATTTGCCATCGCCGCAGTCAGACTCGGCACGATGGACGGAGCCAGACAGGACGCCAACGCCAGAGGCACATTCATCAGTACGCGGAACTGCCCGGAATAAATCCCCCAGATCGTCCCATACTGCGCGTCGGTGTAGCCCTGACCCTTCAGCACCTTGAAAAAAATCCCCTGGTCCACGACGTTGCTGATGTTGTAGACAACCGTGCTCAGAATCACCGGGAGAATCGTCAGGATCAACAGTCGATAAATTGACACCGTGGATTCACGAACTTCGCTGTGATCTCGGCGCATATTACGCGCAAGAGTCTGTTTTTGCATCGTGTACATGGCCATCATAAAGATGAGCGCGATCGTGATGCTCGCGACCGTGCCGAAAGTTCCTCCGGCCGCTCCCCAGGCTGGGCCGAGAGAGGCGTTGCCCTCGGTCCGGGCAAGTGTCTCTCCGTAGCTGAACATAATACCTGCGCAGACCAGCGTGATCACGGCGTTCGCGATCTGCTCGATCACCTGAGAGATCGCGGTCGGCACCATCGTCGAATAGCCCTGAAAATATCCGCGGAACGTCCCGATGATCGCTGAGATAAAGATCGCCGGCGCGAGGACACGGAGACTGTATTTTGCGAGCTCGTAGGACATCAGATACTTTGTGATAGCTCCCGCAAAGATATAAGTCAGCAGAGCCAGCGAACCTCCGGAGAGCAGCGCAAAACGCACCGCGCACAGAAACACCTTGTGTGCGTTACGGTATTCGCCTCTGTGGACACGCTCCGAGACAAGCTTGGAAATCGCGAGCGGCAGGTTGAAGCAGGAGATCATCAGAATAATCGCGTAGATTTCATTCGAGGTCGAATAGTAGCTGATTCCTTCGTTTCCCAGTGTATTGAGAAGCGGTATTCGATAGATCAGGCCGATAATCTTCGCTATGATCGAGGCCGCCGCCAGGATCGAACCCTGGACTAAAAAATTGTTTCTACTCTTCGTTTTCTTTTTCACGTTGAACCTCTTCAGGACCACCGTCGGCCGGGTTGCTTACCTCCGGCCGCGGCAGGTCGGAATCTTACTCGGCGCTGATCTGAACCTTATCGCTCTCTGTATTCAACACAATGCAGACCCATGTTTTGCCCTGGTTCAGCGTGATCTCATTGCCGCTCTCATCGTAATATCTGGTCGGTGTGAAGTTGCCCGGCGCGAACTGATCATCCCAGCTGCCGCCGTCCTTGCTCCAGGTAACGTCGATGGCCTTGCCGTTTGTGATAAATTTGCCGCTTCCGCTGGTCACGACGTCGATATCCAGATAGGTATCGGAATCCACCTGATTTCTCCAGTCGCAATATTGCAAAATGATATTGTTATAAGAGAGCTGTTTACCCGTCGTCAGGTCGATCTGCGGATCGCCAAACTGGAAGCGCAGATATTTGCCCGTCGACGCATCGTATGTAAAATATGCGTTGTTGTAGTCATAACCGACCTCTACACGGCCGGCGTCCTGCCCGTTCTCCAGCGTGACCGGCGCGTCGTCCGACGCAAATTGATAGTGGCCGCCCTGCTCCAAATACCAGTCCGAGTAATCGCGCGGATAATTGAGGAAATCGATTCCCGCCTGAACCATCTCGTAGTTTGTGAACACATTGTGGGGCGCAGGGAAATCATCCCCGCGGTAATAGACATACTCTTCTTCGCCGCGTCCTGCATCGTTCTCTCCGCTCAGGCCGCTGATGTTGTATGTGCCACCATCCCTTAAAAGAGGGAGGGCATACCAGGCTTGTCCATAATGCAAATAGAAGGAATCAAACTCACGCGCAAAGATGACATAATACTCACGGCTGCTCCGCACGGAGCCGATACGCTCAACGTCCTGATAATCCTCAAAGATTCCCATCAGACGTGTAATACCGCCTTCCACCGGAGCCTCGTAGACAATGGACGCGTTCCCGATGCCGGACTGGGGCAGCGCGTCGTAGATGTTATTCAGCATGACAGAAATCGCTCTCTGTCGCCCGACGCTTTCCGGAACAAGTTTGCCCGTCAGGAAGCTGCGTACCATGCCGTTATCCTCGGCGGCCGATACCGCAAAGCCGGGCGCCATGCATCCTGTCAGCATTGCGGCTGCGCTTGCCGCTGCGATCAGTCGTTTCAAATGTCTGTGTTTCATATTGATTCCTCCCTTGTAAGATTTAGCTGATTTAATATTTCTTTCTGTAAACGCTCCATCTCTTTGGCTTCTCCGTCCGACATATGATCGTAGCCGACCAAATGAAGTACGCTGTGCGTAATCAGAAACGCGAATTCGCGCTTCACGGAATGTCCATATTCCTTCGCCTGCGCGAGCACATGATCTGCAGACAGAACAATATCACCCAGCAACAGCTCGCCGGAATCCGGATCAAAGCATCCGACGTCCTCGTCTTCAAACATCGCAAAATTTCCGGGACGGTCATACTCCGTCATCGGAAACGACAGGACGTCTGTTGCGCGGTCGATCCCCCTGTGCTCCAGATTGAGCCTGCGGATCTCCTCATCTCCCGTGAGCAACAGTCCCACCCGAGCTTCATACGGGCACTCCAGGTAATCCAGGCTTCCGCAAATCACACGTTCTGCAAGCTCCTCGGGTTTCAGCTCCGGCACATCGCCGTACTCATTCTCAAAGTCAATCGTCATGATGTTCTCCGTTTCGCCGTTCGTCTCTCCTTCAGCTTGTCCTTCTGCTCATATTCCTCGTATGCGTTGACGATGCGCTGTACGAGCGGATGCCGCACTACATCCTTGCTCGTCATGGCACAGAAGCTGATGCCCTCTACCTTTCCGAGCACCTTCATCGCGACGTCCAGACCGGATGGATTCCCTGCGGGAAGATCCTTTTGCGTCAGGTCTCCCGTCACCACCACCTTTGAGCCGAAGCCGATCCTCGTCAGGAACATCTTCATCTGTGCCGGCGAAGTGTTCTGCGCCTCGTCCAGTATGATGAAAGCATTGTCCAATGTGCGTCCGCGCATATACGCAAGAGGGGCTACCTCGATCAGCCCTCTCTCCATATTCTTGAGAAAGCTGTCAGAGCCCATGATTTGATAGAGCGCGTCGTAGAGCGGCCGCAGGTATGGATCAACCTTGCTCTGAAGGTCTCCCGGAAGAAATCCAAGCTTCTCGCCCGCCTCGATCGCCGGTCTTGTCAGAATGATCCGTCCCACCTCGTCGTTCTTGAACGCTGTGATTGCCATCGCCATCGCAAGATATGTCTTGCCGGTACCCGCCGGACCTGTGCCGAATACGACCATATCCCTGCGGATCGCGTCGACATATGCTTTCTGCCCGAGTGTCTTTGGCTTGATCGGCTTACCGTTGACCGTATGGCAGATGCAGTCGCTGTCCATTTCCGCCAGGGAATCCTGCTTCTCCTCCATCGACAGGGCGATCGCATAGTCCACGTTCTGTTCCGTGATGACATTCCCTCTGGAGGAAAGCAGGCACAGGTTGTCAAAAATCTTCTTCGCCCGCTGTACGCCCTCTGGATTTCCGAGAATCCTCGTCACGCCGTCGCGGTTCAACACCGTTACCATGAGCGAACGCTCAATCTTCTTCACATGCTGGTCAAACTGGCCGAAGATATTCTGCTCCTGTCCCGCCGGAATGCTAAGCGGCGCTTCAACCATGCTCATCGTCAGGCAACTCCTCCTTGTAGTCCTCTACCCCAACGCGCTTCACTGCCTGTTCCCCGACAAGCAAAGTCCCTGACGCGATGGCAGACTTCTCATTCCATTCTATTTTAACATCATTTTCAAATAATTGAACCCCCTTTTCCTGTAAATTTTTATAAAAATC
>CANQVT010000045.1 GCA_947627365.1 uncultured Lachnospiraceae bacterium | reverse complement strand
ATTCGCGAGCATAGCGACAGCTGTCGGAGCATGTCTGAGCGAAGCGAGTTTGCGGAGACAGCTGTCCATAGGCGGCGGAGCGAATCTAGGAGAACAACGTGTTTGCGGCGGAACATCCGCACACAGAGCAGGGCGTCCGGATAGCCATTACAACCATACTGGAAGTATATCAAATTACACTGCAGGTTACAAGAAATTAAAATAGTTTACTAAAATTTCAGAATTTGCAGGGTTAAAAAAAGGCATGAAGTATGGTAAAATCTTCGCGAAAGCTATGAGCCGTATATGGCTGTATCTCATATAGGAAGAGGATTCGGACGTGGAAAAAGAAGAACTCATCGAAGAGAATTACGAGGAAATAAAGCCGAAGGAAAAGCAGGGGAAGGATCTGTGGCGCAATCTGAAGGCGTTTCGGAAGAAGCTGCTTCGGACAAAGGTGATTTCTGAGGAGTTTCAGCTCCCGGAGAAGATTATCCCGCCGATCAAGCGCTATACACCTGCTGTGACGGAGGGACTGACTGAGGAGCAGGTGCAGGAGCGTATTGCGCAGGATGCTGTGAACCATGCAATCGAAGCGCCGTCCAAGTCAAAGCGTGAGATTATCTGTAGCAATATTTTCACATATTTCAACCTGATCTTTTTTGTCATAGCAGTGATGTTGATTCTAGTGGGATCGTTTCGCGATCTGACATTTCTCCCGGTCATCATCGGGAATACGCTGATCGGTATCTTTCAGGAGCTGCGCTCAAAGAAGGTGCTGGACAATCTGCGCATTCTGAATGCGCCGAAGAGCACGGTAGTGCGTGGCGGCACGGAGCAGCAGGTGCCTGCAGAGGAGCTTGTGCTGGATGACATCGTCGTCTTTGGCGCGGGGAATCAGATACCTGCGGACGCGATCGTGGAGGACGGAGATGTTCTGGTCAATGAGGCCCTGATCACGGGTGAGTCGGACGCGATCGCCAAAAAGCAGGGAGATACGCTGCTCTCGGGGAGCTTCATTGTGTCCGGGCAGTGCCACGGCAGGGTGGAGCGCGTCGGAGAGGATTCCTATGTCTCCCAGCTTACGTTAAAGGCGAAGGAGATGAACGACGAGGAGGTCTCAGAGATGATACGTTCTCTGGACCGTCTGGTTAAGATGATCGGCGTGCTGATCATACCGATCGCGATCATTCTGTTTAGTCAGCAGCATTTTATCAATAATACTTCGATACGCGAGAGCGTGACCGCGACGGTCGCCGCGATCCTCGGCATGATCCCGGAGGGTCTGTACCTGCTCGCGAGCGTGGCTCTGGCGGTGAGCGTGATGCGGCTTGCGATGCAGAAGGTGCTCGTGCATAACATGAAATGCATCGAGACTCTGGCGCGCGTGGATGTGCTCTGTGTCGACAAGACCGGTACGATCACGGACAACACGATGACGGTCAAGAAGGCGCTTCCGCTGCGGGCCGGCCTGCAGATGGAGCCGGCGGGGCCGGATGGCGGCGCAAACAGTATGGGAGAAGCAGACGCGGCTGTGGTTGGCGCCGGGATATCACAGGGTGCAGAGACGGCTCAGGCGCAGATGAAGGTTCAGCCTGAGCTACAGATTACAGGGCCGGTGCAGGAGGAGCAGCCGCAGCCGGAGCTTCCGGCGTTCTCGACAGAGGAGGCGGCGGAGTTCGAGCTTGCGATCGGGGATTTCGCGGCGGCGATGGCAGCCGACAATATCACAATGAAGGCGATCAAGGACTTCTTCCGCAAGCGCAGCGGGAAGCGGCCGGAGCGCGTATTTTCATTTTCTTCTGTGACAAAATACAGCGGCGCGGTCTTTGAGGACGCGAGCTATGTACTCGGTGCGCCGGAGTCCGTTCTGAGGAGGCAGTACGAAGAATATGCTTCTCAGATCGAATACTGGAGCCATCAGGGATATCGTGCGGTTGTATTCGCGAAATATTCCGGAACATTGGACGGACAGGCGCTGAGCGAGAGCGTTGAGCCGATGGGAATGGTGCTCCTCGCGAACCCAGTGCGCGAGAAAGCGAAGGAAACCTTTACGTATTTCGCGGAGCAGGGCGTGCAGATCAAGGTTATTTCCGGTGACAATCCGGTGACCGTCTCCGAGGTAGCGAAGGAGGCTGGGATCCGCGGGGCGCAGACCTATATAGACACTTCAGGGCTTACGGACGAAGAGCTTACGGAGGCGGCGGACAAATACGCGGTGTTCGGACGAGTGACGCCGGACCAGAAGCGCTGTCTTGTCAGCGCGTTGAAGAGTGCGGGACACACGGTGGCAATGACCGGAGACGGCGTCAACGATGTGCTGGCGCTCAAAGACGCGGACTGCAGTATCGCGATGGCGTCCGGGAGCGACGCGGCCGCGCAGGTGGCCCAGCTTGTACTGCTGGAATCTGATTTCTCCAAGATGCCCGCGGTGGTAGCGGAGGGAAGACGTGTCGTGAACAACATCGAGCGCACGGCCAGCCTGTTCCTCGTGAAGAACATTTTCTCGCTGTTTTTGTCGATCCTCTCGATCGTTCTGATGGTCAACTATCCGCTGGAGCCGTCGCAGATCTCGCTGATTAGCGCGTTTACGATCGGTATCCCGGCGTTCGTGATGTCACTGGAGCAGAATACGGATCGCATCAAGGGGCATTTCCTGAGCAATGTGCTCTTTAAGGCGCTGCCGGGCGGCCTGACCGACTTTATCGTGGTCAGTGGCCTGTACTTGTTTTGCATGGAGTTCGGCGTGGATGCGAACGATGTCTCGACCTCGTCCACGATACTGTTGGCGATCGTCGGGCTGATGATCCTGTACCAGATCGCGTCCCCGATGACGAAGTACCACTGGTTCCTGTGGTTTGGCATGGCGGCCGGGCTGCTCTACTGCATGATCTTTGTCAGCAAGATCTTTGCGATCACTTCGATCTCCAAAAAGTGTGTGATGCTTCTGGTGATCTTCGCGATCATCACGGAGCCGACCTTCCGCTATCTCAGCGGCGGAGTCAAGCGGCTGTCGAAGTTTTATATGAAGAAGCGGCGCTATTATACGGATCAGAGTGAAGCGCATGTCGCCGAGGCCGCAAAAAAATGAGCAAAAGAGACAAAAAGCGTGTACAGATTTGCAAATTACAGTAGATTTCACAGAAAGATTTTGATATACTGTGCGTAGGAGGGTTAACTATATGAAGCGGATACTTTTGAAGCTGAGCGGTGAGGCGCTCGCGGGAGATAAAAAGACCGGGTTTGACGAGCCGACAGTCACGAGGGTGGCTCTCCAGGTGAAGACGCTGGTAGAGCAGGGAATGGAGATTGGTGTCGTGATCGGCGGCGGAAATTTCTGGCGTGGCCGTTCCAGCGAGCATATCGACCGGACGAAGGCAGACCAGATCGGGATGCTGGCGACAGTCATGAACTGCATCTACGTATCGGAGATCTTCCGCTCGGTCGGGATCCGGACGGCTGTGATGACGCCGTTTGCCTGCGGCGCGTTCACGGAGCTGTTTTCCAAGGACAAGGTGATGAAGTATTTCGCGGAGGGCGCGGTGGTATTTCTGGCCGGTGGGACTGGGCATCCGTATTTCTCGACGGACACGGCCACGGTGTTGCGCGCGATTGAGATAGAGGCGGAGACGATCCTGCTTGCGAAGTCGGTGGACGGGGTTTATGACAGTGACCCGAAGGACAATCCGCAGGCGAAGAGGTTTGACGAGATCTCGATCCAGGAGGTGATCGACCGCAAGCTCGGCGTGGTAGACATGACGGCGTCGATCCTCTGCATGGAGAACCACATGCCGATGCTGGTGTTCGGCCTGAATCAGGAGAACAGTATCGTGGACACGGTGAACGGAAAGCTGAGCGGGACGCGAGTGACGGCATGATCGGACACATCAGGAGGATATGTTCTGCGGATCCGGAATGATGTGCACAGAATGCATTCAGATAGAAACAAATGTGCCTGGCGGGAAAGACGTGAAAGGCATTTTGAGCAGGAAAGATCATATATATCAGGAGGGAAGAGAGATGGATGAGAGAATCAAGATTTACGACGAGAAGATGACGAAGACGCACAAGAATCTTCTGGAGGAGTTCGGGACGATCCGCGCAGGACGCGCGAATCCGAATGTGCTGAACAAGATCCGCGTGGATTACTATGGTACGCCGACGCCGCTGCAGCAAGTGGGAAATATCACGGTTCCGGAGCCGCGCGTTCTGCAGATCCAGCCGTGGGAGGCTTCGATGGTGAAGGCGATCGAGAAGGCGATCCTCACATCCGACCTTGGCATCAATCCGTCGAACGACGGCAGGATCATCCGGCTGATCTTCCCGGAGCTCACGGAGGAGCGCAGAAAGGATCTCGTGAAGGATGTAAAGAAAAAAGGTGAGGCAGCCAAGGTGGCGATCCGCAACATTCGCAGGGACGCCAATGATTACCTGAAGAAGCTCGGCAAGACGGATGTGTCCGAGGACGAGATCAAGGATCTTGAGGACAGCATCCAGAAGCTGACGGACAAGTATATCAAGGACATCGACAAGTCTGTGGAAGAGAAGTCGAAGGAGATCCTTACCGTATAAATACAGGGGACTGTTGTTTGGCGACAGTCCCTTTGCATGGAGGGAAACTATATGGTGATTCCGCAGCATGTGGCGATCATACTTGACGGGAACGGACGCTGGGCGAAGAGCAAGGGCATGCCGCGCAATTACGGGCATGTGCGAGGTGCGAAGAATCTGGAGGTTATCTGCAGAGACGCGTACAATATGGGCATCAAGTATCTGACGGTGTACCTCTTCTCGACCGAGAACTGGAAGCGCTCAAAGGACGAGGTGGACGCGCTGATGAAGCTGTTCCGCAGCTACACGAAGACCTGCCTCAAGACGGCGAGGGACAACAACATGAAGGTGCGCGTGCTCGGCGATCCGACCGCGCTCGATCAGGACCTTCAGGACAGCCTGGCGCGGCTCGTGGAATCTTCGAAGGACAATACCGGGCTGAACTTCCAGATCGCGATCAATTACGGGAGTCGGGATGAGATCGTTCGGGCGATCCGCAGAGCCGCGCAGGACTGCGTGGATGGGAAGCTGCGGCCGGAGGAGATCACCGAAGAGAGTTTTTCCGGCTATCTCGACACGGCTGGGGTGCCGGATCCGGACCTGCTGATCCGCACGAGCGGAGAGCAGCGGCTGTCGAATTATCTGATGTGGCAGCTTGCGTACACAGAATTTTATTTTACCGAGGTGCCGTGGCCGGCGTTTACGAAGGACGATCTGCGGCAGGCCATAGAGAAATACAACAGCCGTGACAGACGCTACGGCGGAGTCAAGGAGGAATGAAATGTTTCGTACAAGATTGATCAGCGGGATCGTGCTCGTGGTCATCGCGCTTGTGGTGATTATCACCGGGGGTCCTGTTCTCGCTGCGACACTTCTGGCGATCTCCATCATCGGGATGGATGAGCTGTACCGCGCGCTGGGGATCGACGACAAGCGTTTCTCGCCGCTTGCGCTCGTGGGCTATCTGGGCTGTTTTGCTTACTATCTGATAGTATTTCTTGACTTTTCGGCATATACTATGACAGTGTTGATTGCGACCCTGATTCTGCTGATGACGGTATATGTGTTCACGTATCCGCGCTATCAGACGCAGCAGGTGACTGGCACGTTTTTTGGCGTGGTCTATGTGGCGGTGATGCTCTCGTGTATTTATCAGCTGCGGATGATGAAGGACGGGGCGTATCTGGTCTGGCTTATTTTTCTCGGTTCATGGGGCTGCGATACCTGCGCTTACTGCGTGGGAATGCTGATCGGAAAGCATAAGATGTCGCCGAAGCTCAGCCCGAAGAAGTCGGTGGAGGGCGCGGTCGGCGGCGTTGTCGGGGCGGCGCTGCTCGGCGTGATCTATGCGGCTGCGGTTTCCGGCAGGCTTGCGACACAGGGAAATCATATGCTGTATTTCGGGGTGATCTGTGCGGTGAGCGCTCTGATTTCGATGGTGGGCGATCTGGCGGCCTCGGCGATCAAGCGGAACCACGGGATCAAGGATTACGGGAAGCTGATTCCGGGACACGGCGGGATTCTGGACCGCTTTGACAGCGTGATTTTTATCGCGCCGGTCGTGTACTATCTGGCGCAGGGATTTTTTCTGCTTCAATGAAAGGGTGAGCGATAATTGAAGACGATTGCGATTCTTGGCTCGACGGGCTCAATCGGGACACAGACGCTCGATGTGGTGCGCGCGAACGGGGATATAGAGGTGGCGGCGCTCGCAGCGGGGAGAAATATTCATCTGCTAGAGCAGCAGATTCGTGAATTCCGGCCGCGTATTGCGGCGGTGCGGGAGGAAGAGGACGCGAAAGCGCTGCGCGTGGCAGTAGCGGATCTTCCGGTGGAGGTGCTTTGCGGTATGGAAGGCCTGAAGGCCGTGGCCGTCTGTGAGGAGGCACAGATCCTTGTGACTGCGATTGTAGGTATGATCGGGATCGTCCCGACGATCGAGGCGATCCGCGCCGGCAAGGACATCGCGCTCGCGAACAAGGAGACGCTCGTGACGGCGGGGCATATCATTATGCCGCTCGCGAAGGAGCATGGCGTGCGGATTCTCCCGGTGGACAGCGAGCACAGCGCAATCTTCCAGGCGCTGAACGGAGAGAACCGCGGCGAGATTGACAAAATTTTGCTGACGGCATCCGGCGGGCCGTTCCGCGGGATGACACGCGAACAGCTTGCGCAGGTAAAGCTCGAGGACGCGCTGAAGCATCCGAACTGGGCGATGGGACAGAAAATCACGGTCGACTCGGCGAGCATGGTAAACAAGGGACTCGAGGTCATGGAGGCGCGATGGCTGTTCGGGACGCAGCTCGATCAGATTCAGGTCGTCGTACAGCCGCAGAGCATCATTCATTCGATGGTGCAGTTTAAGGACGGGGCAGTGATCGCGCAGCTGGGCACGCCGGACATGAAGCTGCCGATCCAGTACGCGCTCTATTATCCTGAGCGGCGGTACCTTGCGGGCGAACGGCTTGACTTCGCGAAGATCGGAAGCATCGCCTTTGAGGAGCCGGATCCAGAGACCTTCCTCGGGTTGAAGTACGCATTTGAGGCGGCTCGGGTTGGTGGCTCGATGCCGACCGTCTTCAACGCGGCAAACGAGTGTGCGGTGGCTAGCTTTTTGCAGAAAAAGATTCGCTTTACAGATATATATGAGATTATACGGTACTGCATGGACCGGCACCGCGTGATCGAAGCTCCGGATGTGGATCAGATTCTCGAGACGGAGAGAAGCGTATATGAAATGGTGCGCGATTACACAGGCCGAAGCATTTGCCCTTGAGGCTGCAGGAAAATGAGTGATATGGTTGAAAGCAGGTGGAACATTTGAAGATCATCATTGCGCTGCTCGTGTTCAGCGTCATCATTATCATACATGAGCTGGGACATTTTCTGCTCGCGAAAAAGAACGGCATCACGGTAGAGGAGTTTTCACTCGGCATGGGGCCGAGGCTCTTAAGCTTCACAGCGGGCGGAACACGGTACTCGTGGAAGCTTCTTCCGTTCGGCGGCTCATGCATGATGCTTGGCGAGGACGGCGAGGATATGAGCGAGGGCTCGTTTGGCAGCAAGTCGGTCGGCGCGAGAATCGCGGTGGTGGCGGCGGGACCGCTGTTCAATTTTCTGCTTGCGTTTGTACTTGCAATCTTTATCATAGGAAACATCGGCTATGATGCTCCGATCATCCGATCTGTGACGGAGGGCTATCCGGCGCAGGAAGCTGGGCTGCGTGCGGGCGACCGAATCACGAAAATGAACGGCAAGCGTATCCGCCTATACCGACAGGTCTCCAACTATGGAATGTTTCATGAGGGAGAGACTGTGACCTTTGAATACGAGCGCGATGGAAAGAGATACGAGACGACGGTGACACCGATGCTCACGGACAGCGGATATAGATATGGGATCACAGGAAGCGTCAATTATGCTCGTGTGCGGACGAACCCGCTGCAGACGCTTCAGTACAGCGCGTATGAGGTCTATTACTGGATCGACACGACGATACAGAGCCTGAAGCTGCTGTTTCGCGGCGGTGTGGGACTGGATGACATGTCAGGGCCTGTCGGTGTCGTGCAGGTGATCGGCGATACCTATGAGGAGAGCAAGCCAGAGGGGATGCTGTACATCTGGCTGAACCTTTTCAATATCTCGATCCTGCTGACCGCAAATCTGGGCGTGATGAATTTACTCCCGCTGCCAGCGCTTGACGGGGGGCGTTTGGTGTTTTTGATCATCGAGGCGATCCGTGGAAAACGTGTCGACCCGGAGCTGGAGGCGAAGGTGCATTTCGCGGGCCTGATGCTATTGATGCTGCTGATGGTGGTCGTGATGTTCAACGATATTCATAGAATATTCTTCTAAAAAAGTGCTTGACAAAATCTTATATCATTGATAATATGTGAATAGATTAAACGAATATGACGAATGATAAACAAAATGAGACGAATGATGCGCTGCCGGGCTGCGTGATTTCGTCTGATTTTTTAAGAAGCGGAAAAGATTTGCTTGACAAGCGAAGCCGGTTGTAATAGGATTAGAACAGATACGAACATAAGTTCGAGAGAAGGAGAAAGAAGATGGCACAGGAAGATAAGCTGAAAGCATTGGACGCTGCGCTTGCGCAGATTGAGAAGCAGTTTGGAAAGGGTTCCGTGATGAAGCTCGGAGATACGGGAGCCCATATGAATATCGAGACGGTTCCCACGGGCTCGCTGAGCCTGGACATCGCGCTCGGTCTTGGCGGTATTCCGAAGGGACGTATCATTGAGATCTACGGTCCGGAGTCGAGCGGTAAGACGACTGTGGCTCTGCATATGGTAGCCGAGGTGCAGAAGCGCGGCGGGATCGCGGGATTTATCGATGCGGAGCATGCGCTGGATCCGGTGTATGCGCGCAATATCGGCGTGGATATCGACAATCTCTACATATCCCAGCCGGACAACGGCGAGCAGGCCTTGGAGATCACTGAGACGATGGTGCGCTCCGGGGCAGTGGATATCATTATTGTGGACTCTGTGGCGGCGCTGGTGCCGAAGGCAGAGATCGACGGGGACATGGGCGATTCCCATGTAGGACTTCAGGCGAGACTGATGTCGCAGGCGCTGCGCAAGCTGACCGGCGTGATCAGCAAATCAAACTGCACGGTCGTATTTATCAACCAGCTTCGTGAGAAGGTCGGCGTCATGTTCGGCAATCCTGAGACGACGACCGGCGGCCGCGCGCTCAAGTTCTATTCTTCGATCCGCCTGGACGTGCGCAGGATCGAGTCGCTTAAGCAGAGCGGAGAGGTCATTGGGAACAGGACGCGCATCAAGGTCGTGAAGAATAAGATCGCGCCGCCGTTCAAGGAGGCGGAGTTTGATATCATGTTCGGCAAGGGCATCTCCAGGGAAGGTGATATTCTTGACCTGGCCGCGAACAACAATGTCGTGAACAAGAGCGGCGCGTGGTACGCCTATCAGGGAGAGAAGATCGGCCAGGGACGCGAGAACGCGAAGCTGTATCTCGCGGAGCACCCGGATGTGATGCAGGAGATCGAGCAGAAGGTGCGCGAGCAGTATGGCCTGTCGGAGGCTTCGGACACAGAGGAAAAGGGCTCATCGGAGAAGAACGCGGCTCAGGACGAAGAGTAGGATTAAGCAGGATCAAATAGAACCGGGCAGCACAGGTACCGGTCTGGAGCAGAGGATAGAACAGAATCGATGAGTTATGTAGACAAAGTGGAGGGGTTATCCGGCGGGCGCTGTCTGGTGAGTCTGGAGGACGGTCGCAGCTTTCCTCTATACAAGAAAGAATTGGAGCAGTTCGGGATCTGTGAGGGCGAGGAACTTGCGTCGGGGTACGAAGAGAAGATATTCCGGGAGCTTCTCCCTAAGAGGGCGAAGCTCTGCGCGATGAATTATCTGCAGCATATGGACCGCACGGAACGGCAGCTGTACAGGAAGCTGAGCGAGCTGTCCTATCCGGAGGAGATCGCGGAGCAGGCGGTTGCGTATGTGAGGAGCTTTCACTATATAGACGACGTGCGCTATGCGGCAAATTATATTGAGAGCAAAAAGGACAGCAAGAGCATGCGCATGCTGGAGCAGGAGCTGTATCAGAGAGGCGTGTCGCAGGAGGATTTTCAGGAGGCGCTGCAGCAGATCGAGGCTCCGGACGAGGAGCAGCAGATTCAGGAATGGTTGGAGAAGAAGCATTATTCTGCGGAACAGGCGGATCGCGGCGAGACAGAGCGCATGATCCGCTTTCTTCTGCGCAGAGGGTACCAGCTGTCGTCTATTCGGAGGGTGATGCATATTTAGCCACTTGATATTTCAGCCGAAAAAGCATATACTAGAGTTGACTAATCTGGCTAAGCTAATAAAGCGGAAATAGATCGGGGGTAAAGATATGACGCAGGTAAATATGCTGGAGGCGAAGACAGAATTGTCACGCCTGGTGAAAATGCTTGAAATGAGACAGGAAGAGGTTATCTATTTGGCAAGGAATGGAAAAGCCGTCGCGCAGATGACATTGATTCCGCAGGAGTCTGTCCATAAGCGCATCGGCGTGGCAGAAGGAAAATTCAGGGTTCCGGATGAGTTTGAGTCCTGGGACAGGGAGGTAGAGGAAATGTTTGGAGGCGAGATATGAGATTATTGTTGGATACACACATTCTCTTATGGGCGCTTTCCAATGATGCAAGATTGCCGGTCAAGGCTCGCAAGATGATTGAAAATGAGGAGAATAAAATATATTATAGTATTGTTTCCCTGTGGGAAGCTGAGATAAAACATCTCCTGCACCCGAATGTAATGAGCGTTTCAGCGGAGGCGCTTTCTGGGTATTGCTTGCAGTCCGGCTATCAGGAGCTGCTGATTCGGGGGAAACATATTTTCACCTTGTCGGGACTGAAACGTGAGGAGAAGGCACAACCACATAAAGATCCGTTTGACCGCATGCTGATCTGTCAGGCTCTTGTAGAGAATATGTTGTTTATTACGCATGATGCACTTATTTCCGGATACGAGGTACCGAACATTCTTTTGGTATAACATGGTTTTATTGTTTTTAAATTAATCTATTTGTCATTTTGCAAGTCTTGGACGATGTCTTACACATTTGATGATTTCTTAAAAAATCCCAACTTTAAAATAGGCAAAGCAAAAGTGCCTAAAAAGAAACGAGACAGCCGTAGTTTGTTTTTGAAAAATGTCTAAACATTTGAAAAAACGGGAGAAAAAAGTGCACAAAAATACAATCTATCTATTGAAATTTATCATATATTATACTATAGTAGTCGTAAGGTAACAAGGTATGCGAAATTTGGCATGTTAACAATTTCTTGTGACAAAGTTGGTTTACAACTATTTCGACATGTGAAAAAATGATTATGAGTTAAACAAGAGGGAACAAGTCGGCCGGATCAAAGGGAGGAAAAGATCATGAAGAAAAGGATGAGACGGTTAGTTGCGATGCTGCTTGCTACGGCGATGGTTGTACAGCAGGGAAGTACGCTTGGCGTGCTTGCTGTTGAGACTGAGCCGATGAGTGAGAGCTTTACAGAGGCGATGTCTATCAGCCAGGAGCCGGGGACAGAGGCCGGGGAAAAGATCGAGGAGACGCAGGTTCCTGAGACGAAAGCTGAGGAGACGAAAGCGCCTGAGATACAGGCACCTGAGACCAAGGTCGAAGAGACGAAAGCTCCGGAGACAAAGGCTGAAGAGGCGAAGACAGCAGAGAACGGGGCAGAGGAGACAGAGCCGACGACTCAGAAAGCTCAGACGCAGGAAACCGCGGGCGAGACGCTGACAGAGAGCGAGCAGACCACGGAGACGGTTACAGAGCAGGTTACTGAGGCACAGAGCGAGCCCACAACGGAGGCGGTCGCAGAGGAAGCGACGGAGGCTGCATCTGAGACTGTGGCTGAGGCAGAGACCGAAAAGGAATCCGAGACGGAAGAGACAGTCGTACTTGAAACTTCTGTTATGCAGGAAGTATTCCAGAAGACTGTGGAAGACGCGACGGTTCCGATGGTGAAGTATACGGTAAAGGTTGCGAACAAGGCCGAGAAGACAGCGGCGGAAGGCGTATCCCTGAAGGTAGTCCTGGCAGACGAGCTTTCTTATAAGAAGGAAGTCGGCGAGACGCCGGAGCTTGTCAGCTTTGAGACGCTTGGAAAAGCGATCGAGGCATCGGCATTTGAAAACGAGCTGACAGAGGCGGACAAGACCGCATATGCGAACGGCGGCGTGGTGCTCTGGAAGGATCAGACGATCGCGGCGGGCGAAGAGAAGGCATTCGTGTTCTGCGCGGAAGTGACAGACGGACAGACCGACGTCAACGCGCTGAAGAATCTCTGGTTCGTAGACGGCGAGGCAGTAGCGGCAGAGAAGATCCGGTGGGCGAACACAGATCTGCTGGAGGTGAAGGAAGAACTGCCAACAGAGTTTATTGTTGAGAATGGCGATATGGTTGTGACGGCGACGCTTTCGGAAGGAACAGTTCTTCCGGAGGGGGCGAAGTTTGTAGTTGTCAAGAAGGAACTTACAGAAGAAGAAAAGGCGTTAGTAGAAGAACAGTTGGGAGAAAACGCAGTTTCTTATGGATATGTAGCCTATGATATGCATTTTGAGGTAGACGGACAGGAAGTAGAGCCGGAGAATGGAGAAGTTTCTGTATCCGTACAGTATAAGAATGCTGTTCAGCTTACAACTGAAGAAGTGCCTGAGCAAGAGACGGAAGCAGCAGGCACGATGAGCGACGCGATTGAATTCGCTGCTCCGGAGACGAAGACGGAAACATCCGCGACAGAGTATAAGATACTCCATCTTGCGGAAAACGCTGGCGGCAATGTTGTGGCAGAGGACGTGACGGATACCGTTAATGTAGCTGCCGATGGAGATGTCACAGGCGCGGGGTTTACTACGGACAGTTTTTCTACTGTGGTTTTATTGGGGCTGGACGAGGTTGTGGAAATTATTGATCGGTCATTCAGCCTGAGCGCAGAAGTGAAAATTGAAGGTCAGGGATTTGAACTAAAGGAGAATCAATTTGCATTTACATTGACGGAAACCAATCAAGGCGGCAGTCCTGCTGGGTGGCCGCAGAATATTACTGAAGCTTCTAATGATAAGGATGGTAATATCTCTTTTGAAAATGTCAGTTTGAGTGAGAGACCTGAATGGGCTGCTCAGCAGGAGGAGTATAATTATTATTATGTTCTCAAACAGAAATCAAGTGCGTGGGCCGGTATTACCTGTGATTCCTGTGAATACATGGTTACCATTACGGAGACTAAAGCGGAAAACGGTTCATTGCAGCTGACGGGAAAGTGTGAACTCTTTAAGGGAGCAGAAGGAGAAGGGGCGCAGGCTGATAAACCGCAGTTTGTGAACCAGTATAAGGAAATTACGTTTGGCAGTGAATATGGGTACACGATTGAGAACTTACTGAGAGGCTATAATGTAATTTCAATGAATAACGCGACAATAGCGAACCATACAGTGGGTGCTATTATGGTAGGCGGCAATTTGTACGTGAATGATGATTTGCAGCCTGGAGGTAATTTAAATCAAGGTGATATAACGACAAAGCCGTCTTATGTAAAAGGAAAGGTTGAATGCAGCTGGAATTACGCAAGTGCAAATCATGGCACAATTTTACCGGCATATGTCGGATCGGCCAATAAGGTAGAATATAATGAAAGCGGTTCGGCTATCCTCTTAAATGGACAGAATTTTACAGATGACATTTCGAAAAAGAAATTATATGTAAGTGACACATATGTTGACTTTGAAACTGTAAAGGGCGTTCTTGACGCAGCTTCTGAGTATTTCCAGAAGAATGCTGAAACGGAGCTGATCTATCCTGAGGGATCTACATTACACATTCCGAGTGGAAGAAATGTCACAATCGGCAGCATGGAGGGTGTAACGGAGGTAGTTATTGACGGTGATATTTCTTCAATGGAAAACACGGTAATCAATATCCTCGATACAGGAACAGTTGATCTTCCGCATTTGATGGTGGGAGGACATGATGCAGACAGCACTGTGGAGGATGGCGTTGGAAGTAGTATTGTATGGAATATCCCAAATGCCAGCACAGTTAATGTGGGTGTAGGAGGCCGCGGTTGGGCCGGGCATATCCTTGCACAGAATGCTTATGTTGAGAAGAAAGGCTCTCAGTATGCGGGAACATTAGTCGGTAATACGGTATATGTGAGCGGCGAAGGACATTCTTGGCCGTACAATGGTTCTGTTTTGGTTCCGACAAAGGGAATGTTCACGGCGAAAAAGACGGTCAACGGCAATACGCCGGAAGACGGAGTCACCTTTACGTTTAAAATGGAAGAAATCAGTTTTCCGCCAGAAATTGATGTATCTACCTTTGGTGATGAAGGAACTGTTGGAATCAGAACAAGAAATAATGAGGGAGATAAAGTGGACTTTGGTTCTGTGGATTATAAAGAGCCGGGTATATATTTCTATATCATCAGCGAAGTAGCGCCGAAAGAGGAAAATCCACATTTTATCTATGACAAGCAGCAGTATCTTGTGGTTGTGAGGGTAACCAAAAACAAAGAAGAAGATAAACTGGAATCGAAAATCAATTATTACCCTATTATCGAAGCGCTTGCTTATAATAATAATCGCGAAAAAATCAGGGAGAAGGAAGCCAACGGAGTAAGAGCGAATTATATCGTTAACGGCGTATGTTATTATGTATCCGAGAAGAAAACAGAAGCAAGTTTTGATAATAAAGAATTAGGTAGTCTTAAAGTAACGAAGTCCTTTGCAGGAGATTCCGCTCTGTCAAAAGAAGAAAAAAATGCTATTGTATTTACAGTAGAAGGGCCAAACGATTATAGCATAACATTTACCTATGCCGATATGCCAGACGGAAGCAAGACACTTGAAAATTTGGTGCCTGGAACATATACGGTTACAGAGAGCAAAGCAGGCAAGGATGGCTATTCGTTGTCGACGACATATAATGTGGGTGATGACGGAACAGTGAGTGTGGTTGCCGGGGACACTCCGACAGAGCTGATAATTACGAACACATATACGCAGAAGAAGGGCAGCCTGACGGTGACGAAGACTTTTGAGGGCGACCTTAAGGCAACGGATCTGACTGCGGCTCAGAAAGCGGCGATCAAGTTCGAGATCACGGGACCGGATGGTTATACGAATAGTCTCACATACGCGGACGTCGAGGCAGGCAAAAACACGGTTGAGAACCTCGTGCCGGGTGAGTACACAGTTACGGAGAAGAACGGAAATGTGGACGGCTACGAGCGAGTGACGACTTATAGTGTGGGCATGGACGGCAAGGTGGAGGTCACGGCGGAGACATCTGTGACTGTGGAAGTGACGAACACATATACGGTCGAGAAGACGAGCAAGAGCGTAGAGAAGGTCTGGGTGGATGAAGACGACAAGGATGATTTGAGGCCAAAGTCTATCCAGGTGCAGTTGTTTGCGGGTGGCGTAGCTTATGGTGCTCCGGTTGAACTGAATGAGGGCAATAACTGGAGTTGTAAATGGGAAGATCTTCCGAAAAAGGACGCCGGGAAGGATGTCGTCTATACGGTGAAAGAAGTTGGCACAGTGACCGGTTACACGACGGCATATGCAACAGATGAGGCGACAGGCAAGGTAACGATCACAAACACGCACACGAAGGAAACCACGAGCAAAGAAGTGAAAAAGGAGTGGTCGGCACCGGAATGGAAGCTGAAGGATCTTCCGGAAAGTGTCACGGTGATGCTGTACCAGAACGGTGAACAGTACGGCGCGGCGGTAACGCTGACAGCGGAAGAAGGCTGGAAGCACAAATGGGAGAATCTGCCGAAGTATGATGAAAACGGCAAGCTCTATGAGTACACAGTGGATGAGGAAGATGTAGAAGGCTTCATCAAGAAAGTAGAAGGCACCACGATCACGAACACGTTCGACAATGATACGGAATTAGAGGTCGAGAAGGTGTGGGTGGCACCGGAATGGAAGATGAAGGATCTTCCGGAAAGTGTCACGGTGAAGCTATACCAGAACGGCGAACAGTACGAGGCGGCGATAAAGCTGGCAGCGGAAGAAGGCTGGAAGCACAAATGGGAGAATCTGCCGAAGTACGATGCAACCGGCAAGCTCTATGAGTACACGGTGGATGAGGAAGAGGTAGAAGGCTTCACAAAGAAGATAGAAGGCACCACGATCACGAATACGTTCGACAATAATACGGAATTAGAGGTTGAGAAGGTGTGGGTGGCACCGGAATGGAAGATGAAGGTTCTTCCGGAAAGTGTCACGGTGAAGCTGTATCAGAATGGCGAACAGTACGAGGCGGCGATAAAGCTGACAGTGGCTGATGGCTGGAAGCACAAATGGGAGAATCTGCCGAAGTACGATGCAACTGGCAAGCTTTATGAGTACACAGTTGATGAGGAAGAGGTAGAAGGCTTCATAAAGAAGATAGAAGGTACCACGATCACGAACACGTTCGACAATAATACGGAATTAGAAGTCGAGAAGGTGTGGGTGGGTGATGCGGAAGATACCCGTCCAGAATTCATAGAGGTACAGCTGCTCGCGGACGGAGAGACATACGGAGAAAAGGTTGCGCTGAATAAAGAGAACAGTTGGAGCTATACATGGACGGAGCTTCCGAAGGCAAATGCAGATGGTAAAGACATCGAATACACGGTGGAAGAGATCAGCAACGTGCCTGGCTACACGACTGCGTATGCTACAGATGCACAGACGGGGAAAGTAACGATTACCAATACTATTACCTCGGTCAAGGTCAGCAAAGTGGATGTAACCACCGGCGCGGAGCTCGAGGGCGCGCATATCCAGATCCTCGACAAGGACGGAAATGTAGTTGAGGAGTGGGATTCCACGAAGGAAGCGCATGAGGTGAAGGGCCTGAAGACAGGCGAGACCTATACCTTGAAGGAGACCGTTGCTCCGGACGGCTATACGCTGACGGCGGAGACGACGTTCACGCTGAAGGAAGACGGCACGGTCGACAGCGGCAAGACAACGACGAATACGAAGGACGGCGTGCTCCTGGTCGAGGATAGCTTCAATAAGGTTAGTATCCTGAAAGTAGACGAGAGCGGCGAGGCACTGAAGGGCGCGAAGCTTGTGATCAAGGATAAGGACGGCAAGGCAGTCGGCGAGCCGTGGACGACAGACGGCAAGACACATGATATCACGGGTCTTGCGAAGGGCAACTACACACTGAGTGAGATCGAGGCTCCGAAGGGCTATCAGGTATCTGCGGATGTTCCGTTTGAGATTACCGGAAAAGAGGCCGCGGGCCAGACGATCGAGGTGAAGATGACGGACGAGAAGATTCCAGAGTCGGCCACCTATTCGCTTACGGTGACGAAGAACCTGCGCCTGGACGGCATCACCAGCGACATCGGCATCAGGGACGCAGTCTTCTATGTGGCGCTGTTCTCCGACGAGGCAAAGACACAGCGTGTCAGCAGCGTGAAGCAGATCGTGTTCAAGAACCAGATTTCGAGTTCGGTGACGTTCGACAACCTCAGCGTGGGCACATACTACGTGGGTGAGACAGATGAGAACGGTACGCTGCTTGTCTCGAAGATGGTGAACGACAGAATCATCTTCTATCCGGAGTACACCGGGGAAGGGAAGGTCCTGCTCGAAGGAGACGAGAAGAATGCGATTGCGGACTTCACGAACGTATATGTAGAATTCACGGATGACCTTTACCTGTCTGGCCAGCTTAAGATCACGAAGAAGATCCTGATAAACGGCGAGGAGGGCACATCCGACGCGACGTACTACGCAGGCGTGTTCAACAGCCCGGATATGAGCGAGCCGCTTGAGATCGTACCGCTTGAGCTGGGAGGAGGATCGAGCACAAGCTACACGGTGACGAACCTTCCGATCGGTGATACAATCGGCAGCTCGATGACGTACTACGTGACAGAGACGGATGAGAACGGCGTGCCGCTGGATCCGGAGGAAGTGACGGAGTTCGAGGTATCGGTGGACAAGAGCGAGATCATACTGGATGCGAATAATTCGAGGCAGGAGGTAGTGATCACGAACAGCTTCACGGAGGAAGAGACGGAGACCGAGACGGAGGTGCCTAAGAAGGAAGCGCCGAAGACGGGCGACGACACGGACTTCATGAGATACCTGCTGATGATGGCACTTTCCGCTGGCGTATGCGCGGCAGCCTTCGAGGAGAAGCGCAGGAAGGCAAGGCGCGTGAGAAAGTAACGGAACGCGAAAAACAGTAGGATGCGCGAAAGGTAAAACTAAATATGCAAGAATAACGGATTAATGACAAGAGGGCTGCTGCAAGGCAGTCCTCTTGCCGTCCTAGGGATATGGAAAATGAAAACATTTCATTGCAGGTCTGAGATGGAAAAAGTTTACATGAAAGAAACGGTAGAAAAAATGCACAAAAATCAAATCTATCTATTGAAAATTATTATATATTATACTATAGTATCCTTAAAGTAACAAAGCGTGCATGATTTTGTATGCCGACAATTTCGTGTGACAAATCTATTTTGTAACAATTGTGATAAGCGCGAAAAGGTAACTGAGAGAGACAGACAAGAGGGAACAGGTTTGCCAGATCAAAGGTTTCAAAGGGAGGTAAAAGATCATGAAAAAGAGGATGAAACGGTTGGCTGCGATGCTGCTTGCTGTAGCGATGGTTGTACAGCAGGGAAGTACGCTTGGCGTGCTTGCTGTTGAGACCGAGCCGGTGAGTGAGAAGTTTACAGAGTTAACGGGCATTGATCAGGAGCCTGAGACAAAGATCGAGGAGATGAAAGCGCCTGAGACGCAGGCTCCGGAGACAAAGGTCGAGGAGACGAAAGCACCTGAGGCATTGGCTCCCGAGATGAAATCGGAGGAGACGGAGCTGCCGCCTCAGAATACTCTGATTGAGGAAACTGTAGGAGAGACATCGCCAGAGAGCGAGCAGGCTACTGAGCCAGCTGCAGAGCCAGCGACAGAGCAGGCTTCCGAAGTCCAGAGCGAACCGATCACAGAGACAGTTACGGAGGAAGTGACGGAGGAAGTGACGGAGGCTGCATCCGAGACTGTGACTGAAGCAGAGACTGAAAAGGAAACTGAGACGGAAGAAGCGGTCGTACTTGAAACTTCAGTTATGCAGGAAGTGTTCCAGAAGACCGTGGAAGATTCGATGGTTCCGATGGTGAAGTACACTGTGAAGATTGCGAACAAGGCCGAGAAGAAAGTGGCGGAAGGAGTATCCCTGAAGGTACTCCTGGCAGACGAGCTTTTTTATAAGAAGGAAGCCGGTGAGACGCAGGGGCTTGTCAGCTTTGAGACGCTTGGAAAAGCGATCGAAGCAGCGACATTTGGAAATGAACTGACAGAAGAGAATAAGACTGTATATGCGAATGGCGGCGTGGTACTCTGGAGGAACCAGACGATCGCGGCGGGCGAAGAAAAGACATTTGTGTTCTGTGCAGAGGTGAAGGACGGCCAGACAGATGTCAATGCGCTAAAGAACCTTTGGTTCGTGAACAGTGAGGCAGTTGCAGTAGAGAAGATTCAGTGGGCGAACGCGGAGCAGCTTGAGGTTGTCGAGAAGGAGCTGCCGAGCGAGTTCGTATGTAGTGGAGAGGACGGCATGACTGTGACGGCGGTTGTGTCTGATCCGAGCGTCTTCCCGGAGGGGACCGTTCTTGTGGCGGAGCCGATGGAAGTGACGGCGGAGGATCTGGAGGCGATGAGGGCTGAGCTGGACGAGAATAAAGTCTTGCTCAATGTAGTTCAGTATGATATTCGCTTTGAACATGATGGACAAGAGATCGAGCCACCAGACGGTGTGACGGTAGAAGTTAGCATTGCTCAGAAAGAGATTCGGGAGAAGGCTGAGGCGTCGAATAGTGTAGAATTGCAGATTCAGCATATCATGGATTCCGGTGAGGTGGAGTACCTTCCGACGAACGAGGCGACTGTCCTTGAAAACGGCGAGATTCGGGAAGCCAGCTTTACCACGGAAAGCTTTAGCCCTTTTCGGCTGATGCTCTTAGATGACAAGGCGCCGATAGAAATCAAGTTAGAGGGCGAGAAGCTGGATGAAAACGGAAGCTTCTATGTCGCTATTTCTGGAAATGATAAGCATATCGTAAAAAAGGTTGAAGTTAAGAACGGGAAAATTACTCCGAATATAAAAGTCGATCAGCTATACGATTCAAATAACAAGAATACTCAGGACGATGGGACGCCTGTCTATCCGAAACCAGATGAGAAATATAGCGTCAAGGTCTTTGAGAACCCGAAAAACGGGATCCCAGAGGAGACGAAAGCTGACAGTGTGCAAAACATAGAGGGATACAGAGAGATAAAAGAGGGCAGCTTCATTCTGGGCTCTTGTTTGGTCAAGGATATCCCAGAAGATATTACATTAACAGGTACAGACGATGCACTGACGATTAAGCTGGATCAAAAGGGCACAACTTTAGGTTCTTACAGTGCGGTAGAGAGCTTGCTGGGGTTGGCGAATGACTTTGGCGTGTTCACAATGACATATGATGAAGACGTGCATACAGAAGCGACGATCGTAGCAGATACGGTTAAGGGGACGATACAGAGCCAGTTTAACTTCAGCAGCAACAACTATAACAGAGTAAATAATACGATAACCATCACAAAAACCTATACGAAGGATGGCGAACCGTACGCAGAGCAAAATGTAGAGATCAATCTTTACCGTGAGGGATCGAAGTATCCTGTTGCGCATCTTATCGGAAAGACAGATGCGTCGGGAAAATGTGAGCTTAAGGCGGAGCATCTTACAAGCGGGACGTATTATTTCTACGAGATGCTTAACGGAGAAGAAGTGAAGACATCCGGAACCATTACCGTAAATGGTCAGCAGATTGATGTTACCTATAATGGAAATGAAGGCTTGGATATCGTTACGAACGGCTACTTCAATTACTCTTATTTTAATCACATTGACGCAGATGAGGACCTGAATGGCGCCGAGAAGGGTAGCTTTGTAGTTTTGGGTGAGCCGGCTTGGACGAATTATTACAACAAAGTAAAGGAAGCATGGGATGCCGAGGGAGCAAATCATACAAATGGCGTTCAGGTAGGAAAGCTGAATCAGGTACTGATCCTCGATGAGAATACGATTTATATCAAAGAGCATGAGGCGACTGTTGTCAAAGCCGGGACAAACGGTTTTGACGTAATTGACATTCCTGGCTATTTTGCGCAGTCAGGACCCTTGCAGAAGGCATCTACGGATATTGCCCATATGAAGAGCGGCGACGCTGTCGTTTATTATCTGAAGCCGTCTGACCTGACAGGTTACAATTTTTCGTCAGATGGAGGAAAATATATTATTGTAAACGTGGATATGTCTGGTATGGAAAATAGCTACACATACCCAGGGCAATACACAATTGACGGCCAGTCGATAAAGGCGGACTTTGTAGATGAGAGATCTTCCCGCATCTTATGGAACTTCTACGACTATGAAAACGATACGCCGTACGTGGGAACACTGACACAGGGCGGAATGACGACAGGAGTTGTTCTTGCACCTTGCTGCGATGTGTTTGGAGCAAGCGGCAACCTTGGTGGTACGATGATTGCCAAGAGTTATACGCACAGTGCCGGTGAGATTCACCAGATCCAGCCGGATGTGACATCGGCAACTGCAAGTGGAGAAGTGACGAATGAGATAGGTGCTGTTGCAAAATCGGTGGTGGTCGAGTTCTCAGGATTGAAAGCTGTCGAAAATGGTTCTTATCAGACATCTGACTCTGCGGCAGGATATACCTTCAAGGTTGAATTGGTAGATAATAAGGGTGTAGAAAAGACAGATCCTAATGTAGCTTATCCAAAATCTGTTGTCAGCAAAGAGGATGGAACATTCCGTATTGATTCGGTGAAGTTTAAGGAGGCAGGAACCTACTATTTCAAACTCACAGAGAAAAAGCCGACAAAATTGGATACTACAATGAAATATGATGAATCCGTTTATTATATTGAGGTTGTAGTAGCTGAGGATAGCGCTGCGGCTAAAGGCTTGTCAATCAGCTCTGTTAAAGTTCGCAAGGGAGAGACCGGAGAATATGAGCCTGTTGAGGGAAGCTCTCCGTATTCTCTGACTGGCGCTGCCGCAACTTTCACAAATGAGCGTTTGCATGGCAAGCTGGCTGTTGAGAAGAAAGTGGAGGGTGAATCGACGGAATCTGATGACGTCGAATATACCGTAAAGGTTACAGCAGACGCAGGCACTTATGTCAATTGGCAGAAGGTTGTGGCGGCGAACACCGGAAAAGGACTTACGGCAGTCGAGGATGGTGTTACGTTCAAACTTAAGGCGAATGAGAATGTTACTTTGGAAGGTCTTCCGTTTGGAACCTATACGGTGACAGAGACAGACACGGTAGGCAAGCCGTTCTCCGCGACCTACAAGGTTGGAGAAACAAAGACGAACAAAGTAACAGTCGGAAAAGACAGCGATACAGCTGTCAAGATGGTTACCATTACGAATACGTATACGGAAGAAAAAGGCAGCCTGAAGGTGAAGAAGCTGTTCAAGGGACTGAGCGAGGAACAGATCAAAAACCTGGATAAGTTTGTGATCACGGTAAAGAACGAATCCGGGGAAACTGTAGCGACGCTGGAATTGAAGGCTGAAGACGTTATACCGGATAAGGTTGAAAAGGGCTTTGAGTGGACGGTAGATAATCTTACACCGGGAACATATACCGTAACAGAGACCGGATATACGGTTGACGGATATGATGTGGTGGTGACAAGCGGAA
The DNA here is from genome assembly GCA_947627365.1 of uncultured Lachnospiraceae bacterium. Classification (GTDB taxonomy): domain Bacteria; phylum Bacillota; class Clostridia; order Lachnospirales; family Lachnospiraceae; genus Choladousia. Next base: position 687 of record CANQVT010000045.1, on the reverse strand, counting down.
AAGCGACGGTAAGAAACGGTACGGTCAAAGTCGAAGTGACGGCGGGTGACACACCGACAAAGGCTGAGTTGACGAATACCTATACGAAGAAATGGGGCAGCTTAAAGATCACAAAGAGATTCAGCGGGTTGAGTGTGGAGCAGATCAAGGGGCTGACAAAGTTTGTAATTAAGGTAACGGATGCCAAAGGCAAGCTTGTAAAAGAATTGACGCTGTCGGGTGAAAATGTGACAACGGGCGCCGATGGAAAGAGCTTCGAGTGGACGCTGGATGATCTTCTTCCAGGCACATATACTGTAACAGAAACCGGGTACATGGTCGAAGGCTATACTATAGAAGTAAAGGGTGAAACGGTAGTAGTAGAGGACGAGACGGCCAGTGTAAAAGCAGGGGTGACAGCGGGTGACACGCCTGCAGAGGCTGAGCTGACGAATGCCTATGTCGAGAATACCAGCATCGTTCTTGGTGCGACGAAGGTATTTGACAAGACGCTTACGGGCGACGACTTCACTTTCAAGCTTGAGGAACTGAATGCAGATGGCACGGTGAAGACAGGCGGCGTTTCCCTCATGGCGATGAACAAGGCGGATGGCACGATTTCGTTTGCGGCGATCCCGTACACGGAAAAAGGCATATATTACTACCAGATCAGTGAGTTGATTCCGACCGGAGCTGAAAAAGATGCCG
>CANQVT010000044.1 GCA_947627365.1 uncultured Lachnospiraceae bacterium | reverse complement strand
ATTTCAATAACGGTGTCGGTTACCCGCACATCCACCTTGCGCTTGATGAATTCGTAAGGAACAGAGTATAGCATTCCTTCAATGGATATGTGATAATTAAACTGAACGGTGGCTTGTTTCCATTCCGCCAGTTCATAAGGGGTAGCCGGTAGCTTAGCCAGTAATGGCAGTTCTTCGTCGCGGAAGATCTCATATCGGGTACCCTCTTTCTTTTGGAATGGCCGATTCACGAATTCCTTCAGCTTCCTGCGGATAGCCTGATTTAATTCAGCCAGTGAAAAGAACTGTTCATTGCGAAGAGCCGCGGTAATCCAAGTGGAGATAACCCCCACAGACCCCTCGGCATTAGGCTTATCTTTTGGGGCCCGGACGCGGGCTGGTATAATGGCTGTGTTGTAATGTTCTGCCATCTCATGGTAAATGGTGTTGAGTTCCTGATTGTACCAGTCATTGTTGTGAATTACCGCCGTCCTGGTATTGTCCGGAACCAGGATACGGGTTACGCCGCCAAAGTACTCATACATGTGAACATGGGCGGTGATCCATGCACGCTGCTTCTCGTTGATAAAAGCCTCGACGTAAGGATACTGGCTGTACGTCATGACACCGACAAAGAGGAATGCCGGGATGATCTCACCAGTATCCGGATCCGTGATCTGAGCCGGATCTCCGGCCCAATCCACCTCGATCTGTTCACCGGGCTTCCGATTGATGTGCATGGTGGCGCGACGTCTTTGTTCGTCCTGCTGGATGTAGTAGCAGAACTGAGAATACATGAGCGGATCACTGCCGGACTGGCGGCATTCCTCCAAGTATTCCGTCCAGAGGAGTTTTTTGTTGACTCCATTTCGGAGCAGCTCTTTCTGGATATAATTGAAGTCAGGCATTCGTTTTGTTGATGAAACCTGCTTCTGAGCGGATGAGAACAGTTTATCCGCAAGGACGGCATCGGTCTCGTTAGGCTCAAGCGGCCAGGAGATGTTAAGTTCTTTAGCACGTTTAAGCACACGATTAACCGTTTTCTTGGAGACACTGCAGCTGTCAGCAATGCCCTGTTGGCTGAGACCCAGGCTTGCCAGGCGCAGGATCTCTCGGTACTTGGTCATATGCACGACCTCCTTAGAATTATTTACGCCATTGAGGCGCATACCTTTATTCTAAGGTGTTGCAGATGCGGTTTCCATTGCCGGATTGATGGTTTTCAGTTCCCGGAATTACAGTTTCCTATTTGTCGGAATGGCGGTTTCCAAAACGCCGGACACTGGTGTCACGGAGGCCGGAATACTCAGCCGTAGACCAGGATGAGATAAATGTCCTTTTTCGAGGCAGTGATCTGTACTTTCACATGGGAGAGATAGGCGTCATGACTTTTGCCTTTGTAGGCAAGAGGCATTTTGATCTTTCCCTTGCGCTGGTTTCTGAGTTGTGTTGCGGGGATCCATTTTCCGTGGAAAAACAGCTTGCGCTTTGCGGTAAGGCGGATCACGTAATCCTGCCCCAGCTCATCGAGCTTTAAGAACATCTTGTTGTCATCATATCCCCTGTCCATGACAAAAGTGGCTTTTCCGAACAAGGATGCGCCGCGTTCCATAGCGGCGAAGGTAATGTCGTTGACGGAGGTAAAATTCTTTTCTTTGGAAGAATGGATCCGGGAGAAGATACTGACCGGATGGTTGTTGTCCGTCAATACACAGGCTTCCGTGACATGGAACCCTTTTTCATATACATTTTTGGGATTGGAGCTTTTGGAGCCGTCCCGGACAAGTCCGGGTGCCTCAAATTTGTAACCATCCGGTTTTACCACGTCACTGTCGTCGATATGGATGACGGGATGTCCAGGGACCCATTTACTGGGGGCTCCTTTTTTCAGGTGTCTGGTGAGCCATTCCACGGAATTAACCTTTTTGGAAGGCTCATGGAGTTGGTCGACAATGTCCGTCAAAAGACAGCTTCCGGAAGCGAGGATACCGTAGGTCATTTCAGCAGCGAATTTTTTAGCGGGACGGGAGAGGCACCTGGAAATTTTATTAGAGAAATTTAAAATTTCCCTTTTCATTTTGATAGGTAATTGATGTAGAATTAAGCATAAGGAATTTCCTTTCTTTATTGTTTAGCGTGGATTATGTTTGAACAACTTAATTCTACTACAAAAAGGAAGAGGATTCCTTATTTTTAAGGATTTTTCAAAAGTTGTTTATCACTGCAAAGATAAAAGCAGATTGCTGTGGATAAAAGTACGGAAACTCAAGACGAATATGTATTGTCATTTCACCAAGAAAATGGTATATTTGGAAAAGCAAGAAGCCGTTGCCTGATGGCAGGAGGAATTGTGATGAAATTAAGGGTAGAAAATTTTGCTAAGATAAGACAGGCAGATATCAGTGTAGATGGAATTACGGTTATTGCGGGCGAGAATGATACAGGGAAGAGTACGATAGGAAAAATTCTTTTTTCTTTGTTTAATGCTACCTCAGATATTGATGAGAAGATCAGAGACAGAAGAGGCAGCGAGATAAGTGCAGGATGCAGAGAGATAATTAGAAACTACAGGTCGCATGTGATATTGAGGGACCATGGCACGATAGGTACTGCGCTAAAGATTTCCTCGCGTATTGAAAAGTTGCTTAAGGAAGAAGAGATCCACTATGATATGTTGAGAAGAGTAGTGAAGTCTGAATTGAAGTCCGGCCTGAAACCGGATTCAGAAGTTACTTTGTTGGAAATGACGGATAAAATCTGCTCAATGGCGCAAGAAATTTTCAATCTGCCACAGCAGATAATTCTGGAGGAAATAATCTCACGGTACTTCGGAAATGTTTTTTCAAGGCAGATTAATTCATTGCGGGAACCGGAGACGCTTGCCAGACTGGTTCTTGACATTAAAGGAAAGAAAACGGAGCTGCAATTTATAAATAATATCTGTGGAGGTTATAGCTCGGAAATCGAGATTATGAATAAGGCTATCTATATAGCCAATCCGTTTTTGGTCGACCAGCTCTGCGAACGTCCGAGCGCTGAGATCATAGAGCGATCGCTGGTGAATATGTTGTCACATTATTCGGGCGACGATGTGATGGAGGGAGTGATCGGTTCTATTTTAGCCAGAGAGAAGCTTTCTGAAATATATCAAAAGTTGGGCAATGTGATTTCAGGGAATATCATACAAGAGGATCTTGAGCAGTTTTGTCTTGAACAGGAGGGTTTTCAGGATCCGATTTCCGTTAACAATCTGTCCACAGGGCTGAAATCATTCTTGATATTGAAGATGCTGCTGGAAGGCCGGCAGATCAACAATAAGGATGTGCTTATCCTGGATGAGCCGGAGATTCATCTTCACCCGCAATGGCAGATCGCCTATGCGGAGTTGATAGTTCTTCTGCAGAAGTATTTTGATCTATCCATTGTGGTCACTACCCACAGTCCGTATTTTCTGGATGCGATAAACCTGTTTTCGGTGAAGTATGGTTTGATGAATAAAGTTAATTATTATCTGGCATCTGTGACGGATGGATGGGTAGGGATGGAGGATGTCACAGAGAATATAGATAAAATATACCAGATGATGGCATCTCCGATCCAGATTTTGGATACATTGCGTCATGAATTGAATAATAATTTGGAGTGAGTATGACAGAAGACGTTATCAGAGGACTGCAAGATGTGTTGGGAAAACATATCTGCACGCTGAAAAAGACTTCCCGGGATTTGTCCGAGAATGAATATATGTGCAACAGCGATATCACAGTGGTTGAATTTGATAAAATTCCCCATGAATATGCGAAGGGGAAAGGATGGCCATCGATTCCCCGGTCAAATGATGCACTTTATATTGCGGAAAATAATAAGTGGTATTTTGTAGAGTTCAAGAATGGTTCCATCGATAAGGCAAATATTTACCGGAAGTTATATGATAGTATATTGATTCTGCTGGATATGCGCATTATTTCGGATCTTGAGTTTGTAAGAAGCAATATAGAGTACATTCTTGTATACAATTCTGAAAAATATGGCAGGATTCAGTCGTCGACAGGAAGAGATGCAACCTACGAATATATTTATGCGCGCGCGGAGACGGAAGAAAAGTTGTTTGAGATAGGAAATCTGGAAGGCTATCTGTTTTATAAGACACATACATATTCCAGGACGATGTTTGAAGAAAAGTTTATCAGGCCGGTAAAACAGGCAGAAGGATACCATGAAGAGCTATAAAAACCACACTTTCGCGGTGTGCGCGTATAAGGAAAGTCCATATCTGGAGGAGTGCGTCCATTCTTTGGAAGCGCAGACGGTGCAGAGCAATATCATTATTGTCACGTCCACTCCGAATGAATATATTAAAGGTCTTGCCGACGGGCATCGTATTCCGTACATTGTGAATACCGGCGAGGGCGGGATCACGCAGGACTGGAATTTCGCGTACGCGCAGGCGAAAACAAAATTTATCACTATTGCGCATCAGGACGATGTGTATGACTCAAACTATCTGGAGACGATGCTGGCTCTCGCGAAGAATGTCAAGAGACCTCTGATCTTTTTCAGCGATTACTATGAGATACGTGAGGGAATGAAAGTTACGAAGAACCGGCTGCTGACAATTAAGCGTCTCATGCTCCTGCCGCTTCGCATTAGACTCTTGTGGAATTCGCGCTGGGTGCGCAGACGGATCCTTTCTATGGGCTCGCCGATCTGTTGCCCGTCTGTGATGTTTGCGGCGGAGAACCTGCCGGAAGTGGTTTTTCGGAACAGATTTCGCGCCTGCGAGGACTGGGAGGCTTGGGAAGCGCTGTCTAGGCTGAAGGGGGCGTTCGTGTATTCGACGAAGCTGCTGATGGGTCATCGGATCCATGAGGACTCGGAGACGTCGGCAATCATCGGGGACAACATGCGTTCGGTGGAAGAGTATGAGATGTACCGTAAATTCTGGTCGGCCTGGATTGCGAAGTTTTTGGTGCGGCAGTATGCGAAAGGGCAAGATTCCAACAAACTGAAGGATGAAAAGGGAGAAACATGAAGAAACTGGTGATAATACCTGCTTATAACGAGCAGGAGAGTATACTGGAGACCATCAGGGACATACAGGATAATGCGCCGGACTTTGACTATGTGGTGATCAATGATTGCTCAAAAGACCGTACGCTTGATCTCTGTTTGCAGAATGGGATCACGGTGCTCGACCTGCCGGTCAATCTCGGTATCGGAGGGGCGGTGCAGACCGGGTATTTGTATGCGCTGAAGAACGGATATGACATTGTAGTGCAGTTCGACGGAGACGGGCAGCATGACGCCAGGTTTCTCAGGCCGATGGCGGACAAACTGATCGAGGAAGAGGCGGACATGGTGATCGGCTCGCGTTTCATTGACAATAAAGGCTTTCAGTCTTCCGGGATCCGCCGCGTGGGCATTCGATTCTTCTCTGTGCTGACGAAGGTTCTGTTCGGGAAGAAGATCACGGACGCCACATCCGGAATGCGCATGTGCAATCGAAAGATACAGGAGCTGTTTGTGAAGGACTATCCAAGGGATTATCCGGAGCCGGAGACGGTCTGCCGTCTGCTGCGCAAGAAATGCAAGGTGGTTGAAGTGCCGGTCGTGATGCGGGAACGTCTGGGCGGCGTTTCGTCAATTTCCTGGAGCCGGTCCGTTTATTATATGGTAAAGGTCACATTGGCAATTTTCATTGAGCGCTTGAGGTGAGCATAAATGAGGTTGAGAACACAAATATTAATACTTGCTTTTCTGCTGATTGTGCTGGCAGTGATCGTCAGTATGGTTCGAAAAAGACGGCTGGAACTGAAGTATGTGCTGGTCTGGCTGGCTTGCGACGCGGCGCTTATTATTCTGACTTTGTTTCCAGGATTGTTGAAGAGCATTGCCGACTTGTTGGGTATTTATTCCCCGATGAACATGGTCTTTTTTATAGGCCTTCTGGTTTGCCTGATTATTATTTTCACTCTGACGGTCACTCTGTCGAGAATGTCGGCGAAAGTGCGGCGAATCTCACAGGTGCTGGCAATGCTCGCCGAGGAGGTTCAGGAGGAAAAGAAGGCGAAAGCCGAAGAAGAAAAAACGGAAAACGCATAGACGGATATCTTGCATCTGTATTTATATCGTTTGTCTGATCGCCTGCATTATCCTTACAGTCTGCGGTGCGGGGCAGAAGGTTCCTGCTGGTCATCTTAATGTCGTCTGTAGGCACTGCGCAAAAGCCACGCGTTTCCGGCACGCAAAAGGCATATATAGGCATTCCGGGTCTCGGATCGTTCGGCCTTCTTGGGTTGTCGATGCTGCTTGCTCATTTTTCCGGATCAAAAGAAATATCGATCATATACTTATTTTTGCGCTGGGCGCGTTAGATATGCTGACGGTGCTTCAGGTGGTTCAGAGAACGCTTGAGCGGTAGGCAAGGAATTTTAGTCATTGGCAAGGAAATGAAATAGCATGAATCGGGGGATTCGGGCTCTGACGTCAGAGCATGACGGGTGCTCCTACAAATTGTACGGAACTCAAGTTGAAATTAAGTTGCGATCGTGCTATGATTGGATTAAAATAGGTAAGTTTGGCTATACTGTACATTGACAGCAAAATAAGCGCATGACAATTTGACTCTTATTGACGTAGTGCACGGTAAAAAATGGGAATATATCAAAAAAACTGAAAATTTAAAAAAATTGGGCTTTACACACATATTAGATTATGCTATCATACACTAGTATTAGCATAAATCCAGAGAAAGGGTATGATGAAGGGAAATGAATGCTATTGATATTGAAAAGGCAGTAATTGCACTAACAGGTGATCCGTCAGATTATGTTATAGAAATGCAGAAGCTTACTGCTAAGGAAAATGAGATGCCTGATTTCAGCAGAAAAGGAGAGACATTTTGGAACACTGATTGCCCGTTAGACATATTTAAAGCACATCCGGATTCATCAAAATCATTTCTTTATAATCCCGATGATGGAGTATAATGAATATGCTTGAAAAAAAGAAAGCCATTGTCTTAGATCATATTTAGGACGATGGTTTTTTTGTATATTGACATGGAGGGTGGAGTGAGTGATGGACAAGCAGATACCGCAGACAGGACAAAAGAATTATGTATACATTGAGATATTAAGGCAAGTGAGCCCGGATCAGTCATATGAAGATTTTGATTGGTTCGTTCTCGGAGGCTTCGACGGAATGAAGGTTGAGTTGAAAGAGGATATTCTTAGTTTAAAAAAGTGCTATGAAATAGGCCAGAAGACCACACCGGAGCTTTTTGACAGACAGCCGCTATTTTTATATACACCACAGGATATGGCACAAATGGGCAGAAAGGATATTTTTTCAAAAAGGGACGACTACGAGACGCGGCCATTAATAGTCACACTTTTTCAGTTAGATAAGATTCGTCTGGCATGGGATGATAGATTGCAGACACCAGATGCATTGATTGATGCTTTTACAGAATTGGTGGAAGAAGAAATGCGTCTTCGGGGGATAACTGAGGAAGAGATCGAGAAACAAGTGTTCTGGAATCTTGGCGAATCAGATGTTGTGGTCATTTTCCGCCCGGATACATTAAGTGTGCTTGCGAAAATAATTCATGCATTGCGCATAGGAGAGCGGAAAGAGAGTAACAATGGAATCCGGATTATTTCTACCAGCTCACACTGTGCATTCCCCAAATTGGATATTACAGGGGAAACTTCGGAGGATGTAGCAGATATTTTTCAAACGCGCCTGAGAAAATGGTTGGACAGGGAATTTAAAGCTCAAAAATCAGAATTTGTAACATTGGTGAATATCTCAGATGAGTACCATAATCAAAGAAAGAATGCGGCACTCCTGTTTGGAGAATGGGATTATATGTACCGCTATGATAAGAGCAGTGAGGAAGAACTCGTTTCCTCTTTAACAAATATATTTATTCATTTGGTTCGTGAAGAGCAAGGTGCTGATTTTAAAGCTTCTTATACAATACCAGTGCTTAGGGATCTTCCGGATGTGGAGACGAGTGGAAAAGACAATCGAGAGAAAAACACGAAGACCGAAGAAAGACAATGGATCAAATCTCTGCAGGACTCCATGCAGAAATTGCATAAGCAAGCGAATCGTATATTCGGGGAAGGTAAGCGGAACACAGAAGCTGATGATAAGTCGCATGGCTCACAATTATTGAACACGTTAACATCCTTGTCGTGTTCGGTGGAAGGAATAGCAAAGTTTTTGTACCGCTTAAAAGAGGGCAGGTTTGAAGAAGATTTATATGTATATGTAAAGCCGGTTTTTACATCACTGGCGACAGTAACGGATAGTTTCAAGAAGAATATAAGGCAACTTAAGACGACAGGACATGAGAATGAGATTGATTCTTATATAAGATCTTATATATCAGATACGGCGGATTTGCTCGGAAAACTTCAGCATCTGTTTTCTATTATGGCGGTTTCCCCATATACGTTTATGGAAACCTATGGAAGCAATATGCGTTCACTTGCGGCATCAGATAAGTTACTGAATGCATATCAGGGATTGATACGGTTCTTAGGTGATAAGTTCCCAAATTGTATTAAAGAGACACAATCTTCTCATGCGATCTTGGTGCTGCCCTATCGGGATGCACGGTCTATGCATATGCTTTTATATGGAAAGTCTGACCCGACGTGTAGGATTTCTTATATACAGATAGACTTTGCGAAGATGTTTGACCTGAGATCGACAGTTTTTATGCTTTTGCATGAGTGTGGGCATCATCTGGGGGAAAGGTTTCGGGAGGCACGTCTTCAATATCTTACAAAAGCCGCTATTTGTCTGTGTTTTGAATGGATTGGCGGAGAAAAATTGATTCAAGAACCGATTCAGACGTTTTTATTACGCATGAATAAGAATACTACTATAGAGGAATTGGAGAGGGAGGAAAACGTTCTGTTTGGGGGGTTGAGGAAGAAATCAATAAAAAGAAAATATGGAGACGGGATTAGAAATGCGACAATAGAAGGAATTCGGGGGATGAGCAATGCTCTTAGTTTGTCTGTTGAACGCAGTTATAAGGAAAGTTTAAAAGGAGATATTATAAAAGAGGAAAAAGAAAACTATTTTCGAAGGAGTGTTGTAAAATATCTTGCGGATATATATATCCCATCTATGTTTTGCATTAAATCGATAGATCCGATTTCTGCGAAAATGAAGAAAAGGTATGACGAACGATTCAATAAAAATGTAATAACGGTACAGGCAGGGATTGGTAAGAGTTTTTCTGCTATAGCAAAGGCGTTATCTGACGAAATTATTGCCGACAAAGGAGGAAACAGCAGGGAAGCCTTGCGCCTGAAAACCGTATATGCGGATGCAGAGGGCTTTGCCAAAGGATTGTTGGAAAGTTCTGCCTATTTGATCCAAAGCAAGATCAAAGAAGGAGCGATCGAAATGCTGGGCGAAATGTTTAGCGATATCTATTCGGATGTGTTTGCAATTCGCATTTTGGATATCGGTATGGACGACTATGTGGAAATTATCCCGCGTTTGTTGGGAACGGATTTGCATGAGATACTGAAGCCGGCATCGCTGTTTCGAGTTTTTACTGTATTGGAAGTTTGTTGGAAAAATTCGGAGGCAAAGAAAAGACAGAGCTTGAATAATTTAGCGAATGGCGATGGTCAAATAAAAGATGAATTACAAAAGAAATGGACAGAATTTAAAATGTTATCATATCGAATCCATTTGATTGAATATGCCCAAAAATGTAATACAAACATGAAGGTGCGGGTAAAACAGGAAGAGAAATTTGAAAAAAAAGGAGATTTTTCACTTGGACAGTTGCGCAATATGTTTAATGATAATGATACAAAGGGACAGATTAATGGAGTTTTCTATTTCTGTAAATATCTGATGAAGGGAGAAGCGGATAATGATGAGCTCAAAAATGAAACAGCCTCCCAAAACAATTGATACATTGGAAGAACCATTTCGCACGCTATTTATGCAGAATTTGTCTGAATATCAGGGGCAGGCGTTTGGCACTTTGGAAGCAGCGTTGAGTTCCACGAATGATAGTGCAAAAGATAGGGTAAAAGAGTTTTCGAAGCTATGTAATCAACGGATGGCTCTGTGTGTAGGTGCCGGTTTGACAGCCTATTTTATCGGGGATTGGAGAACTCTGCTACGAAAACTGCTGGCAATGCGGTGCCATAATGTTGTGCGGGCTTTTTCAGAGAAAGAATTAACCGTGAATGATAGGATGTTCAATAAAACGTGGACAAAGATAAATGTAGATAAATACATTGGACACCTAAAGAATTCTTTTTTTACTGAAAGTACAAGTACATTAGAAATTGGCGAATATTTGATGTATGACGAGAGCGATCATGCTCCTAAAATTGGGACGGAGGCTGAGCCGAGTTACCGGGAGATATTTTTTGCGGAACAAGTTCGGTATGTAATATCTAGCAGTATCGAGAAAAAACTAAAAAAATCATCAGCATCATCAATAGAAGAGTATTTTGTAAAGCTGTATAGAAGAAAATTTATAGGGAAAGAAAAGAATATATATGAAAATGGATCTGACGATGATGAAGTCAAAGGGATAGCGACACTGGCTGCTGTAGTGAAGCTGTGTATAAAGAAGAAAATAAAGAATATTGTCACATACAACTTCGACATGATCCTGGATAAATTGATAGCAAATGAAGAGGTATGGGAATTATTTGGCGAAACACTTAATGTGGCGGTGCATGTGCATACATATTTAAAAGCAGAGCCAATGATGGTTTTGGGCGACAAGAAGAGCAAGAATATTGTCAATATTTACCATGTGCATGGTGTACTTGATCAGGAGATAGAAGAAGTAGGGCCGATCATATTCAGTGAAAATAGCTATCAGAATTATCAAAAGACGATTTTGAATTGGAGTAATGTCCGCCTGGCTGACACGATGCTGAAATATGATATACTTTGTGTGGGGTTTTCTGGTGATGATGCAAACTTTCGGATGCTAAGGAGATTTTTGGCGGAGAGCATGACAAATCCGATTATGGGAATTGGAAATGGGAGAAAAAAGCTGTATATAATGAGATCGTGTGGAAATGAAGTAGAGAATTTTATAAACAATCCTAATTTTGCAAGTATGCCGGAATGTGCCCTTGCCAGTATAAAGACGTATTTGGAACTTGTCGGTACTTACTTTAAAAAGCAATTGGGAACAGAGGTTATCTGGTCGAACGGGTATCTAAAGATGGCAGGACAGATTAATTGGCTGAGTGAGTGCAAAAAAAGTAGGAATAGAAGTAGGAATAGAAGTACAAGTTAATAAAGACCTCTAAATTTATTTCATTTTTAATTGCATACATCCCCGCTTTTCTGTATAATAAAGTACAGCAAAGTGGGGTTTTGCTATGCCGAAAGGGAAAAGGAGCGCTTATGAAAGTCTTAGTTACCGGCGTCGCGGGTCAGCTTGGCCACGACGTGATGAATGAACTTGCGAAGAGAGGATATGAGGGGATCGGTTCAGATTTGGCGCCGGAGTACAGTGGGATCGCGGATGGCACCGCCGTGACGGCGATGCCCTATGTGCCGATGGACATCACGGACGGGGCGTGCGTGGAGCGGGTGCTCACGGACGCGGCGCCGGACGTGGTGGTACACTGCGCGGCTTGGACAGCGGTTGATCTGGCGGAGGATGACGACAAGGTGGAGAAGGTGCGCCTCGTGAACGCGAAGGGCACGGAGAATATCGCGCTTGTCTGCAGAAAGCTGGACTGCAAGATGGTCTACCTGTCGACGGACTATGTGTTCGACGGGCAGGGGGAGGCGCCGTGGCAGCCGGACTGCAGGGACTATAAGCCGCTGAATGTCTACGGGCAGACCAAGCTCGAGGGTGAGCTGGCCGTGTCCGGGAATCTGGAGAAGTATTTTATTGTCCGGATCGCCTGGGTGTTCGGCGTGAACGGGAAGAATTTCATCAAGACGATGTTGAATCTCGGGAAGACGCACGATACGCTCCGTGTGGTGTCGGACCAGGTCGGGACGCCGACGTACACATGCGATCTGGCGCGGCTGCTCGTCGACATGATCGGGACGGAGAAGTATGGCTATTACCACGCGACGAACGAGGGCGGCTATATCAGCTGGTACGAATTCACGAAGGAGATCTTCCGGCAGGCCGCGGCGCTCGGGCACGAGGAGTACCGCGAGGACCGCCTGCACGTGATCCCTGTGACGACGGCCGAGTATGGAGAGTCAAAAGCGAAGCGCCCGTCCAACTCGCGTCTGGATAAGAGTAAGCTTGTAAAGAACGGCTTTACGCCGCTTCCGACCTGGCAGGATGCGCTGGCGAGATACCTGAAGGAGATCAGGTTCTGACGTCAGAGCATGACGGGTAGAGCTAATTCGGTTTACAATGGCCGCGTAATAGTATAAAATAGAAATAATACATGGAGCGCATGCGTTCATTGCGCCATAAGGAGGAAAAGATGGAGAAGAGTTTAGATAAAATGTTTTTGCTGACATACACGGCAGAGGGACAGGATGGATTCCGACATGCCTGCCACGCATGGTTGCGGACGGAGGAAGAGCTGAAGGCGTTCGTGCAGGAAGAAAAGGAAAACGGCTCGAAACCGGAGGTTGATCTCGCAATAGAGATCCTTGAGTATCGTCCGATCCTCTTGTAATCATCAGGGACAGGCCGCACTTTCTTACCAAAATGTAAAAAATGTGAAAAAAGTCTGTATTGATTGAATCGGCCTGTCCTGTATGATATACTGTTCCCAGCGATACTTGCAATCATTGGGGGACATCCGTATGAATATCTTGTTTTATCTTGTACCGAAGAGCAATGTAGCATATTTGTATGACGATTATTCGCTCCGCCAGGCGCTGGAGAAGATGGAGCATCATAAGTATAGCTCTGTGCCTATTATTAATCGCGCGGGTGCCTATATCGGGACGCTCACGGAGGGCGATGTGCTCTGGGAGGTGTGCCGGCAGGGCAGCTTTGACTTCCACATGGCGGAGGACATTCCGATTCGCCGGCTGCAGCGCAGGCGGGATAATCAGCCGGTCAATGTGAACTGCAACATTGAAGATCTCGTCATGACATCCCTGAACCAGAATTTTGTTCCGGTAATCGATGACAACGGTGTTTTTATCGGAATTGTTACAAGGAAAAGTATTATAGAATATTACTATAGTCAATATAAAAAGCTTGTCTGATCCTTCAAACTGTGATAGAATGTTACAAAAATGTAACAATTATGAAGGTGGAGTGATACATAATGAGGAGTAGAGCGAAGATATTGGTTGCGGCATTTGTCCTGGCGTTTGCGTTGTCAGACGGGGTACTGACGGCCCTGGCGGAGGAGACAGAGCCTTACGTGCAACCAGCGCAGACGGAACAAACACAGCAGACGGAGCAGGTGGGACAGGCAGAACAGACAGAGGTTGCGCTTCCTTTGTCGCCGGCAGAGCCGTCAGATAAGCGTGGCCTGCAGTCGGAGGATGGCTATCTCTATTATTTCAAAAGCAATGGTTTCCTGTATACCGGTTGGAAGAAAGTAAAAAAGAAAATATATTATTTTCGCGTTACGGCGACGCCGGATGCTCCTCGCGGAAGCGCGGTGACAGGCATTGAGCAGATCGGCTCTTACCGCTATTATTTTAATGAAGAGGGAGTTCTTCAGACCGGATGGCAGACCGTAGGGAGTAAGCGCTATTATTGTGAACCGACGGGATCGTACGGGCAGATCGGCCGGATATACACAGGTCTGCAGAAGATCGATAAGAAGCGCTATTATTTTGACGAGACCGGTAAGATGCACACCGGATGGGTTCTCTACAAGAATAAGAGATACTTTTTTACGAAGAAGAAGTCTTCGGCGAACTATGGCGCCGCATATACCGGATGGCATACGATCAGTAAGGAACGTTATTATTTTTCGTCGAAGGGCGTGATGAAGAAGAACTGCTGGATTTCAGGGAAGTATTATGTCGGTGCTGATGGGAAGATGCTCAAGAGCTGCGTGACGCCGGACGGTTACCTGCTTGACTCCAGGGGAGTGAAGGGGAAGCTGGCGAACGGCTTTTTGAAAATAGGCGGCAAGACCTATTACTATTCGTCCGGCAAGATGGCGACGGGGCTGAAGAAGATCAAGGGCAAGCGCTATTACTTCAAAGAAAATGGCGTGCGCAAGAGCAAAGGCTGGGTCACGGTAAAGGGCAACAAGTATTATATCAAGAACGGCGTGGTTCAGACCGGCTGGGTGGTCTGCGATGGCAAGCGCTATTATTTTGCCAGCAATGGAAAGATGGTAAAGAATAAGGTCGTTGACGGGATACAGATCGGAGAGGATGGCACGTCGTCGGTTTCCGTCTTGCTGATTGCCGGGCACGGACAGGGGGATGCCGGGGCTTCTTCGACCTGTGCCTCTGTCTATTACCGGGAGGATATTCTCACAAGAGAGCTCACTACCTTGATCTATGAGCAGCTGACGAGTATCGCGCCGGGACTGAATGTAGTCATGTATGATAAAAACTATGACTGCTATCAGGTAATGTCCGGCAAAAAAGCCGGGCCGAAGCCGGATCTCAAGGTGTATGACTATGTCCTTGAGGTTCATTTCAATGCTACGGATAATCCTCTCAAGGATCCGAATGGAAACGGAGCATGCAAGGGGACAAGCATGTATGTCAACGCTTCCAAGACGGATACTAAGATCGATGAGCAGATCGTCGCGGCGGTGGCCAGGGCGGGCGGCCTTCCGATTTGGGGAGGAGGCACGGGAATCTTTCGTTCCGCGGGACTGTTTAATGCGAAAACCTGTCAGGCGCAGGGGGTGTCGTATGGACTTTTGGAGACTTTGTTCATTGACGACTATGATGATATAAAAGTGTACAACAAGAGTAAAAAAGCCATGGCGAAAGCGGCGGCGACAGCGATCAAGAATTATTTCAGCGTCTGATGGGCCGATGAATTGACAAAAGCAGGGATTGCTGATAGAATGAAGGGAAATTTGATTTGCAGCTGTTCTTTCCTGAACGGCTGCAAAAGTTTGAAAAAAGGCAGGAGCGGAAGGCAGTATGAAAAAGAGAGTCTTATCATTGCTGGTGGATAATACCTCCGGTGTGCTCAGCCGTGTGGCCGGGTTGTTCAGCCGCCGCGGCTACAATATCGACAGCCTCACGGTGGGTGAGACGGCGGATCCGCGCTATTCCCGTATGACGGTCGTCGTGTCGGGGGACGAGCAGATCCTCGATCAGATCACGAAGCAGCTGGCGAAGCTGATCGATGTGGTGGACATCAAGATTTTGGAGAATGAGACGAGCGTGAGCAGGGAGCTTGTGCTGGTCAAGCTTCGGGTGGACGCGGAGGACCGTCAGGCGGTTATCGCGATTGTGAATGTGTTCCGCGGCAACGTCATCGACGTCGGCGTAGATTCGCTGATCGTGGAGCTCACGGGTCAGCAGTCGAAGCTGGACGCGTTCCTGAGACTTCTGGAGGGGCATGAGATCCTGGAGCTTGCGCGGACAGGCATCACGGGTCTGTCCCGCGGTACGGAGGATATTCGTTATCTGTAGAGATTTCCGGTACCGAAGCTGTTATTTTGAGCAGATATTTGCTGCTTCCCGACATCTCTGAGGGGATCGGGATGCCGCGGGGCTTTCCCCTGCGACGGCAAACTATAATAAAAAAGTGAGGAGAATGAAAAATGCAGGCAAAGATTTATTATCAGAAGGATTGCAACCTCTCTCTTCTGGAGGGAAAGACCATCGCCGTGATCGGCTACGGCAGCCAGGGACACGCGCACGCGCTGAACGCGAAGGAGTCCGGATGCCACGTGATCATCGGCCTCTACGAGGGAAGCAAGTCCTGGAAGAAGGCGGAAGAGCAGGGATTCGAGGTATATACGGCGGCTGAGGCCGCGAAGAAGGCGGACATCATCATGATCCTGATCAACGATGAGAAGCAGGCCGCGCTGTACAAGAAGGACATCGAGCCGAACCTTGAGGAAGGAAATATGCTGATGTTCGCGCACGGCTTCAACATCCATTTCGGCTGCATCGTTCCGCCGAAGAATGTGGACGTCACGATGATCGCTCCGAAGGGACCGGGTCATACGGTGAGAAGCGAGTATCAGGCAGGCAAGGGCGTTCCGTGTCTGGTAGCGGTTCACCAGGATGCGACGGGCAAGGCTCTGGATCTGGCTCTGGCCTACGCTCTGGCAATAGGCGGCGCGCGCGCGGGTGTTCTGGAGACGACCTTCCGCACAGAGACCGAGACCGACCTCTTTGGCGAGCAGGCAGTGCTCTGCGGCGGCGTATGCGCCCTGATGCAGGCAGGCTTCGAGACGCTGGTCGAAGCGGGCTATGATCCGAGAAACGCTTATTTCGAGTGTATCCATGAGATGAAGCTCATTGTTGACCTGATCTATCAGTCCGGTTTCGCGGGCATGAGATATTCGATCTCCAACACGGCTGAGTACGGCGATTATGTGACCGGCCCGAAGATCATCACCGAGGAGACGAAGAAGACGATGAAAAAGATCCTGTCCGACATTCAGGACGGCACGTTCGCGAAGGACTTCCTTCTGGATATGTCCCCGGCAGGCGGTCAGGTGCACTTCAAAGCGATGCGCAAGCTGGCGGCGGAGCATCCGTCGGAGATCGTCGGCGAGGAGGTCCGCAAGCTCTACAGCTGGAGCAACGAGGACAAGCTCATCAACAACTAATTAAAGTAGTTGTACACGATCCGGGATATGCTCGTAATATGTCTCGCGCTGCTCCAGCCCGAGCCGGGAGTGTGTCCCATCACAACGAGGATATAATCGGCGCCTTTCGAGTAGACGATGGCTGCGTCATGCGTGTAGTCGTTCGTCTCGCCCGTTTTGTTCGCCACGGTAACGCCGCTCGGGATTCCGGCAGGGATCTTCCAGCGGCGTTCCTGATTTTTCAGGAAGTTCAGCATCTTGGCGGAAGCGCTTTTGCTCACACAGCTGCGGTAGTAGACGCTCGCAAGGAATTTGCCGCAGTCTCGCACGCTTGTCATATTGCGGCCGCTGCCGTTGCTCAGCCCGGCGCTGTTACCGCTCGGCTCCAGACCTCTGCCCTGGTTGGTCTGGGTGTAGCCGTTTGCCCGGCACCAGGTATTGATGTAGCTTGTGCCGACCCAGCGCACGGTCTGGTTGAACGAGTAGTTATCGCTGACGCAGATCATATTGCGCAGGGTGGAGGTGACTGAGGACTCGCTCAGGCGCTTTTGCGCGATGCGTTCGTAGGCGGCGCCGAGGGCGTAGAGCTTGATCAGGCTGGCCGCGTACATGGACTGATTGTTGATGGAGAAGGATTCTCCGGTGTCGAGATTCTGCACGTAGACCGCCCATGTGCCCGAATAGGAGCGCAGTGCGCCTCGCAGTGAGGATTCCAGCGAGCCAAGCTTCCGCTTTTTGTCGGGATTATACGCGCCTGTCTTTCCCACATATTTGCTGCCGATCCAGTGGTTTTTGACCAGCACATAGTTTTCATTGAAATAGTATTTTTTGCCTCTGATCTTGTGCCAGCCTTTGTAGGCTCCCTTCTTTTTGGTCAGATAATAGGTCTTGCCGCTTTTGGTAAACCAGCCGGTGCGCATCACGCCCTTTTGGGTAAAATTGTAGCGCTTTTTCGCGATGGTCTGCCAACCGGTCGCGACGGTGCCGTTTGAGTTTACATAATATGTATGTCCGTTGAAGCTGCGAAATCCCTTCTTCATCAGCACGCCATTGCTGCTGAACAGATAGCGTTTCTTTTTGATCACGGTGCTGCCTGTCGCCGCGGCTCCTGTGCCGGTAAAATAATAACGTTTCTTTTTGATCGTTTTCCATTTGCCGCGCAGCATGCGACCGCGGGCGTCATAATAATGGAGAACGCCGTCTTCCCGCACCAGCTTGTTTTTATAGCTGACCGCCGGCTGTGCGGGCGCTTCTGTCTGGAGTGTCGTTTGGTCTGCAAGGGTCTCTTCGGCGCCTGCACAGTAGGCCGAAAGTAGCAGACACAAAAGCAGCAGAAACAGAGTGATGAATCTTTTTTTCATGGAGAGGGTGCCTCTTTCTTTCGATATCTAAGGATAGCATAACATTTTTTTTGCTGACAGTGTGAAAAAAATGTGCTATTCTATAAAAAAATTTATAAAGTAAGAAAGGCGGGAGTACAGATTATGGGCATGACAATGACTCAGAAGATTCTGGCGGCGGCGGCCGGACTTGACCATGTGGAGGCCGGACAGCTGATCGAGGCGAAGCTTGACCTGGTGCTCGGAAACGACATCACCTCCCCGGTGGCGATCCACGAGATGGACAAATTCACTGAGGACAAGGTGTTTGACAAGGATAAGATTGCGCTCGTCATGGATCATTTTATTCCGAATAAGGATATCAAGTCGGCTGAGCACTGTAAATGCGTGCGCGAGTTCGCGTGTAAGCATGACATTACAAATTATTTTGACGTGGGGCAGATGGGTATCGAGCACGCGCTGCTTCCGGAGCAGGGGCTGACGGTGGCCGGCGACGTGATCATCGGCGCTGATTCGCACACCTGTACCTACGGGGCGCTCGGCGCGTTTTCCACGGGAGTGGGGAGCACAGATATGGCGGCCGGCATGGCAACGGGCAAGGCCTGGTTCAAGGTACCGTCCGCAATACGGTTTCATCTGACCGGCAAGCCGGCGAAGTGGGTGAGCGGCAAGGACGTCATTTTGCATATCATCGGTATGATCGGCGTGGACGGCGCGCTTTACAAGTCGATGGAGTTCGTCGGCGACGGCGTTGCACAGCTCTCGATGGACGATCGTTTCACGATCGCGAATATGGCGATCGAGGCGGGCGGCAAGAACGGCATCTTCCCGGTGGACGAGAAGGCGATCGCCTACATGAGGGAACATTCAAAGCGTGACTTCAAGATTTATGAGGCGGATGAGGACGCTGTGTACGATGAGGAGTACACGATCGATTTGAGTTCGCTGAAGCCGACCGTAGCGTTCCCGCATCTTCCGGAGAACACGAAGACGGTGGATGAGATCACGGAGGACGTCGTGATCGATCAGGCGGTGATCGGCTCTTGCACGAACGGGCGTATGGACGATCTGCGCGCTGCGGCGGAGATCCTGAAGGGGCGCAAGGTGAAGAAAGGCGTGCGCTGCATCGTGATCCCGGCGACACAGGAGATCTATCTGCAGGCGATGGAGGAAGGACTTCTGAAGATCTTTATCGAGGCGGGCGCTGTGGTTAGCACGCCGACCTGCGGGCCGTGCCTGGGCGGATACATGGGAATCCTCGCGGAGGGCGAGCGCTGCATCTCCACGACGAACCGCAATTTCGTCGGCAGGATGGGTCATGTGAAGTCGGAGGTGTATCTGGCGAGTCCGGCAGTCGCCGCGGCCAGCGCGGTGACCGGGAAGATATCCGCGCCGGCAGAGCTTGGGCTTTGAACTGCAGCCAATTGAATTTTAGAACAGGGGGATCTGAATAACATGAAAGCATCAGGAAGAGTATTTAAATATGGCGACAATGTCGACACGGATGTCATCATCCCGGCGCGTTATCTGAATTCTTCGGATCCGGCGGAGCTTGCGACGCACTGCATGGAGGACATTGATAAGGAATTTGTAAATAAAGTACATAAGGGTGATATCATCGTGGCCGAGAAGAATTTCGGCTGCGGCTCCTCGAGGGAGCATGCGCCGATCGCGATCAAGGCGGCCGGCGTGAGCTGTGTGATCGCGGAGACCTTTGCGCGGATCTTTTACCGCAACGCGATCAATATCGGCCTTCCGATCATCGAGTGCCCGGAGGCGGCAAAGGGGATCGAGGCAGGCGATGAGGTTGAGATCGATTTTGACAGCGGTATGATCTACAACCGCACGAAAGGGACGAGCTTCCAGGGACAGGCGTTTCCGGAGTTCATGCAGAAGATCATCAAGGCAGAGGGCCTGATCAATTATATCAATCAGTCATAGACGGTTTACCGCCCCGTGCGCTTCGGGTTCTCCCCGGTGCGGCGGGGCGTTTGCATATAAAACATGTAATAGAATAGGACGGGCCGGCATAGTGTAAAATAGGGCGGCGTAATGCAGCCAATTCTATTTCGCAGGGGTGCCGGATGGACAGGAGAAGAAGGTGGAGGTATCGGGTGCTGGCCGGATTGCAGGTGATGGCGGCGGCTGTGATCGCGGGAGCTGTCATATATTTGCTGTACCGCTATGTCCGGTATGGGGAACGCTTCGCGCTGGAGACGGGAGCAGTCATACGTGAGGAACAGACAGAAGAAAGAGATACTGTGCGCGTGCGTATCCTGACAGACGATTTCGCCGGTGAGTATCACGACAGGATCGAGCTGACGTGCGAGAAAACCTTTACAGTGAGGCTGGATGGAAAGCGTATCAAGAAGGGAAAAACTTACAGCGTAAGCGCGTCGGAGCTCGAGGAGGGACAGGCATTACAGGTCAGCCGCCGCGGAGAGGATGCGCTGTTTACGGTGGAGAGCCTGACACGCGCGGACGGCCATCCGCAGTATGCCGGGACGCTCTGGCTGTACCGTGAGCCGGAAGGCATCGCGCTGGTGAATGAACTTCCGCTCGAGGAGTACTTGTGCGGCGTCGTTTCGAGCGAGATGCCGTCTGATTATCCGGAAGAAGCGCAGAAGGCGCAGGCGGTCTGCGCGCGGACCTATGCGTGCAACTGTATCCGCAATGCGCGTGCCGGGGATTCCATCGCGGATCTGGACGACAGTGTAAATTATCAGGTGTACAATAATTATCGGTCTACAGCGCAGTCGAGACAGGCCGTGGAGGCGACGCGGGGAGAGATTTTGCCGCTTGACGAGATATGGTATTATTCGACGTCCTGTCAGTCGGAGCATCGGGACGATCTGGACAGTGACGAGGCGTTTCGAACTTTTCTTATGCAGGAGCCGGACGCGGGGGCGGAGTATGATTCGCCGTGGCTGCGATGGGAAACGGAGATCCCGGCGCAAGATATTCTGCAGGAGCTGGCTGCCGGGTACGGATGGCAGGCGGATCGGATCGATGAAATCTGTGTCACAAAGCGGGTGGGGAACGGGCAGGCGCAGGAGTTGAAGCTGCGATGTGGAGATTCTGAAAAAAGGATCGAAGGCGAGTATGCCATCCGAAAGCTGTTGTCGCCCGCGCAGACGACGATCCGATTGCGGGACGGAGAGGAGCATTCCGGGATGCGGCTTCTGCCAAGCGCATTTTTCTGGCTGGAGGACGTCGGGCAGCAGGAGTTGGAAAATATGCTTCAGATTGATAAAGTGGTGATTCACGGGGGCGGCTATGGGCATGGGCTTGGGATGAGCCAGTGCGGCGCCGCGGCCATGGCAAAGAAAGGACTGGACTATCGGGAGATTCTGAGATATTATTATCAGTGTGAGCTGTCTGGTTAAATACTGCGGAGGAAAAGCGTGTGGGGAAGACATTCATATCGAGACTGAAAGACCTGATCCTCAGGTTTATGTATAAGATGGACAGAGACCGTGTCAGGGCGCATTCAGCGGAGGCAGCGTTCTTTATTATCATGAGTTTTTTTCCGGTGCTGATGCTGCTTCTGACGCTGGTGCAGTTCACGCCGATTACGCAGCAGCAGGTGATGATTACGATCGAAGATATCACGCCGATGGGGATGATCGAGGTTCTGGAGCCGATCGTCGACGCGATCTACAATCAGCCGATCGCGGTGATCTCGTGGACGGCGATCGCTGCGCTCTGGACGGCCGGGAAGGCGATCATGGGTCTGGCGGACGGGATGAATTCCATCTGCGGTGTGCAGAAGACCAAGAATTATCTGGTGACGCGGATACGGGCGGCGTTTTACATGGTTTTGATGATCCTCGCGTTGATCCTGAGTCTGGCAATCCTGGTGTTTGGTTACAGCATCCAGGAATATCTGAGCAGCCATTTCCCGAATATGCACAAGTATACCGGGGATCTTCTGGTGACGCCGATGGCGATCGCGCTCCTTGTGCTTATCCTGCTGTTTGTGGTGTTGTATACGTTCCTGCCGGATGTGAGACAGAAATTTTTCCGGCAGTTTCCCGGGGCAGTGTTTGCCGCAATTTCCTGGGCAGTTTATTCTTACGGCTTTTCTCTGTATCTCGACTATGCCGGCAGCATGTCGGTGATCTACGGCAGTCTGACGACGCTCGTGGTTGTGATGCTGTGGCTCTACGGCAGCATGTACCTGCTGTTCATCGGGGCGGAGATCAATCATTACCTTACGCAGCCGGAGATGTTTTCTCTGCCGGAAGAAGAAAAGGCGCAAAGTCCTGATAATTGAAATAAGACTTTACATCGGATGTAAAGCATAAAAACAGCTTGACAGAATTTCCTGTTGTGGATAGAATAAGCTTTAGTTTGAAAGAAAAAGGCAATGAAGGTGCATAGTAGAGAGTTGTCTTCCGACAGAGAGGGCGTGTCGTTGGCTGGAAGCGCGTCCGGGTTCAGACAGGGATCGAATTTCACACCGGAGCTGTGGCTCTGAAATCAGACTAGGAGCCGACGTGGGCGCACGTTACGCGCGTTGAGTGCCTGTCTGCGGACAGGAATCAGGGTGGTACCACGGATCAGACTTCGTCCCTATGCGGGAGGAAGTTTTTTCATTTTCTAAAAGAAAGGACGAATACCATGAAGGACAAGTTGCAGGCAATCAAAGAAGAGGCGCTTTCCCAGATCGCGAAGGCGGTCGATCTGGACAGGCTGAACGACGTCAGGGTCAGCTTCCTCGGCAAGAAGGGTCAGCTGACGTCTGTGCTCAAGAGCATGAAGGAGGTAGCTCCGGAGGACCGTCCGGCGTTTGGGCAGCTCGTCAATGAGGCGCGCGCGCAGATCGAGCGTGTGCTCGAGGAGACGAAGGAGAAGCTGGAGCAGCAGGCGCTGGAGCATCGCCTGAAGGAGGAAGTCATTGACGTGACGCTCCCGGCGAAGAAGAACAACGTCGGGCATCGTCATCCGAACACGATCGCGCGCGAGGAGGTGGAGCGCATCTTCATCGGCATGGGCTACGAGGTGGTCGAGGGACCGGAGGTGGAGTACGACCTCTACAATTTTGAAAAGCTGAATATCCCGGCGAACCATCCGGCGAAGGATGAGCAGGACACCTTCTATGTGACGAAAGACATTGTGCTGCGCACGCAGACCTCTCCGGTGCAGGCGCGCATCATGGAGCAGGGCAGGCTGCCGATCCGCGTGATCGCGCCGGGGCGTGTGTTCCGCTCGGACGAGGTGGATGCGACGCACTCGCCATCCTTCCATCAGATCGAGGGATTGGTTGTGGACAAGAACATCACGTTCGCGGACTTGAAGGGGACGCTGGAGCAGTTCGCGAAGGAGCTCTTCGGCGAGAATACGAAGACGAAATTCCGCCCGCATCATTTTCCGTTCACGGAGCCGAGCGCCGAGATGGACGTTTCCTGTTTCAAGTGCGGCGGCGAGGGCTGCCGTTTCTGCAAGGGCGAGGGCTGGATCGAGATCCTCGGCTGCGGCATGGTGCATCCGCATGTGTTTGAGATGTGCGGCATCGACCCGGAGGTTTACACAGGTTTCGCGTTCGGCGTCGGGCTGGAGCGCATCGCGCTGCTGAAGTATGAGATCGACGATATGAGGCTGCTGTACGAGAACGACGCGCGGTTTTTGCGGCAGTTCTGAGCAGAAGAGCAATTTGACTGTTGCCGCCGGATGCATTGGGCGCAGTTTTGTATGTGGCGGGAGCCCATTCGGCAGACAGAGCGTTGATGCAGGCGGGTATGTTTAAAATATAGGAGGAAGAGAGAGTGAACACAACATTATCATGGGTGAAAGCATATGTGCCGGATCTGGATGTGACGGCGCAGGAGTTTACCGACGCGATGACCTTATCCGGCACGAAGGTGGAGGGCTATCAGG
>CANQVT010000043.1 GCA_947627365.1 uncultured Lachnospiraceae bacterium | reverse complement strand
TAATTATTATTATACCAGAAAGACGGTTGAAAGTATAGGAAATCCCGGCTTTCGCCGGGACTTTGTCTACAGTCTGAAGGGAGCTGCTTGCAGCTCCCTTTTTCAGACGGTGATTTTATGGGGCGAAGCCCCTCAGCGAGCGAACAAAGTTCGCGAGCGAATGGCGTGGCTCAGTAGTATGCCGGATGATTCGGCGAATGCCGAACAGCGAGCGAACGAAGTTCGCGAGCTGATGGCATGGCTCATAAGTCTAAGCGTACATGGCTGATGGCATGGCTCCTTAGTTCCCCTTTTTTCTGGACGTTTCCTTTTATCTGTGCTATACTGTCTTTCAAACATAACCCGCACGGTCGGGACAGGCAAAGAACAGAAAGGATGAAAGCTATGAGTGATCTTTATCAGGAAATTCTTATCTCGCGTGAGACGCCGTTCATAAACAAAGTCATAAAAGTTGCGGCCTACGTTGTGACTGCGATCTTCATTCTCGGAGGCTTTATGATGGTCAATCCGCTGTTCCTCATTCCGGGGATTGTGATGGCTGTCTGCTGTTATTTCTTCCTGCCGAGGCTGGACGTCGAGTATGAGTATCTGTACGTGAACGGCGAGCTGGATATCGACGCGATCTATTCCAAACAGAAGCGCAAGAGGATTGCAGGCTATGATATGGCGGAACTGGAGATCCTTGCGCCGTCGACCTCTCACGCGCTGGATTCTTATGTGAACCAGAAGGACGTGAAGGTTCGTGATTTTACATCGAGAAATCCCCAGGCACAGTCTTATACGCTCGTCTTTAACAAAGAGAGCAAGCGGGACGTCGTCATGGTGGAGCTCAACGACGTGATCCTGAACGACATTCGCAGGATCGCGCCGCGCAAGGTGAACATATTCTGATGTTTCGCTTTTTTCGTATTTTCACAGTATGGTGGAATTTCCGGTTGACATTGAAAAGTGAATTTGTTAGAGTATTTATTCAAACAGATAGACCAACTACAAAGGACCTTATATCAGAAAGCGAGGATGCGGCATGGGAAGAATTATTGGAGAGGGAATCACGTTTGATGATGTACTGTTGGTGCCGGCTTATTCACAGGTGATACCGAATCAGGTGGATATCACCACATGGCTGACGAAGAAGATTCAGCTGAATATCCCGATGATGAGCGCAGGGATGGACACGGTCACGGAGCACCGGATGGCAATCGCGATGGCCCGGCAGGGCGGCATCGGGATCATTCACAAGAACATGTCGATTGAGCAGCAGGCGGAGGAAGTGGACAAGGTGAAGCGCTCTGAGAACGGCGTCATCACGGATCCGTTTTTCCTCTCTCCGGAGAACACACTGGCGGATGCAAATGAGTTGATGGCGAAGTTCCGAATCTCCGGCGTGCCGGTCACGGAGAACGGCAAGCTGGTTGGCATCATCACGAACCGCGATCTGCTGTTCGAAGAAGATTTCTCCAAAAAGATCAAGGAATCGATGACCTCCGAGGGACTGATCACCGCGAAGGTGGGCGTCACGCTGGAGGAGGCCAAGAAGATCCTTGCCCAGTCAAGAAAAGAAAAGCTTCCCATTGTTGACGATGATTACAATCTGAAAGGGCTTATCACGATCAAGGATATCGAGAAACAGATCCAGTACCCGAATTCCGCGAAGGACGCGCAGGGACGTCTGCTCTGCGGCGCGGCGATCGGCATCACGGCGAATGTGCTTGACCGCGCGGCTGAGCTTGTGGATGCACAGGTGGACGTCGTCGTGCTGGACAGCGCGCACGGACATTCCCAGAATGTGCTGAATTGTGTGAAGATGGTAAAGGAGAAATATCCGGATCTGCAGGTGATCGCGGGCAACGTGGCGACGGGAGAGGCGACAAAGGCTTTGATCGAGGCCGGGGCGGACGCAGTCAAGGTCGGTATCGGGCCGGGCTCCATCTGCACGACGCGCGTGGTAGCGGGCATCGGCGTGCCGCAGATCTCAGCTGTCATGGACTGTTACGAGGTGGCGGACAAGTATGGGATTCCGATCATCGCGGACGGCGGCATCAAGTATTCGGGCGATATCACGAAAGCGATCGCCGCAGGCGCGAATGTCTGCATGATGGGCAGCCTGTTTGCCGGCTGCGACGAGAGCCCGGGAGAGTTCGAGCTGTATCAGGGCAGGAAATACAAGGTCTACAGGGGCATGGGCTCCATCGCCGCGATGGAAAATGGCAGCAGAGACCGCTATTTCCAGACGAATGCGAAGAAGCTTGTCCCGGAGGGCGTCGAGGGCCGTGTTGCATACAAGGGAAGCGTGGAGGACGCTGTCTTCCAGCTGCTCGGAGGTTTGAGATCCGGCATGGGCTACTGCGGGACAAGGACGATCGAGGAGCTGAAGCGTGGCGGAAGGTTTGTCAAGATCTCTGCAGCGTCACTCAAGGAGTCGCATCCACATGATATTCATATTACGAAGGAAGCGCCGAACTACAGCGTAGAATGATTCGGAAACAGGCTGATTATTTGGAAATGGAAGATATGGCGCAGAAAAATACTGCGTGAAAGCAATGCGCATCCGCACGGCGGAGCGGCAAGATGTTGGAGTTTGGGTTAGATCATGGATGACAAGCAATCAGAAGGGAAAAAGAGAATCAGGTGGACGAGGTTCCTCCTCTGGATTTGTGTGACGGCAGTGACGGTGGCGGCGGTGTGGCTCCTGCTGCAGCTTGTGCCGGGAGAGGATGAGAACGTGGATGTTCTTCTGGACATGCCGGTGGAACTGGATACCGAGCCCCAGACGGAGACGGAAGTGGAGACGGAATGCGCCGTACCGATGCCTGAGATCGACGAACAGCTTCTGACGATCAACGATTACTCCAGGCCGGGCGAGAAGATCGACGCGCTTGAATACATAGTGATCCATTATCTGGCGAACCCGAAGACGACGGCTCAGCAAAATCACGATTATTTTGAGAGTCTCAAGGATCTGCAGAATACGTCAATGAGCGCGAACTTCATCGTCGGGATCGACGGGGAGATCATCCAGTGCGTGCCGGTAGGAGAGATCGCGTACGCGTCCAACTCGATGAACCATCTCTCTGTTTCCATAGAGAATTGCCATCTGGACGAGACGGGGCGGTTCACACAGGACACCTACAATTCCTGCGTGCACTTGACTGCCTATCTTGCGGCGAAATACGGGATTGACCGCGAGCATATCATTCGCCACTACGATGTGACAGGCAAGGAATGTCCGCTGTATTATGTGGAGCATGAGGACAAGTGGGAAGAATTTAAGGACGATGTGATGAATTACATCGAGGAATGTCAGGCGGCGGCAGGACAGGAATAAAGGAGATCATGGTAAGAGAATATTATGAGCGTATCTGTGCGGGCGATCAACTGCGTCAGAACCTGATCGCGCTGCGGGACGAGCTTAAGGATGAAAAAAGCAGAAGGGAATTTGCCTACCTTCTGGGAGGCGACTTCTCGAAGCTGTGTGAGCTTTTGAAGAATGAGGATCCGAAAATCCGCAAAAACACAGCGGCTATTATGGGGAAAATGGAATCGGAAGATTTGCTTCCGATTCTTTTTGACACGTACAAAAATGAAAAGACGCTGTTTGTCCGTGCGGACTATCTGAAGGCGATGAGTCAGATGGATTACCGGCCGGTGCTAGGCGCCTTGAGAGAGCGCCTGTCGCAGCTTCGACAGATGGAGAGCTTGCCGGAGGAACGCAAGCATATACAGGAGGAAGCCAGAATCCTTCAGGAGATGGTGACGCGCTATGAGAAGAAAGAGCCGCATCGCTTCACAGGCTGGCATCAACCGCTGGAGCTTGTGCTGGTCACGAACCGCTGCCAGAGAGAGGCGACGGCGCGTCAGGTCAGCACCGGAGAGATCACGATGCTGGCAGGCGGGCTTCGCATAAAGGGCGCGCAGGTAGCAGAGCTTTGCAAGCTGCGGACCTATCGCGAGATGCTGTTTCCGGTGAAGGCAGGGACCGCATCTATCTCCGCGCAGCAAGCGGCGCGGATCGGATCGGCTCTGGCGAAGCCGGTGCTTGAGTTTGTCCGCAGGCTGCATCAGGGAGACGGCGCCTACTCCTTCCGGCTTGAGCTGAAGAGCAGGACAGAGCAGGAGCGCAGGGGCGTGCTTCTGCGCAGAATCTCGGACGCGGTTGAGCAGGCCTCCGGCGGCGCGCTGCTCAATTCTGTGTCGGATTATGAGCTGGAGATCCGTCTGCTGGAGCGCCGGGATGGCACTTATCTGACGATGCTGAAGTTGCTCACGCTTCCGGACAAGCGCTTTGCCTATCGACGCGAGTCAGTCGCATCTTCCATCGCGCCGGTGAACGCGGCGCTTGTGGCAGAGCTTGCGCGACCATACCTGAAGGAGGGCGCGCAGGTGCTCGACCCGTTCTGTGGCGTCGGCACAATGCTGATCGAACGGGACAGAGCGGTAAAGGCCGGCGTCATGTACGGAGTCGACATCTTCGGTGAGGCAATCGAAAAAGCGAAGCGCAACACGGAGCGTGCGGGCTGCAACATTTACTACATCAACAAGGATCTCTTCTCGTTCGAGCACGGATATTTGTTTGACGAGATCATCACGGATTTGCCTCAGGTGACGGAGAATCATCCGTTACAGGAAATCCGTGGATTGTACCGGGATTTCATTGCCGTGGCGGGCAGATATCTCCAGCCGGAGGCGGTGCTTGTCCTCTATACGACGGAGCCGCAGCTGGTGAAGGAGGCGCTTTCGGGGCGCAGAGAGTACGAAACGGCAGAGAAGTATACGATAAATGAGAAAAACGGAACGGCGGTATTTATTATAAGAAGAAAAGCCGGATAAAGAGGGAATGTGTGAGAACATGGGAAAGCTGATCGGAGATAAGAATTTCTATAAGATGGCGCTTGCGGTCGCTGTGCCGATCATGGTGCAGAACGGAGTCACGAACTTTGTCTCCATGATCGACAACATTATGATCGGCCGCGTGGGAACCGAGCAGATGTCGGGCGTGGCGGTGGCGAACCAGCTGATGTTTGTGTTCAACGTCAGCACGTTCGGCATGCTCTCCGGAGCCGGAATCTTCGGGGCGCAGTTTTTCGGGAGCCGCAATGCGGAGGGCCAGCGCAACACCTTCCGCTTCAAAATCGTGTCCATGATGCTGTTTGCGTTTGTTTGGATTCTGGTCCTGTACAACAAGGGCGACACGTTGATCCCCCTGTACCTGCACGGGAACAGCGAGGTCGGAAGCGTGGAGGAGACGCTGAAATACGGCGTCGCCTATCTGCGGATCATGCTGATCGGGATGGTTCCGTTTGCGTTTGCGCAGATCTATGCGGGCACATTGCGGGAATGCAGTGAAACGGTCGCGCCGATGCGCGCCGGGATAGCGGCGGTCGTGACGAACACGGTGCTGAACTATATCCTGATCTTTGGTAAATTTGGGGCTCCACGTCTCGGCGTGCAGGGCGCGGCGATCGCGACGGTCACCTCACGCTTCGTAGAGTCCGCGGCCATCATGATATGGACGCATCGCAGGGCGGAGAAGTTTCCGTTTATCAAGGGCGCCTACCAGAGTCTGCGCGTTCCTGGCAGTCTGGTAAAGAAAATCCTCATCAAGGGTTCTCCGCTGATGGTAAACGAGTTCCTCTGGTCGTTCGGGATGGCGATGCTCGCGCAGTGCTATTCCCTGTACGGCTTGTCGGTGGTAGCTGCGCAGAATATTTCCTCGACGATCTCGAATGTCTGTAACGTGGCGTGGCTTGCGATGGGGGACGCGATTGCGATCATTGTGGGACAACTGCTCGGCGCGGGGAAGATGGAGGAGGCGAAGGACACAGACCGCAAGCTGATCTTCTTCTCGGTCACGAGCTGTCTGCTGCTCAGCGTGGCGCTTTTCCTGCTGGCTCCGGTATTTCCGAAGATCTACGAGACGGCCGACGAGGTGCGCGCGCTGGCGACAAGATTCATCCTCGTGGGCGCCTGCATGATGCCGTTTCAGGCGTTCCTGCATTCTGCATATTTCACGCTGCGCTCCGGCGGAAAGACCGGCATCACGTTCTTCTTTGACTCGGGATTCATGTGGCTCTGCTCGATCCCGGTTGCGTTCGTGCTGAGCCGGTATTCGGGCCTTCCGATCCTTGCCACCTACATCATATGCCAGTCGCTGGATTTTCTGAAATGTATTGTGGGATTCGTGCTCGTAAAAAAGGGTGTGTGGATCCAGAATATTGTTTCGGAGAGCAATGCTTAGCGTCTCCGGCGTAAATCTCTCCGAGATCGACAAAATAAAAGAATAGGAAAAAGAAAAAGTCCGGTGCTTACCGGACTTTTTTAGAGCGATAGACGGGACTCGAACCCGCGACCTCCACCTTGGCAAGGTGGCGTACCACCAACTGTACTACTATCGCATCTCTTGCTTTGTTCCGCGGAACGTTAATAACTATACTACATCTTTCTTTTTGTGTCAACCATTTTTTCAAATTTTACAGGATAAACTTCATCCTCTTCCTTTTCGGAAAAAAATTTTCCAGATTTGACAAAAAGATATCGTAAAGTGAAAAAATGTGTGGTAGAATAGGAACGAAAATACTATACAAGGAGGACAAACCAATGGCTTTAGTAACAACCACTGAAATGTTCAAGAAAGCTTATGAAGGCGGATACGCCATCGGCGCATTCAACGTAAACAACATGGAGATCGTTCAGGCGATCACCGAGGCAGCGGGCGAGCTGAATTCCCCGATCATCCTGCAGGTGTCTGCGGGCGCGAGAAAGTATGCGAACCATACCTATCTGGTAAAGCTGGTTGAGGCCGCAATCCAGGAGAACCCGAATATCCCGATCGCTCTGCATCTGGATCACGGCGCAGATTTCGACATCTGTAAGTCCTGCATCGACGGCGGCTTCACCTCCGTCATGATCGACGGCTCCAGGTTCCCGTTTGCGGAGAACATTGAAGTGACGAAGAAGGTCGTAGAGTATGCGCATGCGCACGGCGTAGTTGTCGAGGCTGAGCTCGGCAAGCTGGCGGGCATTGAGGACGACGTCAAGGTTTCCGCTGAGGATTCTTCCTACACGCAGCCGGACGAGGTGGAGGAGTTCGTCTCCAAGACCGGCGTTGACTCCCTTGCGATCGCGATCGGGACAAGCCACGGCGCATACAAGTTCAAGCCGGGTACGAACCCGCAGCTTCGCTTCGATATCCTTCATGAGATCGAGAAGCGCATCCCGAATTTCCCGATCGTTCTGCACGGCGCATCTTCTGTTCCGCAGGAGTATGTGAAGATCATCAACGAGAACGGCGGCAAGCTTAAGGACGCCATCGGCGTACCGGAGGATCAGCTCCGCGAGGCAGCCAGAAGCGCTGTCTGCAAGATCAACATCGACTCCGACCTGCGTCTCGGCCTCACGGCAGGCGTTCGCCAGGTTCTGTTTGATGATCCGTCGATCTTCGATCCGCGTGATTACCTCAAGGTCGGCCGCGCGAATGTCAAGGCAGTCGTCGCCCACAAGATCAAGGATGTTCTCGGCAGCGAGGGTAAGGCCTGATTATACGGGCAAATGATCATCTGATTTTCAGAATCACACAAGGGCGTCCCAAGACGGGGCGCCCTTTTAAAATTTCAGAATAGATGAAACACGCACTTGGCGAATTCAGATTGCTGTAGTATAATCAGTTTGCATTGCGTTTCTCGATATCAAAATCAATCGCGTGAGGGAGGACGCGGGCCTGTCGCTGCAGCGCCCGAAAAGTACTTATGGGAATCGGCAGTATCGTTTCATTGCTGGGAGGCCTCGGCCTCTTTCTATTCGGAATGAAGTATATGGGAGAGGGGCTTGAGTTGGCGGCCGGCCCGAAGATGAAGGATCTTCTGGAGCGGTTGACGCGCAACCGCATCATGGGCTTCTTTCTGGGAGCGCTCGTCACGGTCGTGATCCAGTCGTCCTCCGCGACGACTGTCATGGTCATGGGGTTCATCAACGCGGAAATCATGGATCTGGCGCAGGCGACCGGCGTCATCTTTGGCGCGAACATCGGTACGACGATCACGAGTGTCCTGATCGCGCTTGACGTCTCCGGGATCGCTCCGGTCTGCATCTGCCTCGGTGCGGTGATGCTTCTATACGCGAAGCGAAAGAAGAACCGATACATCGGACAGGTCATTCTGGGCTTCGGTATTCTGTTTCAGGGCTTGCACACGATGAGCGCGGCGATGTCCCCGCTCAAGGATTCCGAGCTGTTCCAGAATTTTATCATGAACGCGAAAAATCCTCTGCTCGGTTTTGTGGTGGGCGTGGTTCTCTGTGCGGTCATTCAGAGCTCGTCCGCGGCAGTTGGCGTGTTGCAGGCGCTGGCGATGCAGGGCCTGATGCCGATCTACTTTGCCGGCTTTTTGATCTGCGGCATCAACGTCGGCTCCTCGACTCCGCCGCTTTTGTCCGCGCTGAACGCGAAGAACAACGCAAAGCGTGCGGCGATGATCTACCTGATCTTCAACATCGTCGGCGCGATTTTGTTCATGCCGCTGACGATGTTGACGCCCCTTACTTCTATCATAGAGACCTACATTCCGAACGGGGCTTTTCAGATTTCGGTTTACCATATTTTGTTTAAGATTGTGACAGGCTTGATTCTGCTTCCGCTCGTGAACCTTGTCGTGAAGTGGACCTACATGCTGATCCCGAAGCAGGCGCACGAGAGCGCGTTCCGCTTCGAGTACATCGATCCGAACATGAGCGGATCTCCAGCGGTTGTCGCGCTCCAGGTCGGCAAGGAGGTCGAGCGTATGGCCGGGATCGTGAAGGACGACTTAGCGGGCGCTACGGACGGTCTGCTTCAGCATAGTATGGCGGAAGCGAACCATGTGCGGGAGGGCGAGCAGGTGATCGACTACCTCGCATCGGAGATTACCGGATACCTTTCAAAGGTCAATACCGTGGCGATGCCCGCGCAGGTATCACAGTATATGGGCTGCGCGTTTCACGTCATCAACGATCTGGAGCAGATCGGCGACCATGCGGTCAAGATCCTCGACCAGACAGAGAAATGTGTGGAGGACGGAATGACCTACTCAGACGCGGCCAGAGAGGAGCTCTCTGAGATCTATCAGCGGGTAAATGAGCTTCTTGGCGACGCGCTGCGATTGTTCCACGATCAGATGGCGCTCACGCCGGAGATCTGGCTGGATCTGCGCAAGCAGGAGCGCAAGATCATCAAGCGCGTGACAAAGGCGCAGTCGAACCACATGGAGCGGCTGCAGCGCAAGGAGTGCACGTTCGAGCAGGGTCTGACTTTTGTGGAGGTGCTGAACAGCTACCTGCGTATCGTGAACCACTCGATCAACATTGCGGAAGCGATCGGCGGCGATATGACGACGGCCTATTCCAGGATCGAGCAGCTTTAAGACAATATGGAGGGGAATATGAAGCGGATTAATATAAGAAGAAAGATGGCGGCCTGGCTGACGGCTGCGCCGCTGGCGGGAATAGTGCTTGCAGGGGGAATGACAGCGCAGGCGGCAGATGTGCAGGTTGAGGCTGTGCAGGTGGAAGGCCAGGAAGAAGGTGCAGGTGCAGGCTCGGTTCAGGAAGGGCCGATTGTGATATTGTCACAGGAAGAGGTAAGCATAGAGCAGCCGGAGACCGAGCCAGGGACAGAGGCTGTGACAGAGTCAGAGTCGGGGGCAAAGCCTGAGACAAAGCAGAGGACGCAGCCTGGGATCGGAACGGAGCTTGCACAGGCGTTGCTGTTTAGAAAGGCGGGAGCCAATATCCTGCTGATCGGGACAGACCACAGGGACGACAGCTGGAATGGCAATTCCGATGTGATGATCCTTGCGACGGTCCGGCCGGAAGAGCAGGAAATTACCATGACTTCTTTCATGCGCGATTTGTATGCGGACATTCCGGGGCATGGCGTTCACAAGCTGAATTACGCGTTCGCCGTGGGCGGCGGTGAGCTTCTGGAAGAGACGCTCGAGGACAATTATGAGCTGGAGATCGACAATTACGCGGTGGTAGATTTTGAGTCCATGGCGGAGATTGTGGATATCGTCGGCGGAGTAGAGATGGAGATCAGCGGGGATGAGTGCTATTGGCTCAACGGCTATCTCAACAGCATGGAAGCGTGGGACGACTATCTGCCCGGTGGCGGTACCTATGTGCTCAATGGAAATCAGGCTGTTGCATTTATGCGGATCCGCTATGTGGGAAACAACGACTATCAGAGGACGCAGCGCCAGAGAGATATCCTGAAGGGCATTTTCGGAAAGCTGAAAGAGCTGGACGCGGAGCAGCTCCTTGAGCTGGCGAACACCATGCTGGAGGATGTGGATCACAATTTTTCGCTGCTTACAATCATGAGTCTGCTTTCGCTTGTACCGGAGCTGCCGGACTATGAGCTGGGAGAGTCGAGAATTCCTTATGACGATCTCTATGCTTCGCAGGACGGGATGCTTGTGCCGGACTTTGAGGCGACGATCGAACGGCTTCACGAGGAGCTTGGAATGGACGCGGAGGCGGCGTGCGATAGCGCGGATTGACCCTTTGCGATGCCCATAGGATGCTCCTGCGCGATAATGAATAAATATACTTGCTTTTTTTTCGTATCAGTGTTAGAATTTTTATGGTTTTTTAAGAAATTTAGATTTTGTTTAGATTCAGCACAGAACAAAGGGGTTTGCTGCGGAACCACATTGTCGGCGCCCTTTGTGTGCCGACTTTTTTGTGCGCGGGACGCATTTTTTTGTGGAGTCGGTAGTTTGGCGCTTTAAACGAACAGAGTTTCCGCACAGGGATTTTGAATACGGGGTGAAAATGCATGGAGCTTAAGCTGAGTCGCGAGGAGATTCTGGAGAAGCTTCTGGATAGCTACGAAGCATATTTTGACGTCGAGCGGATCAATGATCCGCCGAAGGAGCTTCCGCTTGTGGCAACCTGTCGCTTCTATGT
Source organism: uncultured Lachnospiraceae bacterium (assembly GCA_947627365.1). Lineage (GTDB taxonomy): Bacteria > Bacillota > Clostridia > Lachnospirales > Lachnospiraceae > Choladousia. Next base: position 13,038 of record CANQVT010000043.1, on the reverse strand, counting down.
GCACTCCGAGAAGTATGTTCTGATCAAGAAGGCGAAGCTCTGGGAGGCGGACAGCAATGAGTTCGTCTATCTGTTCTCCGTCCCTCAGCTGACGGAAGAAATATTTGAGACCTGCAAGGCATACGCTTATGAAGAGGGCATGAAGCTGATCGACCCGAAGCCGGGGCATATGTACAGCTACATCACGGCGGTTTTCCTCTGTGACAGCTGCACGCCGGAGGCGAAGCGGGCGCTCAAAAAGTGCAGGGTATACAAAAGTTTTCATTTTTCGTGGTATGGGTGGATGAACCTCCATACGGCCGCGGTCGTCCGGGAAGGAAGCGAGATCTTCACGAACCGGATGGGGCGCAGCAACGCGAAATTTATGAAAAAGATACTAAATTCATGAAAAGAAAAAGGAGGCAGTAAAAAACATGAATGCGGTAGTAATCTTACTCGTAGGTGTCGCTGTTCTTGTTCTCGGCTATCTTTTCTACGGAAAGTGGCTTGCTGAGCAGTGGGGCGTAGAGCCGAACAGAACGACTCCTGCACACGAACTCGAGGACGGAAACGACTACGTTCCGGCAAAGGCTCCGGTGCTGATGGGACATCACTTCTCATCCATCGCGGGCGCAGGTCCGATTAACGGACCGATCCAGGCAGCAGTGTTCGGCTGGGTTCCGGTCATGCTGTGGGTGCTGATCGGCGGTATCTTCTTTGGCGCAATGCATGACTTCGGCGCGCTGTTCGCGTCCGTGCGCAACAAAGGCCAGTCGATCGGTGAGGTTATCGCTACCAGTATCGGTTCCCGTGCGAAGAAGCTGTTCATCATCTTCTCGTACCTGACCCTGATCCTCGTAGTGGCGGCGTTCGCTTCGATCGTCGCGAACACCTTCAAGGCTACATATGACGAGGCGGGCGTGCTTGACAAGGCGGCAAGCTCTGCAAACGCTTCGACGGCCATGATCTCCGTGCTGTTCATTCTCATCGCGATCGTGTTTGGCCTGATGGTCTACAGAAAGAACGCTTCCCTGGTGGTTTCCACTGTTGTCGGCGTGGCGGTGATCATCGCATGCATGGCGATCGGTCTGAACTTCCATCCGATCTATCTGAGCGGCAACACCTGGATGATCATCGTAGGTATCTACATCGCGATCGCTTCGGTCACCCCGGTGTGGATCCTGCTTCAGCCGCGTGACTACCTGAGCTCTTTCCTGCTCTACGGCATGATGATCGTAGCAGTGGTAGGCATCATTGGCGCTCATCCGGCTCTTGAGATCCCGGCGTTCACGGGCTTCGTTGACAAGGCAACGGCAGGCGCGGGCACCTCTCTTGGCAGCCTGTTCCCGGCTCTGTTCGTCACGATCGCGTGCGGCGCTATCTCCGGTTTCCACTCGCTGGTAGGTTCCGGTACGACAGCAAAGCAGCTCGACAAGGAAGGCGACGCGAAACCGATCGCTTACGGCGGAATGCTGATCGAGTGCGGACTTGCTCTGATTTCTCTCTGCGCGGTTGGTTACATCTGGAAGGACTATGTTCCGGGCGGAATCACGAATCCGACGCAGGTGTTCGCGACCGGTATCTCCCGCATGTGCGCGACGATCCCGTTCCTGAAGGGCGCGGAGAGCGTGATCTACGCAATGCTGATCCTTGCGGTATCCGCGTTCTGTCTGACCTCTCTGGATACGGCGACTCGTCTGGCTCGTTACATGTTCCAGGAGTTCTGGCTTGAGCCGGGACAGACCTACAAGGATGTGACAGGTATCAAGAAGACCCTGACAAATCCGTACGTGGCGACGATCATCACGGTAGTGCTCGGCATCGCGCTTGGCATGACCGGTTACTCGAACATCTGGCCGCTGTTCGGCGCTGCCAACCAGCTGCTCGCAGCTCTCGGCCTTCTGGCTGTCGCTGCATGGCTCGGCAAGCTCGGCAAGAACAACAAGATGTTCCTGTTTCCGATGGCGTTTATGCTGGTGGTTACGATCGTATCCCTGTGCCAGACCATCATGACGAACTTCAAGAACGCGACCGCAGCAGGCGCTGTTGGCACTGGCTGGATGTGGACGCGCGCAGGCATCGCGGTGCTGCTTGTCATCCTTGCGGTTGTGCTTGCAATCGAGGGCATCCAGACGCTGACGAAGCAGAAGAAATGAAACTGCAAAATCTGACTTTACGGGGGCTGTTTTTTGACAGCCCTCTTTTTTTGATCGGAACTGACAGAAGCATTTGGAAGAAGCAGTTGCGAAAAATCGCGGAAAATGCTATACTTTCATTTCAGGTAAGTAATTCGGAAAGCCATGCCCTGTGCGGGATGCACGGCGGGGACAGGATAAAGTCAGAGCTTACGGAGGGAAGATATGATGAAGAAGATTGAAGAGTATGTGAGGAGTATTCCGGATTTTCCGGAGCCAGGCATTATTTTCAGGGATGTCACGAGCATTCTGCAGGACGCGGACGGACTGCATCTGGCGATCGACCTGATGCAGGAGAAGCTGGCGGGACTTGACTTTGACGTGGTGGTTGGCGCGGAGTCGAGAGGTTTCATTTTCGGCACGCCGATCGCGTATAATTTACACAAACCGTTTGTGCTTGTGCGCAAAAAGGGCAAGCTGCCGTGTGAGACGGTCTCGATGGAGTATGATCTGGAGTACGGCTCTGCGACGATCGAGATGCATAAGGATTCGATCAAGCCGGGACAGAAGGTCGTCATCATCGATGATTTGATTGCGACGGGCGGGACGATTGAGGCTGCGATCAAGCTGATTGAGCAGCTCGGAGGCGAGGTTGTGAAGGTGGTTTTCCTGATGGAGCTCGCGGGATTGAAGGGCCGGGAGAGGCTTGCAGGGTATGATGTAGAGTCCGTGATCTGCTACGAGGGCAAGTGAGGCGGACGTCCGGATGGGCAAAGTTTGGAGCTTATTCTGCCAGGCGGAAGTGAGAGAATTGACCCGATGAAAGAAGAGACATGTGCTGCAGAACAACAGACAGAGATGGTGATCGTATGTCAACAGATATGAAAACGAATCAGGAGCTGGCCGGCGTGGAGAAAAGCCTGAAACCGACAGGCGCGAAGGCAGGGCAGGAGTCGGCGGATGTGAAAGTAAAACAGAAAACGGCGGACGTGAAGACGGAGCAGGAGAGGGTGGAGGAGATCCGGCAGGCCGACGCCAACGTGAAGACGATGGAGGACTTCACGAGCCCGGACGTGCTGTACGACGAGCTTATCCGAAGCGTGCGGAAATATCATCCGTCCGACGATATCTCCATGATCGAGAAAGCGTACAGGATCGCTTATGATGCGCACAAGGATCAGCGCCGCAAGTCCGGGGAGCCGTACATCATCCATCCGCTCTGCGTGGGCATTATCCTCGCGGATCTGGAGCTGGATAAGGAGACGATCGTCGCGGGGCTGTTGCACGACGTCGTCGAGGACACGGTCATGACATCGGAGGAGCTGCGAGAGGAGTTCGGCGACGAGGTCGCGCTGCTCGTGGACGGCGTCACGAAGCTGGGTCAGTTGAGCTATTCCGCCGATAAGGTGGAGGTGCAGGCGGAGAACCTGCGCAAGATGTTCCTTGCGATGGCGAAGGATATCCGCGTGATTCTGATCAAGCTTGCCGACCGCCTTCACAATATGCGCACGCTCAAGTATATGAAGCCGGAGAAGCAGAAGGAGAAGGCGCGCGAGACGATGGACATCTACGCGCCGATCGCGCACCGGCTCGGCATCTCGAAGATCAAGGTGGAACTGGACGATCTCTCACTGAAATATCTGGAGCCGGAGGTCTATTACGATCTGGTCGAGAAGATCGCGCTGAAAAAGGACGCGCGCCAGGAGTTTGTGGATAACATCGTGAAGGAGGTTCGCGAGCACGTCGAGGCTGCAGGCATCAAGGCGCAGATCGACGGGCGGATCAAGCATTTTTTCAGTATCTATAAGAAGATGGTCAACCAGCAGAAGACGCTGGATCAGATCTACGATCTGTTTGCGGTTCGAATTATCGTGGATACCGTGAAGGACTGCTACGCGGCGCTCGGGCTGATCCATGAGATGTATAAGCCGATTCCCGGGCGATTCAAGGATTATATCGCGATGCCGAAGCAGAACATGTACCAATCTCTGCACACGACGCTGATCGGGCCGGGCGGCGTTCCGTTTGAGATCCAGATCCGTACGTTCGAGATGCACCGCACGGCGGAGTACGGTATCGCGGCGCACTGGAAATACAAGGAAGCTGCCGACGGCAAGAAGGGCGACACGAAGAGCGAGGAGGCGAAGCTGAGCTGGCTGCGCCAGGTGCTTGACTGGCAGATGTCGGACAACCGCGAGTTCATGAGCCTTCTGAAGAGTGATTTTGATCTTTTCTCGGAGAGTGTTTACTGTTTTACTCCGTCCGGCGATGTGAAGAATCTGCCGAACGGGTCGACGCCGATTGATTTTGCGTACAGCATCCACAGCGCAGTGGGCAACCGTATGATCGGGGCGCGCGTCAACGGCAAGCTGGTCACGATCGATTATGTGATCCAGAACGGCGACCGCATTGAGGTCATCACCTCGCAGAATTCGCGCGGACCGAGCCGGGACTGGCTGAAGATCGTCAAGAGCTCGCAGGCGAAGAACAAGATCAATCAGTGGTTCAAGCAGGAGCTCAAGGAAGATAATATTGTCAAGGGAAAAGAGCTCGTGGCGTCGTACTGCAGAGCGAAAAATATCGTGCAGTCCGACATCATGAAGCCGGAATATATCGAGCGGGTGCTCACCAAGTACGGCTTTCGCGACTGGGATTCCGTGCTGGCCGCGGTCGGACACGGCGGGCTCAAGGAGGGCCAGGTCGTCAACAAGCTGCTGGAGGGCTATGAGCGCGACCACCGCAAGGAGATCACGGACGAGCAGATCATCGAGGCGGTTCAGAACGCGAAGGAATCCGCGCCGGTGCAGCTTCGCAAGTCCAAGGGCGGCATTACGGTGCAGGGTATCGACGATGTAAGCGTGCGCTTTGCAAAGTGCTGCAGTCCGATTCCCGGCGATGAGATCGTCGGCTTCGTGACGCGCGGGCGAGGGGTCACGGTGCATCGGACCGACTGTATCAATGTGATCAATCTTCCGGAGGAGGAGCGCTCAAGGCTGATCGACGCCGAATGGCAGAAGGAGGCCCAGGAGGGCGACAAGGGCCTGTATATGGCCGAGATCATGATCTACTGCAACAACCGCACCGGCCTTCTGGTCGATATCACGAAAATATTTACAGAGCGAAAGATCGACGTTCGCTCGGTCAACTCCCGCACGAGCCGGCAGGGGATCGCGACGATCGCGATGTCGTTCGAGATCGCGGATAAGGGGACGTTGAATTATCTTGTTGACAAGATCCGTCAGGTGGAGAGCGTGATCGATGTGGAGCGTACGACGGGATGAATACGCTGCAGACACAGATTGCAGGAGGGAACACAGCATGGACAAGCTTCAGGTAGAGACTTTGGTGCTCGGAGAGATCATGACGAACTGCTATCTTGCGATGAACAAGGAGACGAAGGAACTTTTGATTGTAGACCCGGCGGCTGAGGCGGACAGAATCATACAGAAGATCCGGGAGCTGCAGGCGATCCCGGTGGCGATTCTCCTGACGCACGGACATTTTGACCATATCGGGGCGGTCGACGCCCTGCGGGGGCAGTATGGCGTTCCGGCCTGCGCGCTCGACGAGGAGCGGCAGGTGCTGGAGCGGACGACATACAATCTCTCCGCGATGCAGGGAAAGGCTTTTACGGTGAAGGCGGACCGCTTTTTCCACGACGGAGAAACAGTAGAGCTGGCAGGCTTTTCCATCCGGGTGCTGCACACGCCGGGGCATACGGCGGGAGGGGCATGCTATTATATCGAGTCGGAGGATGTTCTGTTTTCCGGAGATACCTTGTTCTGCGGCAGCGTAGGGAGGACGGATTTTCCGACAGGGAGCATGAGTGAGCTGCATGATTCCATACACAGCAAGCTTTTTGTGCTTCCGGACGAGACGCTTGTCCTGCCGGGACACGACGACCCGAGTAAGATCGGATATGAGAAGCAATACAACCCATATTAGAGTGGAATGATAATTTATGATTACGATCCAGACAGACAGGCAAAGCTTTGCATATGACATCCATTCACTTGTAAAGGCGTTTTACCCAGAGCAGGATGTCCATGTGGAGCGGGAGGTTTACGCCGGGCAGAATACCTGCGAGGGACAGAAGGTCTGTGCGGAACAGATGACCTGTGCGGGGCGGAAGACCTGTGCGGAACAGGATGTGCCGCCCGTGCAGGAGGAAAAAAGAGAGCAGAAAGGTATGGAAGCACCGGAAGAGGAGACGCGGCAGTCTCTGAAGCTGGTGGTTTCTTTCGTCACGGCAGAAAGCTTTGAAAAACAGAGTACGGACGAGCCGGGCTGCACAATCTGTGTCAGCTTTCGCCAAAATGGTGAAGTGTTTCAGCAAGACGAGACGGTCATTCCTCCAGGGATGGACCGCAAGGAGGTTAAGAATGAGCTGAAACGGCTGCTGTACCGCATGCTGAGCGAGCAGACCGGACGGACGCTCCCGTGGGGGACATTGACCGGCATTCGTCCGACAAAGATCCCGATGAGCCTGCTGGAACAGGGCTGGAGAAATGCTCAGATCGCACAGTACATGCGCGATACCTATTACTGCGGAAATGAAAAGACTGCCCTGGCAATTGCGATTGCGAACCGGGAACGCCATATATTGAAGAATATCGATTTTAAAAATGGATACAGCCTGTATGTCGGGATTCCGTTTTGCCCGAGTATTTGCCTGTACTGCTCGTTCAGCTCGAATCCCCTGCATTTGTGGAAGGATCAGGTGGACGCATACCTGGACGCGCTCTGTCATGAGATTGATTTTGTATCGAAGGAACTTTCTGACCGTGTGCTGAATACTGTATATATCGGAGGAGGTACGCCGACAACGCTGGAGCCTCATCAGATGGACCGACTGCTTACGAAACTGGAGCAGAGCTTTGATTTCGGGAAGCTCAGGGAGTGCACGGTCGAGGCTGGCCGCCCGGACAGCATTACGCGGGAGAAGCTGCAGGTGCTGAGAGATCATGGAATCACGCGCATCTCTGTCAATCCGCAGACGATGAATCAGGCGACGCTGGATCTCATCGGACGGAAACACACGGTGGAGGAGACGGTCGCGGCTTTTGGTCTGGCAAGAGATATGGGCTTCGACGACATCAACATGGATCTGATCGTCGGACTGCCCGGCGAGGGGATGGCTGAGGTTGAGCACACGATGCAGGAGCTTGCAAAGCTTGCTCCAGACAGCGTCACGGTGCACTCGCTCGCGGTCAAACGCGCATCGCGTCTAAACCAGATCCTAAGAGAGGGAGTAAACAGTATTCTCACGATGACAAACAGCCAGGAGATTATGGAGATGACCGCCCGCTATGCGCGGGAGTCCGGACTGTTCCCGTATTATCTGTATCGTCAGAAGAATATGGCCGGCAATTTCGAGAATGTGGGTTACGCCCGGGAGGGCAAGGAAGGCATTTACAATATCCTGATTATGGAAGAGATGCAGAGTATCCTGGCGCTTGGCGCGGGTGCGGCGACAAAGCTCGTTTTCGAAAAGGACAGGATTGAGCGCATTGAGAACGTGAAGGATATCAGGAATTATATTGATCGGATTGACGAGATGATAGCGCGGAAGCGGGCGCGCATAATGGTTTAGAAAGAGAGAAAGAGGTCTGTGCTGTATGAATAGGACCGGTCAGGAATATAGAAAGAAATACCCGATCATTCGGCCGACGATTGTCAAGGAGCTGGCGCATGGAATCGCGGTGAGCAGACTGGCGCGCGGCGTGGGCGAGCGCATGGAGCTGCCGAAGGATGAGTGCTATGAGCTGTCGCTTGCCGGACTTTTGCACGATATCGGGAAGCTGGAGCTGGCGAAATATGTCTACGGAAAAGAAAACGAGACCCTGATCATCGAGGAAATGCGCTATGTCCGGAGACATTCGGAGCTTGGCGCGGATATTCTTCAGAAAAAAGGGTATTCTCAGAAGATCGTGGATATGGTAAGATTTCATCACGAAAACTGCGACGGCTCCGGATATCCGAGAAATCTGACGCGCGAGGAAATCCCGTTTGGGGCGCGGATCCTGCGGGTCTGCGACGTCTTCGCGGCGCTGACGGCCGACCGCCCATACCGCAAGGCATTTGACGTGAAGACGGCGCTCGAGACGATGATCGATGAGGCAAAATATTACGATGTGGGTGTGTTCATGGCGTTCATGAATTTCGTGAACGAGGAGAAGCTGGAGACGATTTTGGACACGGATGAGCTGGAGCATTCACTGAGCGAGCTCGTGAGAAAGGGACAGATCACGATCGCGGAGTTCCTCGGGGAGAGAGAGGCGGCCGGGGAGCAGGGGTTATTACAGGAAAGCGAGGAGAGATTATGATTACACAGGCGCCAAGAGGGGTGCAGGACTGGTACGGCGAGCAGATGCGCAGGCGCGCAATCGTCGAGAAGATTGCCCGGGAGATTGCCCGGACCTATCACATGAGCGAGATCATCACGCCGATGTTTGAGCACACGGTGCTGTTTCAGCGGGGCGTTGGGGAGACAACGGACGTGGTGCAGAAGGAAATGTATACGTTCGAAGACAAGGGCGGGCGGAGTATCACCCTGAAGCCGGAGGGAACGGCTGGTGTGATGCGCGCTTACCTTGAGCACAATATGTACGCGCAGCCGGCGCCGACAAAGCTGTACTATGTGACGCAGGCGTTCCGCTACGAGAAGCCGCAGAGCGGCAGACTCAGACAGCATCATCAGTTCGGCGTTGAGTTCGTCGGCTCGGCAAGTCCGCTTGCAGAGGTGGAGCTGATCACTCTGATCACGGAGCTGATCGGGAAGCTCGGGCTGAAGGATGCGAAGCTGCACATCAACAGCATCGGCTGCAAAAACTGCCGGAAAACCTATAACGACGCATTGCTTGCGTATCTGAAGGAGCATGAGGACAAGCTCTGCCCGACCTGCCGTGAGCGCATGCAGAAAAACCCGCTGCGCGTTATCGACTGCAAGGTGGAGGGCTGCAAGGAGATCGTCGCGCATGCGCCGCGTACGATCGAGTACCTGGACGACGATTGCCGTGAACATTTTGAAGAGCTGAAAAGCCTGCTCGACGAGATGGGAATTGAATATGTGGTTGACACGGGCATTGTCCGCGGTCTGGACTATTACACGAAGACGGTGTTTGAGTTTGTGGACTCCGAAGGGTTTACGCTCTGCGGTGGCGGACGCTACGACGGCCTGATCCACGAGATCGACGAGAAACAGGATATTCCGTCCGTCGGTTTCGGCATGGGGATCGAGCGTATCCTGAACTTCATGGAGAAGGAAGGCGTGGAATTCCCGCCGGAGGAGCCTGTCGCGCTGTATGTCGGCATCCTGGGCAAGGAAGCGCGTGGGCGAGCCTATCGCATTGTAGATGAGCTGCGCAGAAAAGGAATTGTCGTGGAGACAGACTACATGGACCGCAGCGTCAAGGCGCAGATGAAGTATGCAAATAAGCTGGGAGCGAAGAAGACCGTGATCATCGGGACGCAGGAGCTTGCCGACAACCGGGCCGGCGTCAAAGATATGGAGACGGGGGAACAGGTCGAGGTGGCGCTTGACCGGATTGCGGAGTTTATTTCGCAGAACTAGAGTGAAACAAAGAAATGATGGGCGGAAAAAGGGGCGGATACGCCCCCTTTTTCAGTCCACCGGGGCGACGATCACGGTTCCGCTTTCGGAGTCATGCGTGACAGAATTGAACTGATCGATCGCGCCGGACATATTTCCCATCAGCGCATTCGTGAATTCCTGGTCGAAAGAAATATCCCAGATGGAACCGTTGTTGCGGAAGGATATATCTATATCTGTCGATGCAATGCTGGTGTTCTCCTGAAGCGACTGAAGGAGAAGACGGGCAGTTTCATTGGAGAACTGGACGCTGTCATCACGCAGGGATTTTGTGGTGGCCGCGTAGGAAAGCAAATGGCCTTTATAAATTTCAAGCACATTTTTCATATCGATACTTGTGATTCTGACGGCGGCGCTTGCATGGTCGCCGTTTTCTGTGCATCGGAGGATCTCATAGTTGAAGGCATCCGCAAGCTGACGGATGTATTCTGCATCAATGGCCGGATAATAATCCGCGTTGTAAGTGGCAAAGATATCGTCGACTGAGAGGTATTCCGCCCATTGCTCGGCAGTCAGTGCCTTCAGCGCGTCAAGCTGAATCGAGAGAGCAGTGGAGGCGGACAGGATGTAGGGGTCATTCATATAAGAGATAAAGCCGCTTGTGAGCTCGTCCTCCAGAGTATTGTCCGTCAGGAGTACCCATTTGGAATGCTCTTTTTGCAGGCGAAAGGTGGCCGTGGTCGTGCTGAGATCGTACGTATTTTCAGCCAGGGTATCCCCCAGAAGCCGGTAATAATCCTCTGTTGAGGCGTCTTTGACGTCGGAGTAGATGGAGACAGAATTGCGCAGGATTTTTGCACAGAGATCCTGTGCAAGAGCGTGCATGTCGATGTTTGTAATGCTGACATGGACGGATGCCTGATCCTTTTCAATCTTTTCATCCAGAATCTTATATTCAAATTTTTGGAAGAAACGTGCGATGACATCAGCGTCTGCATTGCTGATATTTGCAGAGACGGGCTGGAATTCCCCGGAGCCGGCGGAAGAGATAATGGACTGAAGCGCTTCGGTGTCCAGCTCCTTGATTTGCTTTAGCTCACGTCTGACCGTCTGTGTCGGGCTATTTGTATATCTGTAGTACTGGAAGCCAATCGCCAGAATAAGGACAAGCTGCAGAGCCAGGATGACCGGCAGGCCAATGCGGAAAGACGGATGCCGCGTCTTGTGGTGAAAAACATACATGCCAATCTGTACGCCGACGCAGCCAAACAGGAGCGCGATCAAAAACAGCGTCCGCTCAGAAATACGCCAACGGTTATGTATTGCCCGGCGCTTGTCAATTCCCATTAGAATGAATCCGATCAGGTTTATCACAATGATGTACGTAATAAGAACGGTTCTCATATGTCCTCCATCAATAAGTGCCTCTTCATAGCAATTTTATACGAAAAATGGTATATTGTCAAATCATATATGTATTTCTACTACTATTTTATGTGATGAAATTCCAGAATATGACATAAATCAGTGAAAAATATCCTTCTGGATGACGATTCTTGCTGGATAACAGGGACTGTGATAAAATAGAAACAGTAAGATATTTTGGCACGCAAAGGAGGAATCAGAATGGATAAGGTACTGGTCATCGGGATCGCGGGAGGCTCGGGAAGCGGAAAGACGACGCTGACGAACCAGATCGCTTCGCAGTTTCATGACGGTGTGACGATCATAAAGCATGACGATTATTATAAGGCGCACGACGATATGAGCTATGAGGAGCGCAGCCGACTGAATTATGATCACCCGAATGCATTTGATACGGAACTGCTGATGCAGCATTTGAAGGATCTGAAGCAGGGGCTTTCCGTGGAATGTCCGGTCTATGATTACACAGTGCATAATCGAAGCAAGGACACGGTCATCATCAAGCCGGGCAAGGTAATTATTGTAGAAGGAATCCTCATTTTTGAGAACAAAGAATTGTGTGATCTGATGGATATTCGAATTTTTGTGGACACAGACGCTGACCTGCGTATCATCCGTCGGATTCAGAGAGACGTGCTGGAGCGTGCGCGCAGCCTGGAGTCTGTGATCAGTCAGTACCTGAACACGGTCAAGCCGATGCACGAGCAGTTTGTCGAGCCGAGCAAAAGAAACGCGAATATCATTGTGCCGGAGGGCGGATACAATCAGCCGGCGATGGAGATGATACGCAATCAGATCTGGAGACATCTAAGATTATTTGAAAATAATAGTTGACAAGAGACCGACAGAGACGTATAATGTCCTCAACTCAAAAACATAGTAAACAGATAGGAAATATAGGAGGGAAATGAAATGGCTAAGATTTATCAGGGAGCGCTGGGGCTGATCGGCAATACACCGCTGGTTGAGATCGCCAACGTGGAGAGAAAGCTGGATTTGGAGGCGAGGCTTCTGGTAAAGCTGGAGTATTTCAACCCGGCCGGAAGTGTGAAAGACCGTATCGCGAAGGCGATGATTGAGGACGCAGAGGAGAAGGGATTGCTGAAAAAAGGCTCCGTTATCATAGAGCCGACCTCGGGCAACACGGGAATCGGCCTTGCCTCGATCGCGGCGGTGAAGGGGTATCGCATGATCCTGACAATGCCGGAGACGATGAGCGTAGAGCGGAGAAATATACTGAAGGCGTACGGCGCGGAGATCGTCCTGACGGACGGCGCCAAGGGAATGACCGGGGCGATTGCGAAGGCGGAGGAGCTTGCGAAGGAGATTCCGGACAGCTTTATCCCGGGGCAGTTTTCGAATCCGGCGAACCCGGAGGTGCACAGACGGACGACAGGTCCGGAGATCTGGAACGATACAGACGGAGCCGTAGATCTCTTTGTGGCAGGAGTTGGCACCGGCGGCACGCTGACCGGCGTGGGCGAGTATCTGAAGGAAAAGAAGCCGGAGGTAAAGATCGTGGCGGTAGAGCCGGCAAGCTCGCCCGTGCTGTCTGAGGGCAAGTCCGGTCCGCACAAGATTCAGGGAATCGGAGCAGGATTTGTGCCGGAGGTGCTCAATACCTCTGTCTACGACGAGATCATTCCGGTAGAGAATGAGGATGCGTTTGCGGCAGGGAAGCTCCTCGCGAAGCAGGAGGGCGTCCTGGTCGGCATCTCGTCAGGCGCAGCGCTTCATGCGGCGATCCAGCTTGCGAAGCGGTCGGAGAACAAGGGCAAAACAATCGTGGCGCTTCTGCCGGATTCGGGCGACCGGTATTACTCCACGCCTCTGTTTGCGGAGTAGAGGAGCAGATATTCTTCTCGGCAGTGCCAGGGTTGTTTCATGAAGAATAATCTTAACCAGAAAAAACAGTGATTATATCGGGAGTTATGGATGCTATACAAA
>CANQVT010000042.1 GCA_947627365.1 uncultured Lachnospiraceae bacterium | reverse complement strand
TTTTGTATAGCATCCATAACTCCCGATATAATCACTGTTTTTTCTGGTTAAGATTATTCTTCATGAAACAACCCTGATCCTGCGATTTTTATTCCCGCCCTTCTTGAAAAAAATACCTCATCCAATAGATACATTTTTATTTATATTTTCAAATATTTGCTCAAAAATAGTACTGATGATCCGTTATTGGCAGTCAGAATAGCTGCCAGGGCATCATTAAATTCTTATTTTTACGAAAGGAGAAATTTTATGGCACGCAAAGGAGAAAACATCTTTAAAAGAAAAGATGGCCGCTGGGAAGCAAGATTTATCCACCACTACGAGAACGGAAAGGCGAAGTATCGATATATCTATGCAGATACGTACGCCGAAGCAAAAGCGCGAAAGATTAAGGAGCAAAGCAATCCGTCAGGCTATCCCTCTCCTCCATCCAAACGGCTATGCACCTTTCAGCTGCTCGCGGAGTTTTGGCTGTCAGGGATTAAGGTATCCGTCCGCGAATCTACTTATACAAGATATCACCGCATTCTGGAAAAGTATCTCTATCCACGTCTGGGAGATCAGCTGTTGGCAAAAATAGATGGAAAATATATGAATCATCTGCCGGAGGAGCTCTTGACAGAAGGCGGCGCAAACGGCGGTCCCCTTTCGCCCAAAACCACCTCCGATATTCTCTGTGTTCTAAAGGCCGTTCTGAAATACGGAAAAAGCGAAGGATATCCTGTTCCAAATGTGGATGCACTGCGCTGTCCACAGAAAAATTCCAGACTGGTCGGAATCGTCGCGGAGGAATATCGTGTCCGTCTGGAGCAGTGTGTCCTGGAACAAGGGGATTTGACCGGACTCGGGATCCTGTTTACGCTGTTTACCGGAGTACGGATTGGCGAACTGTGCGGACTTCGCTGGGAAGATATCGACTTTGCTGATTTTACAGTTCATGTACGCAGAAGTGTGGAACGGATCGCAGACCTGGATCCGGACTCGTCCAGAAAGACCAAGGTAGTGTTGAGCGTTCCCAAGACTGAGAATTCCATACGTGATATCCCGATACCAGAATTTCTTATGCAATTTCTTCTGATGTATCGGGGTGAAGACGGCTCTTACCTGCTCACCGGCAACAGAACCTATACGGAACCTCACCAATATTATATACGGTATCGGAAATATCTGAAAAGAAATCACATCGAGCATTACAGCTTTCATACGCTCCGCCACACATTTGCGACCCGCTGTGTCGAGGCCGGATTCGACCCGAAGACTTTGGCAGAAATTCTCGGACATGCGAACGTGACGACGACCATGTCTGTCTATGTACACCCAACTATGCAGCAGAAAAGAGTTCAGATGGAACGCCTAACTCCGGAATATCTTGGGTGATTGCCTCATCACACAAAAATGCCGCCGGAGCCCTTTTTTTAATCGAAAGGCCGGTTTTGTCATGAAGCGGCTTGCTTCATGACATTTTTTTCACTTATTTTTCAAAATCTATTGACACTGTCCGTATATCGAGTATAATCGTATTCAACGCTTGTTTAGTAAATGTAAACTTTTTGTTTATATCCACTATGAGATGTCCGGCTGACAGGAGGATTTTATCCATTTTGTTCCATATTTTTCCAGACTCTCATGCCCCGCATACGAGGCCGTTACCATAAATGAAAGCCGGTAGTGTCAAGTAGTCTATGAAAATCCGGAGCTAGCAAAAAGGCTCCGAAGAACCTTGAAAATTGCAGATATAATTCAACAAACAGCAGTAGCGGCATGGGATGATCACATAGTAATCAAGGGAAAAGCCCAGGACTGGCCTTTTCCCGATCCTAAAGTGTATTCCGCGTGCCTTATGTCAAGAGGCTTTCGCGGCATATCCTCGCGCTGCGCGCTCCGGTATTCCACGTTCCTCCTGACAGCGGCCCCGCTCCTTTTTATGCGGGTGCCTGTTTCTGAAGGTTCAGGATCGTCTGCTGGCCGAGGAAGATCAGGAGCTGCCATTTTCCCGGCATGTTGTCTGCGTTCTTGAGCATCTCCACTTCATTGAGTACATGGTAGTTGTTGTGCTTATGGGGACGCAGGAAGTTGTAGTAGGCAACCCAGAGGGCGAGGTCATAGTTGGCGCCCTCGATGCCGTCGAACCCGTTTGTCTTCCGGTAGGAGGCCTTGTAGGTGCGGTTGAGCCGCTCGACCATCTGCTTGAAGGGCCGGAACCTTTTGGAGACGGCATCGTCGTTGGTAAGTCCGATGACCTGGGTGATGGAGAACTTAAAGGCGTCACCGAACTCATGGAAGAACTGCTGGGCAGCCAGGGGATAGGCGCTGTAGCCGTCGGCGATGAAACGGAAGTTTTCCGGGAGCTTTTTGAAGTGGCGGAAGGCCATGCGCATGGCAAGGATGCAGGGGCCGACGTCACGGCTGTCCGAGACGCGGTAGCCGAGGATGGAGCGCTTTGCGGCGTCCATGATGAACCAGACGTAAGTCTTGATGCCGCGGACCTTGATATAGGTCTCATCGGCGGTGAAGGTGCTGCCGGCAGCATAATCGTAGTTATCCACAAAAGGTTTTACGCAGAGGGCGGCGGTCTTACAGTAGTTGGCGACCTGCTGGTGGGAGATGGAGATGCCATAGAGGTCTTTGAGGGCCTGGGAAGTTTTGCGCAGGGAGAGGGACAGGTTGACATGGAGGGTGAGGCACAGGGACATGACGTGGGAGTCAAACTTACTGAACCTGAGGGAGGAAGCATTCTTCGGGAGGGAGTTTAAGTCCATGCGGAAGAAATCCACCGTGAACTGGCGGTAGATGTAGTGGAGCTTATACTTGCTCTTTCCATAGTCCTCTTGGAGATCATCCGTATCCACCTTGTTCAGGTTGTGGAGATAGTAAGGACATCTGGGGTTCACGCATTTATGGATGATAAAGTGTTTCCGGTCTTTCTTAGGGACAAGGGTATTCCCGCAGTGGGGACAGCGCAGCTTCACGGAGGAGAAGCGGCTTTGATCAGGGGAGAACCTTGCGGCACAGACCTTGCAGAGGAGCTGGCCTTTGGAGCCGTTGTTCCTGTAAAGGAACGGCTTTGGGGCATCGCAGCGTGGGCAGGAGCAGCCGTCCGGGATATCACATTCCGAGCGGCGGCTGATGGGGCGTATTTTCTTACCATAACGTTTTTCATAGTAAGGGATGAGCTCTTTGTAAGACCAGTCCTGGCGGAAATCGGTCACGAGGGGGAGCCTGTCAATCCTGAGTTTCTGGTACTTTGGGGAATGGGAATCGTCAAAGGCCCACTGCTTGAGGGGGATATATCTGCAGATGAAGTTCAATAACCAGCAGTTCATCTGATAAAGGTATTGAATTAGAAAGAGTAAGTATTGTATAATGTCCATGAGCATTGGCTCCTTTCGGTTGATGGAATTTTGGTCGAGGACATTATACCAGAAAAGGGAGGTCAATGCTCATTTTTTTGCGGATTTCCCTTAAGAACGAGGTTTTTATTAGATTTTGGAACAAAAAAACAGGTAGGATTTGACACTACCTGAAAGCCCACGGGAGGATACCATATGAAAATTGGCTCGAAAATAAAAGAACTCCGCATCGCCAAAAACCTGACCCAAGAGGAGTTGGCAGACCGCGCAGAACTGTCGAAAGGTTTTATCTCCCAGCTGGAGCGCGATCTGACATCTCCCTCGATCGCGACGCTGGTAGATATTCTGCAATGTCTGGGCACGGATCTGCAGGAGTTTTTCAGTGCTCCTGCGGACGAACAGATCGTATTCCACGACCAGGATTATTTCGAAAAGATCGACACCGAGCTTAAAAATAAAATCGAATGGATTATTCCGAACGCACAGAAGAACATCATGGAGCCGATCCGCCTGACGCTTGAGCCAAACGGCTCGACATATCCGGATAACCCACACGAGGGCGAGGAATTTGGCTATGTGCTTTCCGGAAGCATCAGTATCCATCTGGGCAATCGTACCTATAAGGCAAAAAAAGGGGAAGCATTCTACTTTACTCCGAGCACACAGCACTTTATCTCTGCGAACGGCAAAGCGGGCGCAACGCTGATCTGGATCAGCACGCCGCCGAATTTCTGAGTGAATGGTATACGTGCGCATCCCCCGGAAGGTATCATGTCCGAAGGACATGGTATAACATTTTGATGGCAGCATCCTTGTGGAGGTATACATATGAGCAGCAAACTGATTGATCTGGTTGGAATCACAAAATCATTCGACGGCGAGGTCGTGCTGGATGATCTGAATCTATATATACGGGAAAATGAATTTCTGACACTCTTAGGTCCCTCTGGCTGCGGCAAGACGACGACGCTGCGCATCATGGGAGGCTTCGAGACGCCAGACAAGGGCAAGGTCATTTTCAGCGGGGAGGACATCACCAATCTCCCGCCGAACAAACGCCAGCTCAACACGGTGTTCCAGAAATATGCGCTGTTTACGCACATGACGGTCGCGGAGAACATCGCGTTTGGCCTGAAGATCAAGAAGAAAACCAAAGACTATATCAACGATAAGATCAAATACGCCCTGAAGCTGGTGAACCTCGATGGCTTCGAAAACCGCATGCCGGATTCTCTAAGCGGCGGCCAGCAGCAGCGCATCGCGATCGCGCGGGCCATCGTGAACGAGCCGAAGGTGCTCCTGCTCGACGAGCCTTTAGGCGCGCTCGACCTGAAGCTGCGCCAGGACATGCAATATGAGCTGATCCGGCTCAAGAACGAGCTCGGAATTACCTTTATCTATGTCACCCACGATCAGGAGGAGGCCCTGACGATGTCGGACACGATTGTCGTCATGAACCAGGGTTATATCCAGCAGATCGGCACGCCGGAGGACATCTACAACGAGCCGCAGAACGCGTTCGTAGCGGACTTTATCGGCGACAGCAACATCATCTCCGGCACGATGATCGAGGATCGCCTCGTCGAAATCCTTGGCGCAAAGTTTCCTTGCGTGGACGAAGGCTTCGGGCGCAACACGCCGGTGGACGTGGTGATCCGCCCGGAGGACATCGATCTGCTGAAGCCGGAGGAAGGCACGATCCAGGGCGTTGTGTCCCACCTGATCTTCAAGGGCGTCCACTACGAGATGGAGGTACAGGCGAACGGCTTCGAGTGGCTCGTACACAGCACCGACATGTTCCCGGTGGGCACCCCGGTCGGCATCCATGTGGATCCGTTCGATATCCAGATCATGAACAAACCGGAATCTGAGGACGAGGAGGCAGTCGGAGTCAATGAGTAAGGGAAAGACCAAATGGCTGCTCTCCGGACCTTTCCTGGTCTGGAGCGTCGCCTTTATCGTAATACCGCTTTTCATCATCGTCTACTATGGATTGACCACGGCAGACGGCGCGTTTACCCTGTCCAACATCAAGCAGATGGGGACGCCGGAGAACGTCAAGGCGCTCGTCTACGCGCTCGTGCTCTCCGTCATTAGCACCGTGATCTGCCTCGTGATGGCTTACCCGCTGGCGATGATCTTAAGCAATATGAATTTCAACGCCAACGGCTTCATCGTGATGATCTTTATTATTCCGATGTGGATGAATTTCCTGCTCCGCACGCTGGCGTGGCAGACGCTGCTTGAGAAAAGCGGCGTTATCAACATGCTGCTCGGAGCCTTGCATTTGCCGAAGCTTGCCATCATCAATACGCCCTATGCGATCATCCTCGGCATGGTCTACAATTTCCTGCCGTTCATGCTGCTGCCGATCTACAACAGCCTGATCAAGATCGACAAAAACGTCGTCAACGCGGCGCGCGACCTTGGGGCGAACGGTTTTTACACCTTCTGGCGCATCATCTTCCCGCTCAGCCTTCCGGGCGTCATCAGCGGGATCACGATGGTCTTCGTCCCGTCGCTCACGACTTTCGTCATCAGCGATCTCCTGGGCGGCGCGAAGATTCTGCTGATCGGCAACGTGATCGAGCAGAAGTTCAAACAGGGCAACAATTGGAACGTCGGCAGCGGCCTGTCACTGGTCCTGATGATCTTCATCCTGATCAGCATGGCGATCATGCATAAATATGACAAAGAGGGAGAGGGGGTCGCGTTCTGATGCGGAATTTTCTCAAAAAGTTTTACCTCTTCTTCATTTTCGTGCTGTTGTACGCGCCAATCCTGACGCTGATTGTGCTCTCATTCAACGCCTCTCGGACGCGCGCGAAATGGGGTGGCTTTTCGCTCAAATGGTACGCCGCCCTGTTTCAGAACGAGCAGATCCTGCAGGCGCTCTACAACACCCTGCTGATCGCGGTACTCTCTGCCCTGATCGCGACCGTCATCGGCACAATCGCCTGCATCGGCCTGAATTCCATGAAGAATGGGATGCGCATGTTCTGGTTCAACATCGCGAACATTCCGATGCTGAACGCGGAGATCGTCACGGGCATCTCGCTGATGATGCTTTTCATCGCGGTCGGCAACCTGCTCTCTTTCGTCGGAGGCGGAGTCACATTCGGCTTCTGGACGATATTGATCGGGCACATCACGTTCAACCTGCCCTACGTGGCCTTGAGCGTCATGCCGAAGCTCAAGCAGGTCAACATGTCAACCTACGAGGCGGCGCTCGACATCGGCGCGTCCCCAATATACGCCTTCTATAAAGTGGTTCTTCCGGACATCATGCCCGGCGTGCTTTCCGGCTTCCTGCTGGCGTTCACGATGTCGCTCGATGATTTCATCATCACGCACTTTGTGAAGGGGCCGGGCTTCGACACGCTGTCGACCAAGATCTACACTGAGGTGCGCAAGGGCATCAAGCCGGAAATGTACGCGCTGTCGACGCTCATGTTCGTCACGGTGCTGCTGCTTCTGCTCATCGTCAACCGGAAGCCGCGGACGCGGGAGCAAAAGGTTCGCGTATAAATTTTATATGAGGAGGAATTTGTTATGAAAAGAATGATCTGCTTTGTACTTGCCGGGGTGCTCTCGGCGTCGCTTCTGACCGGCTGCGGTGGCTCGAAGTCTGAGAACTCCAAGTCTGCCGACGCGGGCAAGGTCGTGGTCTACAACTGGGGCGAGTATATCGACCCGGACGTGCTCGACATGTTCGAGGAAGAGACCGGTATTGAGGTCGTGTACGACGAATTCGAGACGAACGAAATCATGTACCCGAAGATTGAGACCGGCGCCGTGTCCTACGACGTCGTCTGCCCGTCCGACTATATGATCCAGCGGATGATCGAGAACGATTTGCTCGCGGAGATCAATTTTGACAACATTCCGAATCTGAAAAATATCGGCGAGGAATATCTCGAGGCCTCGAAAGGCTTCGACCCGGAGAATAAGTACTCTGTTCCCTATTGCTGGGGCACGGTCGGCATCCTCTACAACAAGACGATGGTCGACGAGCCGGTCACGAGCTGGGATATCCTCTGGGATGAAAAGTACGCGGACAATATCCTGATGCAGAACAGCGTGCGCGATGCGTTCGCGGTCGCCCTGAAGCGGCTCGGCTATTCGCTCAACACGACCAGCGAGGATGAGCTCTCCGAGGCCGCCGACACTCTGATTGAGCAAAAGCCGCTCGTTCAGGCCTATGTGATCGACGAGGTGCGCGACAAGATGATCGGCGACGAGGCCGCTCTGGGCGTCATCTACTCCGGCGAGGCAATTTATACGCAGCGCGAGAACGAGAATCTCGAGTACGTGATCCCGGACGAGGGTTCCAACATCTGGATCGACAGCTGGGTCATCCCGAAAAACGCCGAGAACAAGGAAAACGCCGAGAAGTTCATTAATTACATGTGCGAGGCAGAGATCGCGCTGAAGAATTTCGAGTACATCACCTACTCCACCCCGAACATGGCGGCGCGCGAGCTGATTGAGGATGAGGACATCAAGAACAGCACAATCGCGTTCCCGCCCGCCGAGGACATGGCGCGCTGTGAGACCTTCCAGTATCTCGGGGACGAGGTCGACAATATGTACAATGATTACTGGAACAAGGTGAAGTCGAGCTGATCGCGTATTCAGCAGACTCTGGACGGAACCGCACGGTACCCTTCCTGGGAACTTTCCCGGCAAAACCGTAGATACACATTGGAAAACGAAAGGTTTTCTTTCTTCGGTTTGTGCCGGAAAAGTCCCGGAAATCCCTGCGGTTCCTGTCTACGGCTTTGACGAGCATTCGAGAAACTATGAGACGAATAATCAATTGGAATATCAGACAGATTCATGAAGATATGACCGTCGAGCAGTTCCTGCGTGGACGCGGATGCTCGCATCATGTGCTGACACGGCTCAAGCAGACAGAGCGCGGAATTTTGCTAGGCGGAGACTGGGCCTACACGAATCAGAAATTAAAAGCGGGGGATGTCCTGACGATACGAATCGTCGAGGATCAGTCCTCCGCTGATCTTGTGCCTGTACAGATGCCGCTGGACATCGTCTACGAGGATGAGGATTTGCTTGTCATTAACAAGCCGAGCGACATGCCGATCCATCCCTCTATCAACAATTATGAAAACACGCTTGCGAACGGCGTTATGTATTATTTTATCTCGCAGGGGATTCCTTTCGTCTATCGCTGTATCAACCGCCTCGACCGCGACACCAGCGGGCTTCTTATCATCGCAAAACATTATCTGAGCAGCGCGATTCTCTCCCGCATGTCCGCCGAGCGGCAGATCCATCGGGAGTATCTTGCCATCGTCGAGGGAATTTTGCCGGAGTCCGGCACAATTGACGCGCCGATCTCGCGCCTCGACGGTTCCGTCCTGATGCGCTGCGTGGATCATGAGCATGGACAGCGCGCCGTGACGCATTTCCGCAGACTGTCGATCTGGGATTGCCAGTCTCCTCCCGATTCACAGAGCAGATACCTCTCTCTTGCCGCCGTCACGCTTGAGACGGGCCGCACACACCAGATTCGCGTGCACATGAGCCATATCGGACATCCGCTCATCGGGGATTTCCTCTACAATCCTGCTCGCACGCAGGTTTCCATCTCACAGACAGGGTGCCTGAACGCAGACTGCGCTATACCGGTAAATATCGTGCAGACAGACAGTGCGCAGGCGGCATATTTACCATTCGGTGAGTCGGTACCGCTAATTCACCGCCAGGCGCTGCACTCGCACAAGCTGGAGTTCCCGCATCCGATCACGGGCAAGTCGCTCTCCTTCACCTGCGAAATGCCGGAGGATATGCGGCGCGTCGTCTGCCTCTCTCTTCACTCTATTCTTCCCACAAAATAGAATATGTCCCCCGGCAGAGGACATACTTTACATTTAAAAATCAAATTTCTTTCAAATCAGTCTTTTCACTTATTTCGTTATATTGATCCCTGAGCTTCGTTAAATGCTCAATTATGTTTGGATTCCATGAAATCAGCTCCGGTATCCTGTCACATGGGAACGCATCACACAGACCACAAAACTTCGCTCCATGCTCCCTTACGCACGCATGAATCCTGCATCTCCCCGAATCTGCCCATTCCGGAACAATGCCATCCGCCTGTATGCAGCCCAGGCACTCGCCTGCCTTCATTTTATCACAGGTATCGCAGCACTCTCTCCACATGCGGTGATCGCAGAAAAATCAACTTTCTCCATCCGACGTGTACTGTTCATAATTTTTACCATCTCCGCAGGTGTAATAATAAAGTCCCGTGATGGATAATGTTTTTGGTTTCCAGTCACTAAATAGGCACCATCATCTCTTTTTTCCATGACTACCTCATAGAAAATAAGATCATCCATGTCTATCATAGCCGTTCCTGTCGATTGAGGAGACACCTCTATTCCAAACTGCCTGACTGCATCCAACACAATCTGAACTGTCTCTTTTTTCAAATGAAATTTTTCTCTGTAAAACACATCCTCATATTCATTTAGAATATCCTGATGATACAGCGGTATGATCTTTTTGTCAAAAACAGCATCTAATACCTGGACAGTAGCCGCATCTGCCTTTTTAGAAAGAAGCGCCGATAGCAATACATTTGTATCAATTACTGCATAATATTTCATGAAGAACTACCTTTTTCTTTCTGCTCTTACCGCCTGAATTTCCGCATTGATCTCGTCAAGCGACATTTCCGGAATGTCTGCTGCCTGTCTTCGCAATTCATGGAAAGCGTTTTTCGCTTCCTCTCCCGTTATTGTGTTTTGCGGTAGTGTTGCCTCAAAAGGAAGACCCCTCACCATTTTGCTTCTGTTCATAAACATACGGAACGCCGTTGGCAAATCCATTCCAAGCTTCTCATATATCTCTGTCACTTCCTGTTTCAATTTTTTATCCGCCCTGAACTGAATCAATACTTGTTCCGCCATATCACTTCTCCTTGCATTTGTTTCGCAGTGATTTTGTATTTGTCTGTATGGCTATTATAAATCCTTTTCTCGGCTCAGTCAACATTCTTAGTCAATCACCAAAAACTGCTTCTTGTCCCAATCCTTCCAAATTCCTCACCGAACCTTCTCCGGGAAACCGACCTTCTTCTGCACCTTGCGCAGCGTCTTCTGGGCATAGTAGCTTGCCTTTTCGGCGTTGTTCTTGATCGCACTATCGATGTAGGCCTTGTCCTGCTCAAGCTCCGCGACGCGCTTCTGAAGCGGCTCAAGCACTGAGACGACCGCCTCGCCGACCGCCTCCTTGAACTGACCATAGCCACTGCCCGCGAACTCCTTCACAACCTCGTCCGGCGTCTTGTTCAGGCACGCGCAGTAGATGTCGATCAGGTTGCGCAGGCCCGGCTGCTCCTCGCAGTAGCGAATCTCTCCGACCGAATCTGTCACAGCACGCTTACACTTCCTGCGGATCGTATCCGGATCATCCATGAGGTAAATGCTGGCGTTCGGGTTTTCGTCCGACTTGCTCATCTTCTTTGTCGGATCCTGCAGGCTCATGATCTTCGCCCCGGCCTTGCCGATGTAGGCCTCGGGGATTGTGAACACGTCGCCGTAGATCGCGTTAAAGCGCTGCGCGACGTCGCGCGTCAGCTCCAGGTGCTGCATCTGATCGATCCCGACCGGCACAACGTCCGCCTGGTACAGCAGGATGTCCGCCGCCATGAGCACCGGGTAGGTGTACAGTCCGGCGTTGATGTTGTCCGCATGCTTTGCCGCCTTGTCCTTGAACTGCGTCATGCGATTCAGCTCGCCCATGTAGGTAAAGCAGTCCAAAATCCACGCGAGCTCCGCGTGCGCGGAGACATGCGACTGATAGTACAGGCAGTTTTTCTCCGGATCGAGTCCGGCTGCGATGTAGAGCGTCAAAAGCGCCCGCGCACGCTTCCGCAGCGTCGCCGGATCCTGCCGCACCGTGATCGAATGCATGTCAACCACCGAATAAAAGCACTCATATTCATCACTCAGCTTCACCCAATTCTTCAGGGCGCCGAGATAATTTCCCAAAGTAAGCGAACCTGTCGCCTGCATCCCACTGAACAATACCTTTTTGTTGTCG
Source organism: uncultured Lachnospiraceae bacterium (assembly GCA_947627365.1). Classification (GTDB taxonomy): domain Bacteria; phylum Bacillota; class Clostridia; order Lachnospirales; family Lachnospiraceae; genus Choladousia. The sequence continues at coordinate 12,883 of CANQVT010000042.1, read as the reverse complement.
ATCATAATCGTCCCTCCCAGTAAAAACATTAACGCAATTTTATCATTTCCCTATAGCAAAGTCAAGGTTGTGCAAATCTGTCCTATCTGTTAAAATACCATTAATCTGACAGACAAACTGCCGCAAAGCGGTCTACTCCCATTTGAACAGACGCGCCCGCGACAGCTTTCGTCGCAATATCAATTGGAGCATATTATCAGGAAAGGATTCGATCAATCATGGAAAAAATCGCAAGCTTCACCATCGACCACATAAAACTCCTTCCGGGACTCTATGTCTCACGGAAAGACCACGTCGGCGCGGAAACCGTCACCACCTTTGACATTCGCATGACAAAGCCAAACAGCGAGCCGGTCATGAACACCGCAGAGGTGCACACGATCGAGCATCTCGGGGCGACGTTCCTGCGCAACCATCCTCAGTACGCGGACAAAACCGTCTATTTCGGCCCGATGGGCTGCCGTACCGGCTTCTACCTCCTGCTCGCAGGCGACTATGAATCAAAGGATATCGTCCCTCTCATGGTGGAGATGTTTACCTTTATCCGCGATTTTCGGGGTGAAGTGCCAGGCGCCTGCGCAAAGGACTGCGGCAACTATCTCGACATGAATCTCCCGATGGCGAACTGGCTCGCCGACCGCTATCTGCGCGAGGTGCTCACTGACATTGGGGCTGATCGTCTGATCTATCCGACATAAGGATTATTAAATCGGATATCCTTTCAGATAGTATTCCTTCACGAATCGGACCAGTTCCTTCTCGCCTCTCTGGTCGAGGATCCGCAGCATGCCGTGCAGTTCTTTATGTGTCTGCGGGTGCAACAGAATGTGACTCCTGCCCTTCTCGAAATATCTGAGCGGATCGTGCTGCGTGTAGGAATCTTTATTGTAGTTCTTCGATGCGCAGATCCGGTCCATCAGCATCTCCGCCACATATTTCCGAGGCATCTGCACCGGCTTGAGCGGATGCTTCCGGTCGGCGGTGTTGAGCGTATAGTCCGTCCAATATTCGAAATGATGACGGTTGCGCCCCTTGTGGTGCATCCATGCGTCGGAGTATCCTTTAAGCTTTCGCTCGCCATTGTTCGGACTGCTCTTGCCGTCGTCGTAATACCGGAAGCCCATAAGGAGCTCGGACGGCATGTATTTGGACAGATCATGCATCAGCCCCTGCCGGTAAAGCCCGATGCGGAAGCAGTGCTCCATCACGAGCAGCTTGTGCTCCGTGATCGTGCGCAAGTGCCCGCGAACCTTATCCCAAGTTATCGGCGGCAGTTTTTTTGATGCATTTCCATTTACGTTCATATCTTTCCCTTCATTTCCTGTCTTTTTATTTCGCGTTCCTTCCTCGTTTTTTCAACTTTCCCAGACTTCTCCGCCTTTTCCTGCGTCCGCAGCCTCGTCAGCAGGGTCCGGCCTGTTAGAGAAACCCTCTGTCATTTCCTGCCCTCGAGCACCATAACCGTGCGCGCCGGCACCTGAAACGCTTTCGTGTCCTCCAGGGCTTCCTGCTCCTCTGCCGGGATAAAGCTGTCCTTTTGCGACGTATTCATCGCCACACGCCAGCTCATACCCTTCGGAAGGATCGGCAAAGCAAACTCCTGTGCGATCCAGTTGAAATTATACGCAATGTATAGGAAGTCATCTTCCCCCGCGTACTCCCCGCAGTACAGGCAACCAAGCCCTCGCCCCATCTGCTCGAAATCCCCATACCAGGCGCGCTCCCCATGAAAAGAGAGATCAGGGTATCCGAGCGAACGATAATCCATACACTGCAGCTCATTCTCCTGGTGGAGCGCCTTATGTGCCTTGCGATAGGCGATCGCTTTCTGTACAAAATCGCTTAGCTCCTTATTGCTCCTGGCCGCGCTCCAGTCCGTCCAGCTCAGCTCGTTGTCGTGACAATATGGATTGTTGTTGCCGTTCTGCGAATTGCCAAACTCATCTCCCGCCAGCAGCATCGGCGTCCCCTGCGAAAACAACAGCATCGCAAACGCGTTCTTCCTCTGGCGCATGCGGAGCGCGCGGATTTCTCTCTTGCGGGAAGGCCCTTCCTCGCCGCAGTTCCAGCTGTAGTTGAAGTCCGAGCCGTCGCGGTTGTACTCGCCGTTGTCCATGTTGTACTTGCGGTCGTAGGACACGAGATCCATCAGCGTAAACCCGTCATGATTCGTGATATAATTAACGCGTCCGCAGCCGACCGGATTGCAGCGCAGCTGATAGCTGAACGCGCGAAGGAACTGTTCATCCCCCTTCAGCACTCTGCGGCAGTCGTTCATGAAGCTGTCATTCGCCTCGGCCAGAAGTCTGCCCTTATTCCGCTTGAGCTCGTCCGGATACCAAGTACAGATCAGCTTCCTGCTCCGAAACAGCGGCAGCCTGGCAAGCTCTGCAACCGCGGAATCCCTCGTCATCACGGCGAAGCCATCCACATGATACTCCGTCGCCCAGTAGGACAGACACTGCGCGATCCGGGAAAAATCAATCTCATCCGGGAATGAAAATTCCAGGATCACCTCCATGCCTTCCTCATGGAAAGCCTTTACCATATCCTTGAACTCCACGTCCGGAGACTTTGTCGCGGCGTAAGCGGCCTTCGGCGCGAAATAAAACGCGTCCTCGCCGTAGCCCCAGTAATTCATGCGGTACTGCTCCAGCGACTTCATCGCCTCCGCTACCTGTGTGCCTGATCCCGCGACGGCGGCATTCTTTGTCATGCTGGCCGAGGCAGACTGCGGATCCACCCCGGGGTCAATCCTTATCTCGCTCTTTTGGTCGGCCTGCAGACCCGGCCCGGAGGCGTTCCCGGAATCGATCCTGCCGGATGCGGCCCCCGCATGCTTCTCCTTCGGAAACCTCGGAACCATCTCGGCAAACTCGTAGACCGGCATCAGACGGACCTGATTGACGCCAAGCTGCTTCAAGTACGGGATCTTATCCCGAAGTCCTGCAAACGTGCCCTTTTTCCGGGTTCCGGAATTCTTTTGCTTCGTAAAACCGCGCACGTGCAGATGGTACATGATTGTCTCATCATAGGGAAGCTGCGGCAGTCTGTCTCCGCCCCAGTCGTACGTCCCCGCCGGAAATGCCCCACGCATATTGTGCGGCGAATCCTCCGGCCTGCGTCCGAACTCCTCACGCCCGACGACAAGCCTCGCCCACGGATCCGTACAGATCTCGCCCCCGTCTTCAAAATTATATTCATAATCCGCCGGCTGTAGCCGCACCTTCATCGTGTACAGCCCGCCTGCCGCATCACTTTTCGGGAACGGCAGCCTCGCGGCAATCTCTTCTGTCCCTTTTCTATAGAGAATCAGCGTCGGCGGTTCCTTTCCCGCCGCGTAACATCCGAAATGCACGCCGTCCTTCTCGATACTCACACCTGGTATGTTGTTACTGTCCGCAATTACTCTGAATTCACTATCACTCATCATCCGGTCCTCATCTTTCCGCTGTGTTGACATGCGCGTTCAGCAATGAGCCGTGCAAATAAGATAGCCTTTTGAAGGCACGGCTTGTTAACCATACAAGTGAAACCTGTTTCAAATCACGTTACAGTTCGACGATCAGCTCCACCGGGCAGTGGTCGGAGCCCATGACCTCCGTGTGGATCTTCGCGTCCTGCAATCGCTCCTTCAGCGACTGCGACACGACGAAATAATCAATACGCCACCCTGCATTCCTCTCACGGGCCTTCATGCGGTAGGACCACCAGCTGTAGACTCCGGCCGTATCCGGATAAAAGAAACGGTACGTGTCAATAAATCCGTTCTCCACCAGCTGTGTAAACTTCCCGCGTTCCTCGTCGGTAAATCCTGCGTTATTATGGTTCGTCTTCGGATTCTTCAGGTCGATCTCCTCGTGCGCCACATTCAGGTCGCCGCAAAAGATCACCGGCTTCTTCTCCTCAAGCTTCTTGAGATACGCCAGAAAAGCATCCTCCCAGCGCATCCGGTAATCCAGTCTGGCCAGACCGTCCTGGGAGTTCGGCGTGTAGACTGTCACCATATAGAAATCCGCGTACTCAAGAGTAATCACACGCCCCTCATGGTCGTGCTCCTCGACGCCGATCCCGTACGCTACGGAAAGCGGCTCCTTTTTCGCAAAAACAGCAGTGCCCGAATAACCCTTTTTCTCCGCGTAATTCCAGTACTGATGATATCCGTCCAGATTGAGCTCGATCTGTCCCTCCTGGAGCTTGCTCTCCTGTACGCAAAAGATATCCGCGTCGATCTCCCGGAAGAAATCCAGAAATCCCTTTTGCACACACGCCCGCAGGCCGTTCACATTCCATGATATCAGTTTCATCGTTCGATCCTCTTTCTCTTATCCTTATCTGCCGCGTCATAATCTCCCGCGGGCCCTTCTATCTGTCCGCATGCAGGAGAATACTGCCAAAAAATGTTATACAAAATAAGTATATCATCTTTTTTCTTCTTTTCCCACATAAATATTTGTTTTTTGCAATATTTCTTTGCGGGTATTGCCATTTTACAGCGTTTCTGATAAAGTAAGGGTGTCCATGTCGGACAAGCACAAGACAAACGAATTTATCCCGGTCGAAGCGCTCAGGGCGGTTTCCGAAGCTGACGGGCGGGAAATCTCATCAAAAAGAAAGGAATTTCTATGAGCGATTTTGAGACATGCAGCGGCAACTGCGCAAGCTGCGGCGAAGACTGTTCGGACGGCAACGCCACGATCACACTTACCCTTGACAACGACGAGACGATCGAGTGCGCGATCCTCACGACCTACCCGGCCGCAGGCAACGAATACATTGCGCTTCTCCCGCTGGACGAGAACGGCGAGAACAACGACGGCGAGGTATTCATCTATCGCTTCAAAAACGAAAACGGCACGCCGGTTCTGGAGAATATCGAGGACGACGACGAATACGAGGCCGCGTCCGACGGCTTTGACGAGTGGCTCGACTCCATGGAGTACGATGAGCTTGTCGAGGCAGAGGACGAGGCGGACGAAACGGCTGGTCTTCCCGACTAGGGAAGGTGTTTACACGCGCTGTCGCGCGGAAGCGTCAATCGCCCTTTCGCCGGGTAATTCAAAAAGACTTTTACAACAGAACATCCAGAAATCTCGAAGGCTCCGCAGCTTTTCCGTACCTCTGTCTGGTATAGAAGATGTGGAGCCTGTCCTTTGCCCTTGTCATTCCCACATAGAGCAGCCGCCGTTCTTCCTCCAGGTCTGCCTCCTGCACCGCTCTTCGGTGCGGGATGACCCCTTCATTTATGTCAACCAGGAACACCTCCTGAAATTCCAGACCCTTAGAGCCGTGCAGCGTCGCGAGCGTGATGGCGTTTTCCTGCGTTTTCTGCACGGAGCGCTTTTCCTCCAGCTTCGCTCTGTAATCTTCTATATGCTTGAGCCATTCCTCATAGCTTCTGTACGGCTTCGCGCCCTGCTGAATCTCGTCGAGAATGTCGATGAGCTCCTCCTGCTTCATGCGCCGGGTCTTCGCATATTCCGCCAGGTAATCTTCATATCCGATCCCGCGGCGTATGTAATTGATCGCCGCATATGGCGTCATCCGCGCAAGCAGCTTCAGGTCACTCTCCATACGGTCAATCCGGTCCAGCATCCACTCCCGGTCCTCATAATAAGTCCGCAGCGCCTCAAACGACACGGTCTTTGCGTCGATGCTGTCCCTGCCGATGTAGCGCTTTGGGCGGTTCATCACCTGCAGGAACTCCGTGCGGTCCAGCCCCACATGCGCCAGATGCAGATAGGCGAAAATGTCCTGCGCGATCCAGTGATCGTAGATGTTCGGCAGCGCGTCGCGCATCTCAAACGGAAGGTTGAACTCCATCAGGCGCTCTGCGAACGGCCCGGCTCCCTGATTCGTGCGAAACAGCACGGCGATCCCGGAATACGGAATCCCCTGCTCCAGACTCTTCTGGATGCATTTGACCAGATAAAGGCTCTCATGCTCCCGGCTGTCCAGCTCCTGAATATCAATCTTCTGCCCTTCTCCCCTGACGTCCCGGATCTGCTTAGCGTAGCGCCGCTCATTCTCTCCGATCACCTTCAATGCGCCGCGGATCACCGGCGCCACGGAGCGGTAGTTCTGATCAAGCAGGATAGTCTTCGCGTCCGGATAATCCTTTGTGAAGTTCAGCATGATCTCCGGCTTTGCGCCACGGAAGCGGTAAATAGACTGGTCGTCATCCCCCACGATAAACAGATTGTTCTCCGGCGCGGCAAGCATACGCAGAATCCTGTATTGCAGCAGATTGATGTCCTGAAACTCATCGACCAGAATGTAACGGAAACGCTTCTGCCACGCCTCGAGAATATCCCCTCTTGTCTTCAGCAGTTCATAAGTGTAGACAAGCATATCGTCGAAATCCAGCATTCCCTGCGCCCGGCAACTCTCCTCATACTGACGGTAGACCCAGCGAAAGACGTCCTCTGGACAGGAGCGCGAATAATAATTCGCCAGACTGATCTGTTCATTCTTCACGAGACTGATCTCGGCTGCCAGCTCCGAGAGCAGCTCCTTCTCATCCTGCGTCTCCGCCAGTGTCTCCTGAGGCTGTCGTTGCAGCAGCTGGCGCAGAATCCCGAATTTTCTCTCTTCCGGCAGGATATTGGCGGAAGTGAAGCGGTACGCATGCTTCAAAATGCCGAAAAAGACCGCGTGGAAGGTTCCGAATGTAACCCCGTGCGAACTGCAGACAGCACAAAAACGCTGCCGCATCTCCTGCGCCGCAGCTTTGGTAAAGGTAATCACAAGAATCTCCTGTGGCTTCACATGGAGCTCTTCGATCAGGTATCTGGTTCTCTGTGTGATAACGAGGGTCTTGCCGGAGCCCGGTCCCGCCAGAACCATGGCGGGACCCGCTCCGTGGGCGATCGCCCTTGACTGTGCGTTGCTTATCTGCATACTGCTCCTATTTTCTTGTATAGTTCACATATTGGCTACCCGAACGCCCTGCACGGGCTTGCAATGTCAGGGCAGACCCGCTCGCGCTTAATCGGGCACGCAGCGGTGCATAAGCTCGCTTGCGCTCACCAAGCACCGGCGGCCCTCAATGATCTGCCTGACACAGCAAGTCCCTTTTGCCGGGCTGTACACTGGTATGCGATAGAACAGCGTGCGATGTGCTGTCGGTGTTCCGTGCGCAAACGATAGGCAGTTCGACGCAGGATTCGCGAGCATAGCGACAGCTGTCGGAGCATGTCTGAGCGTAGCGAGTTTGCAAAGACAGCTGTCCATAGGCGGCGCCCTAAAGGACTAGCTTCGCGTCGGAGCCGAATCAAGGAGAACAACGTGTTTGCGGCGGAACATCCGCAGGCAGAGCACGCGTCCGGCTTACACTTTAAGTGAACTGAACACGAAGTTTCCCAATCGCCGCGCGGATCCGCGCGAGCGACTCCTCCTTACCGAGCACGGACATGATCTCCGTCGCGCCAGCCGGCGTCATCATCTTGCCGGACACGGCGACGCGCAGCGGCCACATCACGAAATTGACCTTGCAGCCCTTCTCGTCGACATATGCCTTGAGCATCTCAAACAGCGCGTCGTTGCTGAAATCCTCCTGCGCCTCCAGCTTTGGAAGCAGCTCGACAAGCGTCTCGTAACAGCTCTGCTCGTTCGTCTTTGACTTCTTGTTTGTATACATGGAGACGTCGTACTCCGGCACCTTCTCGAAGAAATCAACCATCTCCGGGATATCCGGATAGACCTCAATACGGGTCTTCACCATCTGCGCGATCCTCCTGAAATCTAACTCGTGTGTGATCGCCTGCTTCAGGTACGGGAGCGCCGCCTCGTAGAAGGTCTCATCGTCCATTGCCTTCAGGTATTCCCCGTTCATCCAGCGCAGCTTCTGAATATCAAAAACCGCCGGAGATTTGCTCATGTTGTGATAGTCAAACGCCTCCACCAGCTCCTCCAGCGAAAAGAGCTCGCGATTATCCTGCGGGCACCAGCCCAGCAGCGCCACATAATTCACGATCGCCTCAGAGACAAAACCCTGGTCGAGCAGATCCTCGTAGGAGGCATGCCCGGAGCGCTTGGCAAGCTTCCTGTGCTCCTCGTCGGTGATCAGCGGACAGTGCACATAGACCGGCACCTCCCAGCCGAACGCCTCGTAGAGACGGTTGTATTTCGGCGCGGAGGAAAGATATTCATTGCCACGCACCACATGGGTAATCCCCATGAGATGGTCGTCCACGACGTTCGCAAAATTGTAGGTCGGAAAGCCGTCCGATTTGATCAGAATCATATCGTCGAGCTCTGCGTTCGGTACCTCGATCTCGCCGTAAATCTCGTCGACAAATTTTGTCGTGCCCTCGCGCGGAACGTTCTGCCGGATCACATACGGTACGCCCGAGGCCAGCTTCGCCTCAACCTCCTCCTTCGGCAGATACAGACAATGCTTGTCGTAGACGGCAATCTCCTTGCCCGCCACATTCTGCTTCAGAGAATCCAGACGCTCCTTGTCGCAGAAACAGTAATACGCCTCGCCCTTCTCGATCAACTGCTTCGCGTACTCCATATATATGCCGGCCTTCTGCCGCTCGCTCTGCACATACGGCCCACAGCCGCCGTCCTTGTCCGGACCCTCGTCGTGAATGAGCCCGGTCTTCTCCAGCGTGCGGTTGATGATGTCTACCGCTCCCTCCACATAGCGCTCCTGATCCGTGTCCTCAATGCGCAGCATAAATGTGCCGCCCTCATGCTTCGCGATCAGGTACGCGTACAGCGCAGTGCGCAGATTTCCCACATGCATTTTTCCCGTCGGGCTCGGCGCGAATCTCGTCTTTACTTTTGCCATAATAACTGTCACTCCTGTTGTATATTTATGATTTAAAACGTATCCTGCTCGAAACGGACAGCGCGAGCGCCATCTCCGCCATCAGAAACAGAATTGAAGTACCTCCATAGCTGACAAACGGAAGTGTGATTCCCGTCGTCGGGATCAGGTTCGTCACAACCGCGATGTTCAGTACAACCTGCAAGGCAATGTGCACGAAAATGCCGGACGCGATCAGGGACCCAAGCAGATCCGGAGCGTTCTGCGCGATAAAGAATAGCCGGTACAGCATAAATACAAACATCAGGATCACGAGCACCGCGCCGAACACACCGAGCTCCTCGCAGATGATTGAGAAGATCATGTCGTTCTGCGCCTCCGGCAGCGCCCCCAGCTTCTGCGCGCTGTTCCCGAGTCCCTTGCCGAAGAAGCCTCCGGATCCGATCGCGTAGAGCGCCTGCATCACCTGATAACCGCCCGAGCTCGCGTTCGATTCCGGATCCAGCCACACCTGAATACGACGGATACGGAAGCTTCCAGAACTCGCGCTGTTGACCAGCACAAACACCAGGATCCCCACCAGAACGGCTGCCACCGCCCCTCCGATAACAAATGGAACTGTCTTCGGGTGCGTGATGAAGATCAGGATCACCGTGATGCCGAGGATAATGATCGCCGTGCTCAGGTTGTCCGTAAAGTAATACGTACAGAAGGCGGCGACAAAACCATAGAGAAGCAAATTTCTGGTCGCCTTCCAGCTCTTTATCTCCTGTCCGTACTTCACGATCATCGCGGGCAGAAACAGGATGATGGCCAGCTTGGCAAGCTCCGCCGTCTGGAAGGAAACCGGTCCCAGATAAAGCCAGCGCGTCGCGCCGTGAGACTCACGCCCCGCGAACCGGGTGATAACCAACAGAGCGATCGAACCCGCATAAATCAGCTTCGACCAGTTCGCAAGCGTATGATAATCGATCTGTGAGCCGATCAGCGCAAGGACAAGCGCGCCGGCGCTGATGAACGCCTGCTTTCGGAAGTAGGACATGTCGTCCCCGCCCGTCTCCACCATCGCCTCGTAGGCGCTCGTACTGTACAGCATAACAAGGCCGAAGCAGGTCAGCAGAATCACAATCGCCAACAGATTGTAATCAAAATAATCCCGCTCCGCTCCCACAGTTCTATGCACAAGCTTTCTGTTTCCGCCCTTTGTCTTCCCTGACGCGCCGCTTTGGATCGCACGCAGATTTCCCGTCGATCTGTCCGCCTGAGTGCTCATCTGGCGCGCTGTCCGTCCGTTTCCCCGGCTATTTGCCTGATTACCTGCTCTCGATGCCATAATACCCCTTCCGTTATCTTACTGTAACCCCTGCATCCCCCATTTGCTTCATTGACATTAGAGTATAACATATCTGCTCCTCTTTTTCCAGCAAAACCGAAATTTTCCTCGCTAATTTTCTCTTTGACATTTTTTCTCATCTTTTTTAATTCCTTTTTCCAAAACCTTTTGCTTCGAATTTGCTATATAACCCGGTATGCTCCGCAGCAAACCGAATTGGTACAACTATCATTTGAGATCATCCGACATATTCTGGTATTGAACAATCATTTCACAGGAAAGGAGTTCTTATGTCAGAGGTACAAAGTCTTGACTGCGGCTGCGATGCCATGGAAAACAGCTGCGTCAATGAGATCTATTATCATTTGACGGAGTCACAGGCTCCGCTCGCGATGGCATACGTCCCGTACCAGCAATGGGAGGCGACCTACGACCTGTGCACAGGTCTTCAGGTGGGCACAGTCTTCCCCTGCCTGCACAAACCGTTCTGCGGGAAAGGAGGCTGCTGCAGATGAGCAACAATCGAAATCCGTATATGAGCCAGAACATGTCCGCAAACACACGCAGTGTGAACATGCGCGGCAATTATGGCTGTCAGAATCCCGGGCAGGTACTGCGCCCCGCACAAAATGATTGCGGCTGCAACGGAAACGCCGCTTCGACCGCGGCGAACTACACGCAACGTCCCGCACAGAACGATTGCGGCTGCAACGGAAACGCGGCTTCGACCGCGGCGAACTACACGCAGCGCCCTGTGCAGAACGACTGCGGCTGCGCCGCTACTGCCGCGTATGCACGTATCTCGGAAATGCCAACCGGCGATCGTCTCAGTCTGCTCAAGTATATTGATGAGGTAAGCTTCGGCGCATACGAAGCCACGCTCTATCTTGACACACATCCTGACTGCCAAAACGGGATGCAGTATTTCCGCGAACTAAATGAAAGGCGGAATCTGGCGCTGAAAGAATACGCGAAGCTCTACGGGCCGCTGACGCTAATGCACGCCGGCGAGAGCTGCGAAACGTGCTGGCAATGGATAAACCAGCCGTGGCCGTGGGAAGGAGGGAATTGCTAAGCTATGTGGTATTATGAGAAAAGGCTTGAATATCCGATCAATATTACAACGCCAAGCGCGAAGCTAGCGCAGTTCATCGCCAGTCAGTACGGCGGCCCGGACGGGGAAATCTCCGCTTCCTTGCGTTATCTGTCCCAGCGCTTCTCAATGAAGGACCGCCGCGTGGCCGGCCTGCTTACGGACATCGGCACCGAGGAACTCGCACATCTGGAGATGGTCAGTACGATCATCCATCAGCTCACCAAGGGTCTGTCGATGGAGGAGATCGAGAAGTCCGGTCTCGGCCCGTATTACATCGACCACACGGTCGGCGTATGGCCGCAGGCCGCGGGCGGCATCCCGTTCAACGCCTGTGAGTTCCAGGTAAAAGGCGATCCGATCACCGATCTGCACGAGGATCTGGCCGCGGAGCAGAAGGCCCGCTCGACTTATGACAACATCCTCCGCGTCGTGAGCAACACGCCGGAGGTCGCCGACCCGATCCGTTTCCTGCGCGCCCGTGAGGTCGTGCATTTCCAGAGATTCGGAGAGGCCCTGCGCAATGTCCAGGAAGGCCTTGACGCGAAGAATTTCTACGCGTTCAGTCCTGGCTTCGACGCTCCGGTGACCTGCCCGACGAACGCGAAGTAGAATCGGACTTTCTCACAGATTACGGTCTGTGAAGTGATTTTGGAAATAAACAAGAGATATACTGCTTTTATCGGCGGCATATCTCTTGTTGTGTTAGAAAATATTTGTTTTTCTCAATGAGCCTGTTGATCTTTCTTAATTCTGGAATTGTATTTTTCACATTCTTGTTCCATTCTCTTAAAATTCAGACATTGTTTTCTGGCTGTAAAGTTTTCATCAGAATTGTATTTTGGGTAAAGAATATTTGCGGTATTTGTCAAATCACTGATGTGTTGATTGCACCATTCTAATTCTTTATTCAGAAGTTCCTTTTTCTTTCTTGTGTCCATATTATCGAGCTTGCGGATTTTGGTATCAATACGTTGAATCTGAGCTGCTTCAACAGGTATCATAAGATTAAAATTTAGAACCCCTATCAAAACTCCATTATGTATAATCTTCTTAAAATCTATTTTATCACGCATCTTTTCATGTTTTTTCTTTGGCCTTAACATCTGTGGTGATACAGAAAAAATTCGGTCGTCATTATTATGCAGGTTTCTGATGTACTTCATGTCTATTCGGTAGACATATAAAGGTGATTGCGTCATAAGAATCTCCCATAAAATATTTCAAGGACTACGTCAGCATAGTCCTTGAATGTAGCATCACCGCAGCGATACTAACGCTTTTTGAACGTCCACTTATTGGCAGGACTCTCCTTTGATAGTATTCTACCAAATATTTAATGTTTGTCAATGGTTATTATTGAGAATGATTCACATAGCAAGTCCACATCCAAAAGCAAGCACCATATATTTTTCTGCATTGGTCAGACCATACAGGCCCAGTTCCTGGATCCCCCATGTATCAGAGCTGAGATTATCTGCCCCATACAAAAACTGGATAAAAGGAATATGTCTGTATCTTGCGGCTGCCAGCATGGAGGCACATTTCAACCTCTGGCGACGGCGCCATATAATAACTTGTACAAGCCCTTTTCCATATACCCACAGGTGAAAGGAAAAAAATCAAACTTCTTCGTGCCAATATGAAGAAAGCCCTGATTTTCATACCATTTTCGCAAAAC
>CANQVT010000041.1 GCA_947627365.1 uncultured Lachnospiraceae bacterium | reverse complement strand
TTGAGGGCCGCCGGTGCTTGGTGAGCGCAAGCGAGCTTATGCACCGCTGCGTGCCCGATTAAGCGCGAGCGGGTCTGACCTGACATTGCAAGCCCTTGCAGGGCGTCCGGGTATCCACTATGAAAAACTTTAGTGCACTAAACACGAAAAGAACGCCCTACTGTATCCCCGTATCCGAGATAATCTTATCACTGATCCCCTGCACGGTCTGCGACGGCGTGTATCCCTCGTCCCCGAACAGATAAGCGTGCAGCTGCGAGACGTTCGCCGCCAGATTCACCGGGACGACGCAGTCCCCCGCCGCGATGTTCGCGGCCATCTGATTGAACGGAAAACCTGTCGTTTCCTGAATATTATATCTGCCGATCTGCGCCGCGAGAGAGAGCAGCTCCGTGTTACTCATGCTCGTCGAAACGTAGTCCATCATCGTACTGACCAGAGGAAGCAGCCCGGTGACGCCCTTTGCCTTTGCCTTCTCAAAAAGCTTCTCCAGCACGATCCGCTGGCGCTCCGTCCGCTTGAAATCCCAGCCTTCTGTGTAGCGGATGCGGCAGTAGGCCATCGCCTGAATACCGGTCACCTGCTGCGTCCCGGCATACTCGATCTCCGTGTACGGAACTCCCGTCACCTGCGACGTCTCAACCAGGTAGCCGTTGAGCCACTGGCGCTCCTCCTCCGTAATGTCGAGCTCGATCCCTCCGAGCAGATCCACCGCCTCGATGATCCCGTTGAAATCGACGGTCATGAAATCTTTGATATCCAAATCAAGGTTCTTGTTCAGCATGTTGACCGCGCGCTCGGCTCCGCCGCCCGCGAAACACTCCGTGGCCTTGCGGTACTCGCCGTTCGTGTTGTCCAGATATGTGTCGCGGTACACGGACACCAGCTTCACGTCCCCGCTCCACTTGTTGATACTCGCGATCATGATCGTATCGCTGTTCGTGCCGCTCTCCAGCTCACCTTCGCGTGAATCGACCCCGAAGAGCGCAATGTTACGGTATCCGGATTTGCCAATCCCCGTATTCACAAGGATATCCTTCAGCTTAACCCGGTCGATCCTTCCCAGCTGCGCAAACACAAATAATCCGGCCCCCAGTATGAGTAAAAGTATTATCTCCAGAATAAATTTCAGTTTTCTGTGTTTCTTTTTCCTTTTCGGGCGCCTGTCCTGCGGACCGCCATACTGACTCCGCGGATCGTTATAATATCCCTGCTGTCCACTGTAATATCCCTGCGGATCCCTGTACTGACCCTGCGGGCCGTTGTAATACCCTTGCTGGTTCCCATACTGGCCCTGCTGTCCGTTATAGTACCCTTGCCGGTTCCCATACTGATCTTGTTGTCCGTTATAGTACCCTTGCTGGTTCCCATACTGACCCTGTTGTCCGTTATAATACTCTTGCTGGTTTCCGTATTGACCTTGCTGTCCGTCATAATATCTCCGCGGATCGCTCCCCTTCCCGCGGCTGTTCTTCTTTCCCTTCATAAAACCCCTCTTTTAGTATGCGTTCTTGTTGACAAAACCTTTAAACAAAGTCAGAACCAGAATCTTGATATCCAGTCCAACCGTCCAGTTCTCAATATAATACAGATCATACTCGATCCTTTTGCGGATCGATGTATTTCCGCGATAACCGTTGACCTGCGCCCAGCCAGTCATACCAGGACGCACCTGATGCTTGACCATGTAGCGCGGGATCTCCTCACGAAACTTCTCCACAAACTGCGGGCGCTCCGGGCGCGGCCCGACCAGACTCATATCGCCCTTGAGCACATTGAAGAGCTGCGGCAGCTCGTCGACACTGGTCCTTCGTATCAGCTTCCCGATTGGGGTAACTCTCGGATCGTTCTTCACGGTCCAGCCGCTGCGTTCTCTCCGCTTCGTCTGCACCTCCATCGACCGGAACTTATACATCTGGAACGGCTTGTTGTGCAGCCCCACACGCTCCTGCCGGAAGATCAGCGGTCCCTTCGAGGTCAGCTTGATCAGGATCGCCGCCAGCAGCATCACCGGAGAAAACAAAATGATCGCGCAGGACGCGCCGACAATGTCCATCACACGCTTCACCATCATATTAAACGTATTCGACAATGGGACATGACGGATGTTGATGACCGGCAGGCCAAGGATATCCTCCGTGTACGGCTTCGTCGGGATGATGTTTCCGTAATCCGGAATAAACTTCGTGTGCACACCCGATTTCTCACACATGGCTACGATGCGCTCCAGCTTGTCGTACTCCTCCAGACCGAGCGTGATCGCGATCTCGTCCGGACGGTTCCCCTCCAGAATAAAGCTGAGGCTTTCAATAAAACCAAGAACCTCCACATTGCGATACAGCGTGCCGGGCGCGACGTTGTCGTCGAGAATCCCCATCACACGGTAACCCCACTGCGGATTCTGGACGATCCGGTCGATGTATTCCTCCGCCGCGCGGCTGTAACCCACAAGGATGATGTGCTTCTGGTTCAGACCGAGCCTGCGGGCGTTCATCATCACCATGCGCACGATGTTCCGCTCCACGACCGTCAGCGTGACGTTCAGGAACAGGAACACGATCAGCAGCATACGCGACGCGTCCATCTGATGGATCAGGTAGAGCACCGCCATCGCGGACAGGCCGCCGATGATATTTGCCTTCAGGATATTGCCGCCTTCCAGCCTCCTGCCCTGCATGCGCATCGGCGTGTAGAGATTGCAGGCATAGTACAGCAGCAAAAAAAATGGTACGAGTATCACAAGTACCATCATATATACTTCCGGCGGCAGGACGCCGATCTCCCGGCCTCCTACGTTCGCCATCATGACATACCACGCCACAAGGTAGGAGAGAATGATCACTCCCGCGTCCAGAACCACTTGCAGCCGGCTAAAATATTTCTGATTATCCCTGATCAAATTTTTTCACCTCTGAAAAGTGCGCCGCGCAGCAAATGCCTGTCTTTTGCGTCTGCTGACGCGGAGCTCCTTTCGTATCCGTATCCGACTCACACACCGGCCAGTCTCCGACATGTGTTGATCCAGAGCTCCCACTGTATTCTCAGATAATGCGGCAGATTTTTTCCCCGAAACCGTACTTTTTTGTCTCTGCTGCACATGCGGAATCCTTTTCCCAGCCCTGTGACATATTCCCTCAGAAGTCCCCTGCGGGCAAAAAACACCGTCTTCGCCGCGAATCCTGCAGCCAGAAACGGCAGGTTCAGTATGATCTGCGGCCAGGGCATATTTTTGTATACCAGATAAATACTGTTCCGCGAGGAATGGCGTGTCTTGAACTCGTTGTAACCGGGACCGCTCGTGGCGCTTCCCACATGGCGCACGACCGCCTCCGGAGTATAGTAATTGTAATAGCCGGCGATCCTCGCCCGGTACGCGACGTCGACGTCCTCCAGATACGCGAAATGCGCCTCGTCAAACAGACCGATCTCGTCGAAAACCTCCCTGCGGTAGATCGCGGCTCCGGCGCAGGCTGAAAAGATCCTGCATCCTGTCTGATATCTGTCCGCCGGCTTTCCCTTCCCGCGCGCAAACGCCCAGCCAAGCGCACAGTAGTAATCTCCCGCGTTGTCGATCCGGTCCGGATGCTTCATCTTCACCATCTTTGACGCGCAGGAAAAGCACCGCGGCCTCTCCTGTATCGCATGCACGAGCGCCTCCACAAAACCGGGCTCGCACACCGTGTCATTGTTCAGCAGAATCACATACGCCGTCTGCACCATCCGGATGCCTTCGTTTACCGCGGCGCAAAAGCCATGGTTCTTCTCCAGTCTGCGAACGGTCACCTCCGGATAATGCTCCTCCACAAAATCGGCGCTTCCGTCCACAGAGCCATTATCGACCAGAATGATCGGAAATCCCTGCAACGTCTGCTCCCTCAGGGAATCCAGGCAGGCTTTCAGGAAACGCATTCCGTTATAGTTTGGTACCACGACCGCAACATCTGCCATCATGACAGCCCTCTCATCGTCATCATCCTACTTCTTCTTCAGCGAATAGTCACAGGTCATCAGCGAAAAATTCGGATTGTAATAGGGATCCCCATCGCTCAGGAATTTTTGCCAGCGCTTCTTCATGAAATCGATCTCACTCTTAAAGCGCAGCTGCTTCTCTGGCGTATCCTCATAGCCGCGACTCTTCGACTCGTAATGGTACATTTCTACATTCGGCTCGTAGACAACCAGATATCCCTTCTGGCGCACCCTCAGACAGAAGTCTATATCATTAAAGGCTATAGCGAGCTGCTCGTCAAAACCGCCCGCCGCCTCCCAGGCCTTGCGGTCTACCATCATGCAGGCCGCGGTCACCGCGCTCAGGTCCTGCTGCAGGATCGCTTTTCGCAGATAGCCGCTACGCTCGCGCGGCATGCCGACAAACAGCGCGCCGGCTACCCCGCCGATGCCGACGATCACGCCCGCATGCTGAATCGTATCGTCCGGGAAATAAAGCCTCGCCCCGGCGATCCCGACGCCGCTGCGCATACATTGTCCGAGCAGAAGCTCCAGCCAGTCCGGCGTGATGACGGTGATATCGTTGTTCAGACAGACGATATAATCGCCCTTTGCGTGCGCAAAACCAAAATTGTTGAGGGCGGAATAATTGAAGCCCTCTTTCCAATATAATACCCGAATACCGTCTTTTCCGTCAATCTCTTTGTAATATGCAAAAGTTTCCGGCTGCACGCTGTTGTTCTCTATGATCAGGATCTCGAAGTTGCGGTAAGTGCTTTTTCTGCGGATAGAGTCCAGGCAATCCCGGAGTGTCTGAACCTCGTCCTTGTTCGGGATCACGATCGACACCAGCGGCTCGCCCGGCAGAGCGTATCTCACACGGTAAAAGCCCGGGAACTTCGTGTCCGTCACCTCCGCGTCCTCCCCGCAGCGCCGAATGTGCTCGAGCACCGCCCGTTTTCCGGCGTCGTAAGCGTATTTCTTGCTCAGCGGATTGTCGGCCGTCGAAGCCGCGTGCACACGCCAATGATACAGCACCTTGGGAATGTGCGCGATCTTCTCTGTCTTCTCCACGCAGCGGAGCAAAAATTCATGATCCTGCGCGCCGTCAAACGACTCGTCGAGACCGCCCGCAAGCTCGACCAGCGTGCGTCTCACCACCAGAAGATGGCAGATATAATTGTTCGCGCGCAGCAGATCCGGATTGAAATCCGGCTTCAGGTTCGGCTGGTAGCGCTCCCCTGTGCTGCCCCGTATCTTGTCCTCATCGGTATAAATAATATCCGCGCCGGAACGCGAGACCTCTGCGGCCACCTCGTACAGGGCGTCCTCGGCCAGAAGGTCGTCATGGTCAAAAAACGCGATATATTCGCCGGACGCCATCCGGATGGCCTCGTTCGTATTGCCCGAAAGCCCCAGATTTTTCTCCAGCTTTCGATAATGTATCCTCTCGTCGTCAAGGTATTCGCCAACGACCGCCGAGGTCGCGGACGCATCCTGACTTCCGTCTGTCAGGCACAGTTCCCAGTGAGGATAGGTCTGCCCCCTGACCGACTCGACCATCTCTCTCAGAAAAGACTCCGGCGTATTGTAAAGCGGTACGACGATACTGATCCGTACCGGGTTCTCCCACTTTCTTCGCCTCTGAGCCTCCAGCTCGGCTTGCGACGGCGCGTTCTGCGCGCACCACTGGCTGTAATCGGCCTCAACCTCCTCCATGCGCTCGGAAAGCCGCACGCGGAATTCCCGGAAACCGTATTGCTTCAGATAGGAAAGGCCTTTTTTTACTGTATAGAAATTTAAACTTTTCAACACCTTTCGGACGTCCATGCAGTCCTCCCCGGAAGCTTTACGCCTTGAAAAACGTATGGATCGCTTCCACCACTCTCTCGCGGTCCTCCTTTTTCAGACCGTAGAACATCGGAAGGCGGAGCAGACGCTCGCTTTCCTTCGTGGTATACCGGTCCTCTCCGTGAAAACGGCCGAACTGTCTTCCGGCCGGCGCGGAGTGCAGCGGTACATAGTGAAATACCGTATGGATCTCCCGCTCGTGCAGATAATCGATCAGGGCGGCGCGCGTCGACTCATCCCTGAGCTTGATGTAATACATATGCGCGTTGTGCTTCGCGTATTCCGGCACAAACGGCCGCTCCAGATACTCCTTGTCCGCCAGATCCTTCAGGCTCTCGTGGTAAAATTCGTACGTGGCCATCCGGTCCGCGTTGATCTGGTCTGCGCTCTCAAACTGCGCCCACAGATACGCTGCGTTCATATCGCTCGGCAGATAGGACGAGCCGTAGCTGACCCAGGTATATTTGTCGATCTGTCCGCGGAAGAATTTGCTCCGATTCGTGCCCTTCTCCCGGAGGATCTCGGCTTCCTCAATCTTATCATCCCTGTTGAATACGACCGCTCCGCCTTCTCCCATCGAGAAATTCTTGGTCTCGTGAAAGCTGTAGCAGCCGAAATCCCCGATCGTGCCGAGCGCCCGTCCCTTATAGTAGGCATCCACACCCTGCGCCGCGTCCTCCACGACTTGCAGATTGTGCCGCTTCGCGATATCCATAATCTCATCCATCGCACAGGCGACGCCTGCATAGTGCACCGGCGCAATCACCTTTGTGCGCTCCGTGACAGCGTCCTCGATCAACCTCTCGTCGATGTTCATCGTGTCCGGACGGACGTCCACGAACACAAGCGTCGCTCCGCACTGCACAAAAGCGTCCGCGGTGGAACAAAACGTGTACGACGGCAGGATCACCTCGTCTCCCGGCCCGATTCCGGTCAAACGCGCCGCCATCTCAAGACCGTGCGTGCATGAGGTCGTCAGCAGCACATGACTTACCTGAAATCGCTTCGACATCCACTCGGAGCATTGTCTCGTAAACCTACCGTCTCCGCTGATCTTCCCCGCGTCGACGGCCTGTTTCATATATTCAAATTCCTTGCCCGTGAAAGGGGGCACGTTAAAGTCCAGCATTTCGCTCTCTCGCTCCATGTTCTTCGAATGGTAAGTAAACATAAATCGACATTTACAATAATAGTAAAAGAACGCTTTTCTGTCAAGTCTGCGTTACTGCTCACTTCGCGGCCGACAATAAACCTGTTACTGTTCACTCCGTGACCAGTAACGAGCAGTTTGGGCATGCAAATTCGCTTCGCGAAGCCCAAACTGCTTCCTGAATCACTTTCTTACGGCCTCAGCAGCAAGTGCTTCGGCCTGGCCTGAACAGTAACATAAACCTTTTCTTTCCTGTCATTCCATGCTAAAATAGATTCATCTTTCAGAATTCAGAAGGAGATTCCATGTTGCAGATAAAAAATTTTGTTCATTCTCATAAGCTCCGCTCCCTGTTGATCCTGTGGGGAGTGATCGCGGTCAGCCTCCTCATCATCTTCTTTCCGTTTCTCTTCGGGAACCGTCTCGTCGTCTGGAACGACGTGGGCTCAGACACCAGGCAGCAATACCTGATGCAGTACGCCACGATCGCAAACCATCTGCGAAGGGGCGATTTTTCTCTCTGGGATATGAACCTCGGCTTCGGGGCAAGCCTGTTCGCCCTGAATCTGTTCCATCTTTTTCTGATGCCGGTCTACGCGGGAGGGGTCATGCTGGGCGTCGGGCATATCCCCACCCTCCTTCTCTATATGATGCTCGTGCAGTTCTTTCTGGCAGGTACCTTCTGCTACCTGTTTTTAAGCTGCTTTTCCCTGTCCGAGTCCGGCAAAGTGATCGCCTCTTATATCTATACGTTCTGCGGCTATCTCCTCGTCTGGGGACAGCATTATCATTTCGGCGCTTTCGTCGTATTTCTGCCGCTCCTGCTGTGCCTGATCGAGCGCGCGATGCAGAAGCGTCGATTCAGCCCTGCCGTGCCACTACTCGTGGCGATCGTCGTCTGCGGCAGCACCTACATGTCCTACATGTCGTTTTTGCTGGCTGGCGCGTATATCCTGTACCGTTCGATCCTCGAGGATGGCACGCAGGCAAGCCGTATCCGCCTGTTCCTGACACGCTGCGGGGAAATCCTGCTTGGACTCGGGATCGGCGCCGTCGTCTTCCTTCCATCGGCCCGCTTTCTTATGACCGTAAGCTCTCGTATGAGCTCAGGCAAATCTCTGGGAGAACGGCTCCTGCAATACTGTTCGCTGTTCCCGGCTGATTTCTACCGGACTGCTTTTCTGCGCTTTTTCTCGACCTCCTTCGAAGGGATCGCACAGTATGACGGCTACTCGAATTTCTATGAGGCACCGGTACTGTTTTTCTCCGTGCTGTTCGTGATCCTGCTGCCGCAGTACATTGTCTCGATCCATCGGCAGAAGACCTCTCGAAAAGCCAGAATACTGCAGTACCTCGCCGTTCTGTTCTTTGTGTTCTGCATGTTCGTTCGCCTGGGTTCGGCCGCGTTCAACGCGTTCGCCTATCCCTTCTCCCGGCATTCGTTTATCTGTATGCCGCTGTTCGCCCTTATCACCGCGCGGACGCTCGACGAAATCTGTATCCGCCGCCGACTGAACATTCCGGCGCTTGTCCTTTCGGCTGCGCTTTTGATCTGCATGTGCTGCCTGGCGCTCCCCGGACTCTCCGCCGCGGAACTGTACGGCCGGGATATCGCGGCCGACGTGATCGCCACGGGAATCCTCGGGGCGCTGATGATCGCGCTGCTCGTACTGCTTTCCCGCAGGAATCGCAGTACAGGCAGCAACGCCACCGCCATCCTGCTCTTTCTGTGCGTCATGGCAAACGTCACCGGAGAGGGCTGGCTCTGCTACAACGCACGGGACGTGCTCACCACCGACGACGCGGATTATTGGGGACCTCTGTATGATCCTGACGTAGACGCCGCGCTCACATATCTCCGTGAGAACGATCCCTCCTTCAGCCGATTGGAGAAGGACTACTACGCCGGAAGCTATTGTATGGACAGCCTCGCGCAGGGTTATCGCGGCATCAGCTCCTACAACTCGACGACAAACAGCAACATTGAAGAGTTCGTCAATCTCGTGATCCCGAATTTCCCGATCATGGCGCGCTATGAATATACCTTCCGCCAGATCGGCTATTACAGCGGCCACAGCACCCTGTTCGGCATCAAATACCTGCTCTCGAGAACCACCGATCCGAAACCGGATGGTTTTCGACAGATCGGACAGTTCGGGAACCTTTACCTCTATCAGAACGACAATGTATCCTCCTTCGCCCGTTTCTACACAAAGACCGGCGACAGCGCGGTGCTGAAGGACGCGTACGGGAGGGCGGATCTGGAGACGATGCTGCTGGACGTGGCGCTGCTCGACATGAATTCCGGCAGGGAGGATTCTGACACAGACAGCGCCCCGGCATCTGCACAGGGGTTTTGCGAAAAAGCTATGCTAAGCTCCGACGAACTGCTCTCGCAGTATGCGCTGGAGGAGATCGCCGCGCTCGACGACATTGTGACAGACGGAGACTCGGATACGATTTTCCTGTCTCTCAGGCAAAACGAGACACAGACCTCGGATACAGCCGCAGTTCAAAGCATAGGGCAGGCGGCAGGCTCAGCCGTAAAACCGACCGCAGATCAGGCCGCAGACAGGGTGAGCGACCTGGCAGATTACAAACGCGTGTATCTTGAATTCGATATCGAAACCCCGGACGTCTGTGATTTTGCTCTGAGCCCGGGCAGCTCCATGGAATATCTCTTCCGGACAAAGGCCGGAGGTGTCTCGCATGTGCAGATGCCGGTGCCTGATTTCTGTGAAAAGATGCAGCTCCACAGCTACAGCGGCTCCTTCTCCGCGCAGATCAGCCACATCCGTCTGCTCGGCTCGAAGGCTGCTCCGGCAGAAGAGCCGCAGGCCGACATCGTCGTCAACGACACGGCAAACGATTCTCAGCTTACCGGTACTGTCTCATCCGAAGAGGACGGACTTCTGTTTCTTCCACTCCCGTATGAGGAGGGCTGGACCGCCGCCGTGGACAACGAAAACGTCGCACTTCTGCGCTCGGACGTCGGCTTCATCAGCATCCCCGTGACGGCAGGCGAACACAGCTTCACGCTAACTTACCACCAGCCATGGATGCGGGCAGGACTCTATATCAGCATTTTCTCGATTATCCTGTGGGGAGTCCTCATAATTATTCAAAAAAGAAAAAGGCAAGGAGTTTGAATCCGAGCCTTTTTCTTCTCTTTTTACTTCTTCTGCAGTATTTTCTTCGCCTGCTTCTTGATCTGTTCCTTGAACGGAATGTTCGCGTCTGCAATCTTCCGAGCGACGCGGTAGGCTGACGTTCCCTTCATCACCTCGATCGACGATTTTAGCGCCGCGTTCTGCTGTCTGAGCCGGTTCATCTCCGCGATACCGCCCCTGCCGGCCACGGTCGGATTCGCGAGCGCGAGCCCCTGGAAGATGAAATCGTAGTCCACCTCGCCATAGTCTGCCTGCTGTTTCCCGGCACGCTCAACTCCGACATCTCGTTTTTCGTCGCATACTGAACCGACCTTTTGCACAGGCCCATCATCCGATATAATCTCATCGGTTTGTACACTACCGCTTTCCTGCGCGGATTCTGTATTCGAAATATTTCCCTCTTCTTCCAACAGCTCCGCGTACAGCGCGCGGTACTCGCCGCACATTTCCGCGACGCTTTTCAAGTGTATCTGCGCGACCGCCGCCTTTTTCTGCGCGTAGTCCTCGGGATTATTCTTGATCCGGTGCAGCAGCTCCAGCACTTCCTCCGGCTTCGCATCCGGCTTCACCAGCCAACCGCCGCCCGTTTTGCGGATGCGCTCCCCCACCGCGCCGATGTCGGTGCCAAGCACCGGGATGCCGTTCATCCATGCCTCAGAGACCGTGTAGCAGAAGGTCTCCGGCCAGACCGGCGGGATGCAGACCACGTCGATCTCATTGTCCGAAAGGAGCTGCGGCAGCTCCTCTTTTTTGTAGGTTGAACTGAAGAAACAGTTGTCCTGGCGGATCTCCCCGACGCGCTTGTCGCCGATCACGCCCAGCACAAACCAGTTGATCTCCGTCCTGTCCAGCGGGATCAGACCAAGCGCCATCAGACTGCCCTTCTGCGGTACCATTCCTCCCAAAAATGCCACGTTGAGCCGGCCCTCTTTTCCGAATCTGCGCCGGTACACACTTTTCGCGCCCTTGCCATCCGTGTAGACTTTACCCGCGTGCTTCACGTAGACGTTGACCTTTACCGGACCGTCAGAGAGCACCTCTGAACTAACGCGCAGATTGATCCCGCACATCAGCGCGTCCGGATCCCCGAACGAGTCCACGATGTCCGGTCTCGCCTTCTTGTGCACGAGGAAACAGTCTTTTCTGCCGCCCGCATCCACGAGCTCCACAAAAATCTCCGTCTCCGCATTCGGCACGCCCTCCAGATAAGCCCAGCCCTCGATGTCGTTCAGGCCCTGCTCCGCGCTGAGCACCCGATCCAGTCGCACTTTTAGCTTCGGATTTCTCACCGCGCCCTCCGGCGACGGCACATGGGTCACCTCGCGCTCCAGCTTGTCTTCACCGTGCTCGATCACGCGGCAATTGTCCAGATCCGGGAAGTACTGGAGAAAGATATCCCTCGCGCTCTCGGACGGGAAAATCAGCTCCCGGCACATGTGCAATGCCTTCCCATGTTCTCTGCGCCAAAGCTTCAGATAATCTTCCTGCGGCACGATCCCCTTCTTTTTCCACAGGCAGGCCGCGCAGCGCTCCCTGCACTCCTCGTCTGTCAGGGACGCATCCTGCGGCGCGCAGAAATTCCCCTCCGCGTCCAGCAGAAGGATCGTCGGACAGGCATAGTAATAGTCGTGCATCGTCGCGATCACCGGGATCCCGAGCGCATGCGCCGCGTCATAGATCTCCAGTGAAAGATCCTGCGTGTGATGCACATGGATCAGGTCGATGGAAAACGCCCGCAGCACCTGCTCGCAGATCCTGCGGATCTCTTTGTTATGAAACAGCGGGAACTTCGGTGCCTCTCCGATCTGGAATTTCAGGAGAATCTCTTCCCGATCCGTGTAGGCCGTCACGCACAGCGCGTCGTCGTCCCGCGCCATCACGAAAACGTTGTACTCGTCGCGCAGCCCCTCCGTCAGCTCGCGCACATGAATCTGCGTCCCGCCAATACTGTTAAAAGCATGCTCCCGGAAATCGAGGTGCAGGAAGTATAGCAGGTTCTTCTTCCCGTTGTGCAGCTTTGTGTACAGAATGATATTATCGCGGATCTCCTGATCCGGGTTTTCCATGCAGTAGAGGTGGTTCGCCCGCATCTGCTCCGGATAGCGCTCCTCAAGGATCGCCGTGTGCGCGTCCAGAAGCGCCTGCTTCTCCGCCGTGTCGAACGAGGCTGTTCCCTTGTGGTAGACGAAGGTGTCGTCGCACATCACATGATGGTAGCCCGCCTGCTCCGCACGGTTGCAGAAATCATTCTCCTCGCCGTAGCCGCGCCCGAAGGACTCCGCGTCAAAACCACCGATGTCGTCGATTACACAGCGCTTGATGAACATGCAGAAGCCCACCGCGACCGTGATCCTGGGGTAACGCCTGAGACTGCAGCGCTCGATCAGCGCCGCGTACTCGTCGATCGTCAGTCCCTCCGGCAGCGGATTGTCCTGACACATCACGGGCACCGAGCAAAGTGTCGCGCTGTTGGAAAGCGGCGTCACGGTCGCGATACTCTCGTCGCGATACGCACAGGCGACGATCTTGTCCAGCCACCCAGCCGTGACGACCGTGTCGGCGTTCAGCAGAAGAACGTCCCGGTCCTGAGTGAGCGCCATGCCCTTGTTCACATTCCCGGAAAAGCCCAGATTTTTCTCGTTGTGCAGCACCAGCGTATGCTCGTCCGCGAACGAGTCGAGATACGGCCGGATGCGCTCGTCCGGACTGCAGTCGTTGATCAGGACCAGTCTGTGCTTCGCAAGATCCGTGTGCTTCTTTATGCTCGGGATGCAGCGCTGCAGATCCTCATATCCGTTGTAGACGGGGACGATGATGTCCACCGCGTCGGTCTTTCTGTTCATGGTTTTCCTCCAGGTACTTAAATCCTCAGAAACGGAAGCTTGCGGTGCAGTTTTGCAAGAATCGCGTTGGCCCGCTCCAACGCTTCTTCCGCGGACAGTATCTCGATCTCGCCACAGACGGTGATCCGCTCCGGTACGGGGTTCAACTTCACCTGATAGATCGGGTCGATCGTGAGGAAAAGGTCTCCTTCCGGCACGGACGCCGCCGCGTTCTCCGCCTGCAGCTTTCCTGTCGTCTGCGCCGCATCGATCCGGCAGACGCAGGGGCGTCCCTCCAACGGGTCAAAGCGCACCGCGCGCACATTCTGATATGCGCTCAGGTCGAATGCGACAGAGAATTTCCCGCCCTTCAGCTTCGCCTCTTCAACCAGCTTCTGCTCCTCGGAGAAACCCTCCCCGGTGTCCACAAAAAGCTGGCTCACCATGTATTCTTTCTCTCGCAGCTTCCGACGAAACTCCTCAAGCGAAATCCATAGTTCCGGCGTGCTGTGGTTCAGCAACCGGTTCGCCCCGACGTACTGCTCCGCGAAGTGCGTCGACCACGCCCAAAAGACCTCGTCCATCTCCGCGCCGATCCCGAATTCAGCCATAAATTCAGTCTTCTCACAGAGCTGATGCAGCACCGGCTGGCTGCTGTACAGCTCGTTGATCGTGCGCCAGAGAAAAAACTGCGTCGGCACCGGGAAGTCGAAGATCCACTCGCAGTCGATCACCTGATACTTCCCATCGATCTCAAAAATATTGTCAAGGATCAGATCGATATTCGCCGGACACACGCAAACGACATCCCCTACAAGCTCCCGCGAGCCGAATACCTCACGGAAACGCATGCGCTCATCCTCGGTCATATCGCTGATTTTGCCCTTGCCTCCAGACGGCTCTGAAATATTGTCGCTGTCAAAATTCATTTCTTTGACCGTGCCAGTAATTTCCTCACTCTTTTCGTCTGTCTTCCCTGAATCCACGGATGGTTCTGTGCACTTTGCATACAGCTCAACCGCCCTCTTCACCAGCGCCTTCACCGCCACGAGATCCCCCTCGCGTATGGCGTCCGCCGCCTGCTGCGCCAGACTCTTCTGCGTGAGATACGGATAAACGATGCCGTCACCCTCCGCCGTTCCGCGAAGCGGCTGCCAGCAGCCGTAATCTCCATCCATCTGCGCAAGCATCTTCTGAATATGCCCTTTCGCTGCGTCCGTCATCGGTCGTTTGACGGCGACCCGAAATGTTTCTTTGTTTGACCGACCACTCGCAATGCCGGCACGCTCCGCCTTCCCCTGTCCGGGCAAAACATACTCTCTTTTTCTCTCTTCAATAACCGTCGCGATCGCAAATTCGTCCGCGCGATCCGTGCTCAGCTTCACATACTGAATGTCACCTGTTCCACGCTTTGCGCACAGATCGGCGGCACTCATCTCGATCAGAAAGGAATTGGCGAACCGATCCATCACGCCCTCCTTGGAGAGCGTCGCCGCCATTTTCGTCTCCCCAAACAACTCCATACGGTACTTCGTGAAATTCCACGTCGGCCGCCCGTACTTCTGCTCCCCCAGCGAGGCGTCCGTGAAGATCTCCTGCGGAAATTTATAGTCCGGGTACGGATAGTAAAATTTGTAATGAGAAAGTCCGCAGCGCGTCATCAACGTCTCCCACTCCCCGCGCGAAAAAGTACGCGCGCCACTGCTCTCCTCATAACCCTTGATACCGTCAAAATAGCCGTCTGTGTGATCCTCCGGAGCCCCGGCAAAATACTTCAGTCCCAGACGATTCTCGATCGCGATGAGTATCACGCCGTCCGGCTTCAGAAAACGCCTGACGTTTTTCAGAAACGTCCCGTATGGATCGCTTCCCGGCGTAAAGCTCTCGGCGTACTCGAACACGCCGTTTAAGATCACATAATCGAACAGCCCGCCGAACTCCATGTCGTTCAGATTGCCGACCCAGATCTCCAGATTGTCATATTTCTTGTGCCGCTCAAAATTGATCTCCGCGCGCCGTTTCGAAAGCTCCGCAGAAACCACGCGCGCCATGCGACGGCACAAAAGTCCCGTGATCGCCCCGCAGCCCGAGCCGATTTCCAAACAGGACGCGCCCGCCTCGAACGGATACCAGCTCAGGATATTCTCCCGCGCGCGCGCAAAATGATAGAGGACGGGGAAAGCCGCCTCTTCCTGCTCCTCCGGACGGGCGCCGGACTTCGCGATCGCAAGAAGCTCGTTCTCCACGTCCCCGTCCGAATACAAGTCTTCTCCCTTATAATAATCCAGCGTAAATATTGCCATAGCCGCTCCGTTTCTCTTCATTCCTGAAACTGCTCTGTGTTATCTCCCACCGCCATGCTGTAAAAATTCTATGCTTTTTCACAACAATGTCACCTTCGAATTCATATCGTAATACCCCACCGTGTTGCGGTCTGAGATCACCGTGAGACTGCACACGTCGTAAAGCCTGTGATACACGGTGAACTCCCCGTTGCGGTAGCCGGTGCATCCCAGCGAGATCAGATATTCTCCCCCCTGAAGGTTGAGCATCTGGGTAAACGTGATCTCCTGACTCTCCCCGGCTTTCTTCCCCTGTACGTCGGCCTTCTCATACATCGTGTTGGTGCCTGTGATCTCGATGCCCTGCAGATTTTTGATCGTAAACGCATAGATCGGCTCTTTGATCTCCTCATGAAATGTCACTTTCATCTTCACTGAAAACTCTGTGCCCTTCATCAGCGTGTTCGTGATCAATCCATTCTCGTCGAGTATTGCGTAGTCCGTGATCTCCGCCGCCTTCTCTCCATATTCAATCAGCTGCGGATTTACAACCACGGAATCCTTCCAGTCCCCGGAGCTCTCCTGCCCTCCCGCTTCCTTTGGTCCGCACGCGGTTTCCCCGGCGTCGTTTCCGCCTTCATCCGGATGGTACTGGTGTACAAGCACCTTCTTATAAATATCGACGGCCTCCTTTGGGGAGCCTTCGAAAATATTCCTTCCCTGGTTCAGCAAAATCGCGCGATCGCAATACTTCGTAATGCTGCCGAGATCGTGGCTCACGAAGAGGATCGTCCGTCCCTGCTGCTTGAATTCCTCAAATTTGCGGTAACACTTCGCCTGAAAAAACACGTCCCCGACCGAGAGCGCCTCATCGACAATCAAAATCTCCGGATCGATATTGATCGCCACCGCGAACGCCAGCCGCACAAACATGCCGCTCGAATACATTTTGACCGGCTGATAGGCAAACTCGCCGATGTCGGCAAAGCTCAGGATATCCTCCAGCCTGGCGTCGATCTCCTCCTCCGAGAACCCCATCATCGTCCCGTTCAGATAGACGTTCTCGATCCCTGTGTATTCCATGTTGAAACCGGCGCCCAGCTCCAGCAGCGCGGAAATACGCCCGTCGACCACCGCCTCGCCGCTCGTCGGATTCAGCACGCCGGTGATGATCTTGAGGATCGTCGACTTGCCGGCTCCATTTGTCCCGATAATGCCGACCGTCTCGCCTTTGCCGATGTCGAAGCTGACGTCCGTGAGCGCATAGTGCTCCCGGTAGCATTTCTTCCTCGTCAGACCCAGACTCTCTTTCAGGCGATCGGAAGGTTTATCGTAGAGCTTATACAGTTTTGAGAGATGATCCACGTGGATCGCGATATCGTTCGCCATGTTTTATTTCCTCTGCAATTATTTAATTCGTGTATAGTTCACTTAAAGTGTAATCCGAACGCGTGCTCTGTCTGCGGATGTTCCACCGCAAACACGTTGTTCTCCTAGATTCGCTCCGCCGCCTATGGACGGCTGTCTCCGCAAACTCGCTTCGCTCAGACATGCTACGACAGCTGTCGCTATGCTCGCGAATCCTGCGTCGAACTGCCTATCGTTTGCGCGCGGAACACCGACAGACCATCGCACGCTGTTTCCTCACACAATCTACATTACTTAATGAGCAAAGTACTGCAAAACTGTAGATTAATTCTGAGAAAACAACAGCCTCATGTTTTGCAATATGCCAACGCACAGCCCAGCAAAAGGGACTTGCTGTGTCAGGGCAGACCATTGAGGGCCGCCGGTGCTTAGTGAGCGTAAGCGAACTTATGCACCGCTGCGTGCCCGATTAAGCGCGAGCGGGTCTGCCCTGACATTGCAAGCCCGTGCAGGGCGTCCGGGTATCCATTATGAAAAACTCGTAGTGCATTAAACACGAATTCACAATACATCTGCGAAGTGAACTCTCAGTCGCCGGAACACCCACATCCCGAACAGAAACGCGCCGACCGTGAAGGCCCAGAAATACAAGGTCCAAAGCGGACGTTCCCAGAACCAGCGCTTATAGATGAACGCGTCGCGGTAGCCCGCAACGATATAATAGACCGGATTAAGCTTGAGGATCTTCAGGATCGTCGGATGCGCCGCCAGCATATTGTCGGCAATCCACATAATCGGCGTCATCCAGATGCCGACCTGCAGCGCGATGCTGATGATCTGTGAGAGATCCCGGAAAAACACAACCACAGCGCTCGTGGCGTAGCACAGCCCGAGCGTCAGCAGAAAAAGTCCTCCCGTATAATAAAGAAGCTGGAGATAATACAGATCCGGAAAATGCTCATAGAAACAATATAAAAGCGCAATAAAGAACACAAAAAACAGGTGAACGAACAACGCCGAGATCATCTTCACAATCGGAAGCACACTGATGTTGAACACCACCTTCTTGACCAGATAGCTATACTCAATCAGCGCGTTTGTCCCCCCGTTCAGCGCGTCCTGAAAGAAGAACCACGGCACGATACCAGCCACCAAATATAAAACAAACGGCACCGGAAGCCCACCCTGATCCGCACGGAATCCTATCTGGAACACGAACCAGTATACCAGCACCGTCACGACCGGCTGAACAAACGCCCAGACGATTCCCAGATATGAACCTGCGAATTTCTTCCGGAAGTCGTTCTTCGCCAGTTTGTAAATCATCCTCCGGCTCTGATAAATCTGCGCCGGCAATGAATTTTCCCTTTTCATATACAAAGCTCCTGTGAGACAGCTGTCTTGTCAAGATTTTTACTGCTGTACGCCTCGCTCCTGCATATAAGCGCGCAGTCCTCCCCATTTCGTGTCCTTCTCCGACATGATCAGCTCCATCCCCTCCGGAATCGGCCACTCGATCCCGATATCCGGATCGTCGTAGCGGATGCCACCCTCGTCGTTGGGATGATAGAAATCCGTACACTTGTATGCGAACTCCGCATAGTCGGAGAGCACGAGGAAGCCGTGCGCAAAATTCTTCGGAATGAAGAACTGCTTTTTATTCTCCGCGGAGAGACGCACGCCGTGCCACTGTCCGTAAGTCTTTGAACCCTCGCGCAGGTCCACGACGACGTCGAACACTTCTCCAGAGATCACCCGCAC
Source organism: uncultured Lachnospiraceae bacterium (assembly GCA_947627365.1). GTDB lineage: Bacteria > Bacillota > Clostridia > Lachnospirales > Lachnospiraceae > Choladousia. The sequence goes on along the minus strand of CANQVT010000041.1, from coordinate 6,731 downwards.
AAGCTTGTCCTGCGGGTAATGGATCTGAAAATGCATGCCGCGCAGCACACCCTTTCTCGAGGCGGACTGGTTGTCCTGTACGAAGACCTGATCGATCCCAGCCTCTTTGAAGTCGTTATAATTGTAGGTCTCCATGAAATAGCCGCGATCGTCCCCGAACACCGCCGGCGTGATGATTTTCAGACCCTCAATTGCACATGTCTCAACCGTTATTTTTCCCATATCTCCAGATTCCTTTCCTCATTTATCGAATCCTATGCTTCGCCTGCAGCTCCTACGTCTCCCTTTGCAACGCCCCGCTCTGCCTACAGCCCTTCCGCAACCTCAAGCATATACTTTCCATATGCCGTCTTCAACAGCGGCTGCGCCAGCGCGATCAGCTGCTCCTTGTCGATAAAGCCCCTCTTGTACGCGATCTCCTCGATGCAGGAAACATAAAGTCCCTGACGCTTCTGAAACGCCGCCACGAAGTCGCAGGCGTCCAACAGAGAATCGTGACTGCCCGTGTCAAGCCACGCAAAGCCACGTCCCATCTTCTCCACATAGAGCATGCCACGGCGCAGATATTCGTTATTCACGCTCGTGATTTCAATCTCTCCGCGCGCGGAGGGCTTGACATTCTTCGCGATCTCCACAACGCTGTTGTCGTAGAAATACAGCCCGGGCACCGCATAATTCGACTTCGGGTGCTCCGGCTTCTCTTCAATCGAGATCGCTTTTCCGCTCTCATCAAACTCAACGACGCCATACTCCCGCGGATCACGTACATAGTAGCCAAAGATTGTCGCGCCCTCCCCGCGGGAGGCCACATCCATCAGCAGCTTCGAAAAGCTCTGTCCGTAGAAAATATTATCGCCGAGCACAAGAGCCACGCGATCGTCTCCGATAAACTCTTCTCCGATCAGGAACGCGTCCGCCAGTCCACGCGGGTACTCCTGCACCGCATAGGAGAGCTTCAGCCCGAGCTGTTCCCCGGTCCCGAGCAATTCCTTGAAAACCGGCAAGTCCCGCGGCGTCGAAATAATCAGAATCTCACGGATACCCGCCAGCATCAATGTCGACAGAGGATAGTAGATCATCGGCTTGTCGTAGACCGGAAGGATCTGTTTGGAAACCGCCTTCGTCAGCGGGTAAAGCCTCGTGCCGGAGCCCCCGGCCAGTATGATTCCCTTCATCGTATACTCCTTATCGATTCGCGTACAGACTCCCCTCTGAAATTTTTCTTATCACACTTTCGGCAGTCTGCCTTTTCTGCTCCGAACATTTTATTTCTGATACATTTCTTCGTAATATTTCTGGTAGTCCCCGCTCGTCACGTTCTTCATCCACTCCTCGTTCTCGAAGAACCAGCGGATCGTCTTGCGGATGCCTTCCTCGAACATCGTCTCCGGCTCCCAGCCGACCTCGGCGCGGATCTTGTCCGGCGCGATCGCGTAGCGGCGGTCATGCCCCTTGCGGTCCGTCACGTAGGTGATCAGCTTCTCGCTCACCAGCTCCCTGCGCGGATCGTTCTCCGGCAGCATCTCCTGCAACGTGTCCAGAATGATATGTATGATCTGAATATTCTGCTTCTCATTGTGTCCGCCAATGTTGTACGTCTCAAACAGGCGCCCCTTCTCCTGCACCATGTCAATGCCCTTCGCGTGGTCCTCCACGTACAGCCAGTCGCGGACGTTCTTGCCGTCGCCGTAGACTGGGAGCTCCTTCCCGTGCAGCGCGTTGTTGATAATCAGTGGGATCAGCTTCTCCGGAAACTGATACGGGCCGTAGTTGTTGCTACAGTTCGTAATGTTCGCCGGGAAATGATAGGTGTCCATGTAGGCCTTCACCAACATATCCGAAGACGCCTTGCTGGCCGAGTATGGACTGTGCGGAGCATAAGGGGTCGTCTCATAGAAGTACTCGTCTTCCTTCTCCAGCGAACCGTAAACCTCGTCCGTGGAGACGTGCAAAAACTTCTTATCCGGCTTGAACGTCCCGTCTGGAAGCTCCCAGGCCGCCTTCGCCGCGTTCAGCATCACGAGCGTACCAAGCACATTCGTCTTCACAAAGACCTCCGGATCGCGGATGCTGCGATCCACATGGCTTTCCGCAGCAAAATGCACAACACGGTCGATATCATTCTCCTCAAAGATCCTGTTGATCGCCTCAGAGTCGCAGATGTCCGCGCGGATAAAGGTATAATTCTCCCTGTCCTCAATGTCCTTCAGGTTCTCAAGATTGCCGGCGTAGGTCAGCTTGTCCACGTTGATGATGCGGATACTGTCGCCATATTTGCGAAACATATAGTGAATATAATTGGAACCGATGAAACCGGCCCCTCCCGTGACGAGGTAGGTTCTCATGATTGTCCTCCGTAATTTTCAATTTTAAAAGCCTGTTGCATAGTATAACATTTATTCTGAGGGAGTGCAAGCAGACAGTTTCGTCACATCTCCGGTACCGGGGTGGGTCTGGCACTATCCCACACGCTGCTCACGTCGAAGAGATCCGCAACCATATCCGGGTTATAGTACATCCGGTAGCCGTCGAGATTGCGACGACCCTGACGCATGAACCTGTCCCCGAACTGCACCCAGTGCTGTGAGGAGTCCACATTACAGAAGATATTAAAGCCCTGACCCTTCAGATATGTGAAATATTCATTATCGTCCGTATACGGCTGCCAGTCCCCGATGTCCGCGCCGAACGCGAAAATAATGACATCAGTGTTCCCGACGATTGAAGCTACGTTATTGAGCCAGCGCTCCGTGTCCTGCACAACCTTGTCATACCCGGCAGCAGTCGGAGAAATATGTCCCCAGGTGTGGCTCGCGAATTCCCAGCCGTCCGCTTTCATCGCCTCCGCGACCTCGCGCGCCTGATCGACCTCCTTTTGCCATGCAGCCTCGTCGAAATCCGGATGCTCGTTAAAGAATTTCTGCTGATACTCGGTGACTCGGGAAGCCTCCTTCGTGCGGTATACCTCGTCGGTGCGATAGCCAAGCACACCCTCGTAGCCGGTCAGTGCGATAATGCCTTTGTGCCCGTGATAAGAGAAATCCGGATGCTCGTCTACGAACGTGTCAATCCACGGTACCAGGTCGTAATCCCCGACGGAGATGCTGCCGTCATCCTCCACATAGGTATTCTTGACGTCCCCGTTCTCGTCGACGATCAGCTTCTGCGCGAATCCGTCTCCGTCCATGTAATGATAGTAGCTCACGTCATCTTGCGAGAGCACGAATGGGATCTTCCCCGGCGGAAGCATGATCTCCCCACGCGATACGGTGCCGTCGCTGTTTACCGTACACATATCATGCAGGCTCACCATCACGTAGCCCTTTGCGTACATAGACTCCATGATACCCGCGAACTCGCTCATCGTCGTCATGACCTGATTGTAACCGCCCTCATTCTCGTCGCCGTCAAACGCTTTCGACGTATCTTTGACCATCGTGTGGAAAAACACATGCGTCACCTGATCCAACGGGTATGCTGTGCAGCTCTCCTTCGCTGTGCGATAGCCCGCCACCGCGTTCTGCAGCGTCTGGCTGCTCGTATAATTTTCCGCCGCCGTCAGGTACGCGATCGCCCGGTCATAGTCGTACTGAGACGCCATGTAATCCGCTACCGTAATCATGTTCTCCTCGCTCAGCCCGCTCCCCTGCCCGCTCTGATTCTGTCCGCTGCGCGCGGCAAGGATCTCCTCTGCAAGAGTCTGCGGCTTTCTTTTATTTCTCCCGCTCAGCTCGGGGATCAATACATCCTTTACCAAAATCACCACAAGAGCAATGACGATCAGCAAAAGAAGCGCAATGATGCACTTGATGATCAGCTCATTCTTTCTTCTTCTGCTCTGTCTCCGCAACAGCTTCAAATCCCGTTCGTCCATAATCCCCTTACTCCCTCCATAAACAGCCCCAGCGCCAGATCCCTGTCAGGCAAACGTTCGGTCGTCATGTTTCTTCCTCATCGACTGCTTTCGTCTCCTGCTCTTTCGCCGGTTCCTCCGACTCCTGCAACGCCCTCTCTACCCTCCGCTGCTCGGCTACGCGCTCGTTTCTCGTCTTCTTTGTCCCGTGCCCGAGCGCAACTTCGTAGATCAGCGCCGCGACGAGAAGCAGAATCAAAACCCCCAGAATGATCCCCAGCGTCCGCATTTTCAGGATGTTCTCCTGTTCCCGCTTTCGCTTTCCCTTAAGAAGCTCCGTAAGTCTCCTGCTCTTTGGCGCCGTGTTCCCGCGAACGCCCCAACGTATCGTCCCTTCTCCGGTCCGTCCGTACTCCTCTGGCGTCTGCCGCTCGTCGTTATCTGCCGTCTGCTGCGCATCAGCTTTCACCCTCTGCCGCCCATCGGCTTCCGCCTCCCGGTCTGCTCTGCGCTTATCCTGCATTTTCTTTGCCAGCTCGCTCATCTGACCGTCATACACCTGCGGCCTGCCACGTCTTTTGTTCCCTTCCTCCATCATTCTTTCCCCCGATGGCTCGTTTATTCTTTCCATTTTTCCAATAATCCGTAAGAGAGAAATGTTTTCAATAACAGAATAGTGGATCGTCCACTTTTTGTCAATTCCCGCCGCACGCACATTTTCTTAAATAATTCATAAGAAAATAGCATATTTTTTCGGAAAATGTCCGACGTTTATCTGTCGGCAATTCAATCTTTACTAATTCGGCGCGCAATGGTATAATCTCCACGAAAACAATAAGCCATGCAAATCTGTATTTTTTTAAGTTTTCACGGTTTAAAAAGAATCCTCAGTATGGAGGTGCCCTTTGATGGCGGACCCTTTCACCCTTTATAAGCTGATCGTTCTCTACATGCTCCAGAAGGTCGACTTCCCGCTCACGAATTCCCAAATCTCGGAATTTGTACTGGAACGCGGTTATACTACATATTTCACGCTGCAGTCCGTGCTCTCTGAGCTGACAGAGAGTGAAATGATCCGTCAGGAGACCATCCGCAACTGCTCGTATTATACGTTGACCGAGGCCGGAGAGGAGGCGCTCCGCTATTTTCAGAACCGTATCTCTCAGCCGATTCGCAACGACATCGACGCGTATCTTCGCGAGAACAAAATGCAGCTGCGCGACGAAGTCTCCATTATCGCGGATTATTATAAAAACGCCGCGGAGGAATACACGGTGCGCTGCGTCGTGAAGGAAAAATACGTCAATCCGATCGAGCTGACGATCACGGTTCCTGATGAGACACAGGCAAAGACTGTGTGCCGCAGCTGGAGGCAGAAATGTCAGGAGATCTATGAGTTCGTCATGAAGGAGCTGCTGGATACGTCATCATAAGCATCGAGGCAAAAACCATATATCTCAGATTTGTTCTCAAAGCGCGCGAAAAATAAAGCGCGTCTTATATAAAATCTATCATATAATTTCAGGAGGATTTTCATGAAAGACACATTTATTTCCGACTCCGTCGTCTATGTAGGCGTGGACGACAAAACCATCGATCTGTTTGAAAGCCAGTATGTCGTGCCAAACGGGGTCTCCTACAATTCCTACATTATCTTCGACGACAAAATCGCCGTCATGGACACTGTGGACAAGCGCGGCACCGAGGAGTGGCTCGCAAACGTCAAAAAAGCGCTCGGCGATAAGAAGCCGGACTATCTCGTGATCCAGCATCTGGAGCCGGATCATGCGGGCAACGTGCAGACACTCGCAGAGATGTTCCCGGGCATGAAGCTTGTCGCCAACAAAAAGACCTTCCAGATGCTGCCGCAGTTCTTTGACATGGATCTGCCGGAAAGCCGCACCGTCACGGTCGGCGAGGGTGAGACGCTCTCCCTCGGCAGCCACACGCTGCAGTTCTTCATGGCTCCGATGGTACACTGGCCGGAGGTCATGGTGACCTATGAACAGAGCGAGAAGATTCTGTTCTCGGCGGACGGCTTCGGCAAGTTCGGGGCGCTCGACACTGAGGAGGACTGGACCTGCGAGGCAAGACGCTACTACATGAACATTGTCGGCAAGTACGGCGCGCAGGTACAGGCGCTTCTGAAGAAAGCAGCCACGCTCGACATCGCGACAATCTGCCCCCTGCACGGCCCGATCCTGAAGGAGGATCTTGGCTTCTACATTGGAAAATATCAGGTCTGGAGCAGCTACGAGCCGGAGGACGACGGCGTAGTCATCGCGTGCGCGTCCATCCACGGCAACACCAGAAAGGCAGCGGATAAACTCGCTGAGATTCTTGAGAAAAAGGGCGCGAAGAAAGTATCGATCTTCGATCTGGCGCGCGACGACATGGCCGAAGCGATCGAGGACTCCTACCGCTACGACAAGCTTGTGCTCATGGCTGCCTCCTACGACGCCGGCGTCTTCCCATGCATGGAGGACTACCTGAACCACCTGCGCGCCAAGAATTTCCAGAAGCGTAAGATTGCCTATGTTCAGAACGGAAGCTGGGCGCCGAGCGCCGGCAAGACCATGAAAGCGATCGTCGCTCAGATGAAGGATATCACCGAGATCGAGCCGATGGTCACGATTAAGTCGACATTGAAGCCTGAGAATATTCCAGAGCTGGAAGCGCTTGCGGACGCGCTGCTTAGCTGAACCTGCCGCGCGACTCATAACCGCTGAAGCAGCTCCAGCCTGCGGATTCTCCGCATAACGCACAGTAGGCGGCACCGGGTAGTGCCGCCTACTGCCTTCTGTAGATGAAACCATTAATAGAACTGGTGGTCTCCTAATTTTGTACCTTTTCCGGAACCCGTGTTGAAGTAAAGGGC
>CANQVT010000040.1 GCA_947627365.1 uncultured Lachnospiraceae bacterium | reverse complement strand
GGATAAAAATCGGGCATGGAATCGAAAAGTGGTGCCGGAGATTGTCTCCGGCACCAGCTTTGTCTACAGTCTGAGCCACCCGTTTTACGGGTGGCGGCGACTGATTTTATAAAACATTGACATTTCTGCTCTCTTAGATAGGGCTCTTAAGTTGACGACATTGCCAGTTGAACTGGTGGTTGCTGACTTATATTGTAGTAGGAAGGAGAGGCCTGACCTATTGCCATACTCATTCTAACAGCTTAAGCAACAAGATGGGTAATTCCTTGCTGGCTGTAAGGAGTATTAACCATAAATACATTGTAGTAGGAGATGCTGCAGGAACAGTATGCGAATGGCAAGACAGAAGGACAGGTCAAACTTATCCTTGATTTGTTGGGTGAACTTCCAGACGGAGTTTCAGAGGAGCTAAGAGCATATCTCATTTCGGAAAAGGATTGTAATGTGCTGCGCAGATATCATAAGCTTGCAACATCCGCGTCTTCTGTTGAGGAGTTTGCGCGGCAGATCCGGCAGTAACCGTAAGTCGCGGACATATACGTTATGAAAAGCCGACTGGCATATCTTGTGCCGTCAAGGATCTACATATGAGAAAAGTCTATATTGACCATTGCTGGGAATATTCTGGATTATGTTTGTCAATGGGATATTTTGCCTGCAGGAACTGTTTGTGCCGATTCCGATAAGTATTCAAGTTTGAATGAGCAGGGGAATTCTATACAAAGAAGAAGTACTGGAGCATACATACGGGATCCCGATGACCTATGAATTGAAGGAGGCGACGGAGAAGTTGTGTAATTTATCTGATTTAGTGGAAGAGCGTGGAGTAGAGAAGGGAATTGAAAAAGGAATTGAGAGAGAAAGGGATCATGGGATTCAGGTTCTGATAAAGTCTGGAAGGGAATTCGGACAGACAATGGAAGTAGTTGCGAAGAAACTCACAGAGGAGTATCTGCTTTCCGGGGAGGAGGCACAGGCTCTGGTGCGGCAGTATTGGCCTGCAGATTAATAAGAGATACGGAAATGAAATCATAGTTTTTTCTAATATATGCTTGTCAAAATAATTGAGGGGCTGCCGCTGGCTTGCATGTCGGCGGTGTGCTCTTCGGAGTATATCCTTTTTGAAAGGCGCCGGTCACACGGGAAAAGTCTGGTTTTACCTGTGTGAACTTCGGCGCCTTTCGGTTTTATTTTGTGTTTCCTACATACATTTCATACAGCTCATCATCCCCGACGGCCTGGCGGATCTGTTCGTACAGATCGGTGGAGGCCCCACGCATCTGATCGCGCAGCTCGTCGGAGAGCTCTACGATCTCGGCGCCGCCTTCCTCGCAGATCGCGATGCGGTCATTGGCGCGTTCAAGCGCCTGTTCGCGGGAATAGTCCCCGGCGGTTGCAGCGGCCTCGCGGATGATGGCCTGCTGATCTTCAGAAAGATCGGCCATGAAGTCCTGATTCGTGATCAGCGTCAACAGGTGTGGCAGGTGGTTTGTCTGCACGACATAGTCCTGCTGTTCATAGAATTTGTTTGAGACGACGACTTCGTAAGGGTTCTCCTGTGCGTCAATCGTGTTTTGCTGAAGGCCGATGTAGACTTCGGAGAAGGCCATCGGGGTTGGGTTCGCGCCGATTGCGTTCCAAAACGCCATGTGGTAGGAATTCTCCATCGTTCGAATCTTGACGCCGGAGAAATCGGCCAGTTTTTCGATATTGACGTTCGAGGTCATGACGCGGAAATTCTGGTCGCTCATGCCGAGCAGGTCGATACCTTTCTCCGCGTAGATCGCGCGCACTTTTTCCATGAATACGTCATTGTCCAGCACCTTGTGAAGCTCGGTGATGTCGCTGAAGACGCAGGGCAGGTCGAAGAGGCACAGGCGCGGCAGGTAGCTGACCTGCGGGGCTGTGTTCTGCACGACGAATGGGATATCGCCGCACATGACGCTCTCCAGAAGCTCAGTGTCGCCGCCTAAGGAGCTGTTCGCGTAGACTTCGATGTTCATTTCGCCGTCCGAGAGGCGGTTCACTTCTTCCGCAAATTTCTCCGCGTAGAGCTGTGTCACGGTGTCCTCCGGGCTGGCGGTCGCCAGCACCCAAGCGTAGGTCTGCCCCTTCTCCTGACAGCCGCCGAGCAGCAGAGTGCAGAAAATAAGGGCAGCGAGAGCGAACGCTCTACATATATGTTGTGCCGTTTCGAATTTATTCTTGCGGTTCCTTAGACTGATATAGGAAACGGTTTCACTTCTTTTTGACATCTTCATATCCCCACCTCCTTATACCAGCGCCAGGCTGATCTGCGGAATGTACGTGATCAGCAGCTGGGCGATTAGAAACAGAATGATCATCGGAAGCGCTTTTTTCGCGATCTCCATAACTGGCACCTTGGACATTGAGCTCGCCACGAAGAGGTTGACGCCGATCGGCGGCGTGACAAAGCCGATTGCCAGATTGACGACCATAATGATGCCGAAGTGTACTGCGTCTACGCCGTAGGAGGCGACGATGGGCATCAGGATCGGGGCGAGGATCAGGATGGCCGGGCTGGTGTCCATGACCATGCCGACGATCAGCAGGAGCAGGTTGATGACAAGCAGGATGGTAAATCTTGTTGTGAACGCGCCGGTCATCCAGGCCGAGACGGTCTGCGGCACGTGCATCAGCGTCAGGATGCGCGAGAACGCGACGGACGCCGCGAGAATGAACAGGATCGGACAGAAGGTCCGCACCGCTTCGCGCAGCACGCCCAAGAGGTCGCGGGGCTTCAGTGTCTTATAGACGAATACGCTGATGATCAGCGAGTAGAAGACTGCGATCACGGCTGCCTCGGTCGGCGAGGTCACGCCGGAGTAGATGCAGCCCAGAATAATCACCGGGGTCAGCAGGGCGAAAAAGCTGGAGAAGAAGACCTTGCGGAAACCGCGGCTGTGAAGCTCGCCGACGATCGCTTCGATTTTTTCCTTGTCTTCGCCGTGCTTTTTGCAGTGATAGTAAGCGTAGCCCATCAGAATGACGGCGATCAGGACGCCTGGGATGACGCCGGCGATGAACATGTCGCTGACGGATGCGCCGGTCGCCTGCGCATACAGGATGAACGGAATGCTCGGCGGAATGATGACACCTAAGCCGCCTGCCACTGCGACGAGCGCTACGCTGAATTTTTTGTCGTAGCCCATGTCCAGCATCAGCGGGATCGTCATGCTGCCGACGGCCGCGACGGTCGCCGGAGCTGAGCCGGAGATCGCGCCGAAGAACAGGCAGGTGATGACGACGGCGCAGGGGATGCCCGCGGTGCGCCTGCCGACAAAGTAACTGAACACTTCAAACAGCTTCTTCGACACTCCGCCCTTCGACATGATGATGCCCGAGAGCACGAACATCGGGATCGCGAGCAGCGGGTAGGAGTTTACGCCCCCGAGCGCCGAGCGCAGGATGTAGACGCCGCTGACAGTAAAGGAGTCCGACAGGAGGCTGGGCATCATGCTGGCGATGCCGACCGAAAGTCCGACCGGGACGGCCAGAAGCAGCAGTACTATAAATACGATCATGATAAATAAGGTCATGGCTTCTTACCTCCGAACAGATTTTTCGCCTCGCGCAGCCACGCCTGGAAGACGCGCACGGTCAGCAGCAGGAGGCCCACGAGCGGAGCCGACTGGATGAAATACATCGGAATGTGCAAAGCGGCGCTGGTCGCCTGCAGATCGATCGCCTGGCGCACATAGGTCACGCAGTACGGGATCATGATCAGGCAGAAAATGAATACCAGCGTGTGGCGCAGCAGGCGCAGCCCGGTCTGTCCTTTTGCGGGCAGGATGTTTAAGAACTGTTCGATCTTGATCGATATACGCTTCTTCACACAGTAGCTGATGCTCAGGAACACCGACCAGACAAAGAGGTACTGGGTCAGCTCCTCCGACCAGCTCAGAGAAGTGTTGAGCACGTAGCGCGCCAGGATCTGCATTCCCATGATGACGACCATGCAGATCAGCAGGAGGATCAGGATCGTTTCCTCCAGGTTGTCGTCGAGCCATTTCAGAAATTTCATACACTTATTCTCCTTTAGTTCTTTCATTAAATATTGCGCTTCAGATTCACCCAAATGAACAGATCAGATTAAAACCTTTCCGGAGTAACCGAAGCCCTTTTTGAAATCAGAGATCGTAGTGGATCCCCAGCACTTTCTTCATGTGCTCGATCGGCATGTCCTGCCCGGTCCAGAGCTTGAAGGACGCCGCGCCCTGAAAGAGCATCATGCCACGGCCGTTCATCGTGCGGCAGCCTGCCTCGCGCGCCATGCGCAGCAGCTCGGTCTCCTCCGGAGAGTAGATCGCGTCGGTCACGATCAGCTCCGGGCGGAAGAAACTCGCGTCTGGTATGTAGGTGCGCCCTTCCTGCGGCTTCATGCCGAGACTCGTCGCGTTTGCGAGCAGGACGCTGTCAGCGATCTCCGCCTTCAGGCGGTCCAGATCTTCGAGGTCATAGAAATGAGCCTTGCAGTTTGTCTTTTCATTCAGCATCTCGACAGTGTCGATGCCACGCTGATGGAATTCATCGCGGCGGTTGAAGACAGAGAGTTCGGCGACGCCGTCGAGTGCGGCCTGCACCATCATTGCCTTCCCTGCGCCGCCGCAGCCTACGACTGTAATTTTCTTTCCGATGACGTCGATGCCGTTGTCCTTCAGAGAGCGCATGTAGCCGATGCCGTCCGTGATGTGCCCGGTCAGTACACCGTCGTCATTGACGATTGTGTTGACGGCTCCGCACATCTGCGCCTGCTCCGAGAGCTTGTCTAGATAGGGGATGACCGCGATCTTGTTCGGCATTGAGAGATTTCCGCCGCGCACCTTCAGCGCGCGCATCGCCGAGATCGCCTCTTTCAGATTGCTCTGATCGACGTCGAAGCAGAGATAGGCGTAGTCGAGTCCCAGATAGGCGGCGGCTTCGTTGTGCATGGCCGGGGACTGGGAATGGCGGATCGGGTATGCCATCAGAGTCAGAAGTTCCGTATGCCCTGTGATTCGTTCACTCATGCTGGTTTTCCTCCGTTTGTCCTTACAGGATGATTCGGTCAACGCTGCTTAACTGGTCTGGCGGCAACAGAGCTTCGAGGAAACCGATGCCATGCCCTTTTTCACACAAACGCGTTGACGTGCTGAAGCAAATTCTATCATACTTCACGTATTTGCGCCACCCCTAAAATGCTGAGGAGGGACATTTTCCGCAAAAAATGCTACCGGAGATATTTCGTACCTCGATAGCATTTGAAGAAGAAACCTTATTTCTTATGCAATGTTCTATTTGGCTTGTTTATCCAGCTTGAAATAGTCTGGCCTGAAATAGTCCGGCCTGGAATAATTTAGCCTGGAATATCGGCAGTGTACTCCTTGTACCATTCCGCAAATTTTCTCAGTCCATCCCGGATCCCGATTGAGGGCCGGAAGCCGTAATCCTCTTCCAGAGCGCGGCTGTCGGCGTAGGTGACGGGCACGTCGCCGGGCTGCATGCCGACGAGCTCACGGTGCCCCTCAAAGTCATAATCCGCAGGGAGAATACCGGCGCGGACAAGCTCCTCCTGCAGGGTGCCGATATAGTCCAGCAGGTTTTCCGGTGTGCCGCCTCCGATATTGTATACAGCGTAAGGCGGGAGTGGAAGACCGTCTTCTCCGATGAGCGTTTCCGGAGCGCCCTGCATGACACGGACGACGCCCTCGACGATGTCGTCAATGTAGGTGAAATCGCGCTTGCAGTTGCCGTAGTTGAAGATCCGGATGGTCTGCCCCGCCGCCAGCTTCTGCGTGGCGGAGTAGTAGAACATATCCGGGCGCCCGGCCGGTCCGTACACGGTGAAGAAGCGCAGACCCGTGGACGGGATGCTGTAGAGCTTGGAGTAGGCGTGTGCGAGCAGTTCGTTGCTTTTCTTCGTCGCGGCGTAGAGGCTGACGGGATTGTCAACCTTGTCGTCCACGGAGAAGGGCACCTTTTTATTTCCGCCGTAGACAGAGGAGCTGGAGGCATACACCAGATGCTCGACCGGATGATGGCGGCAGCCCTCCAGGATGTTGTAGAAGCCGATCAGGTTGCTCTCGATATAGACGTCCGGATGATCGATGGAATAGCGCACGCCTGCCTGCGCCGCCAGGTTGACGACGATGGAGGGCTTGTGAGTCTTGAAGATCTCATCCACCAGAGCCTTATCGGCGATCGACCCGCGGATAAAAATGTGCCGGACGGGGCTTGCCTTCGCGGCGTCCTCGATCAGGCGCAGCCGGTATTCCTTCAGCTGCGGATCATAATAATCGTTCATATTGTCGAGGCTGATCACGGTACCGCCGCTCATTTCTTTCAGAAGGCGCAGGACAAGGTTTGCGCCGATGAAACCAGGCGAGCCGGTGACCAGGATCGTCTTTTTATCCAATTCAATTTTTACTTTTCCCATGCGTGATTCCTCCGCGTCAGATTTCTGTCATATTTTTCTGGATTTTGCCTTATCGCTCCGCTGCACTATGTCTTGCATAAAAATTTGCGTTCACATTAATCTCTCCGGAACAGATCTCTTGTGTAGACTTTTTCTTCTACATCGTCAAGCGTCGATTCATATCGGTTGGCGATGATGCAGCCGCACATCTTCTTGAATTTCTTAATGTCGTTTACCACCAGGCTGCCGAAGAAGGTGGTCCCGTCTTCCAGCGTCGGCTCGTAGATGACGACCGTGGCGCCCTTAGCCTTGATCCGTTTCATGACGCCCTGGATGGAGGACTGGCGGAAATTGTCGGAGTTTGCTTTCATGGTCAGGCGGTAGACCCCGACTACGATATCCTTCTGCTGTGATTCGCGCTCATAGGAATAGGATTCGCTGTTTTCATAGGTGCCGGCGATCTCCAGCACCCGGTCGGCGATGAAATCCTTTCTCGTCCGGTTACTCTCGACGATGGCCTGAATCAGGTTTTCCGGCACATCGCGATAGTTCGCCAGAAGCTGTTTCGTATCCTTGGGCAGGCAGTATCCGCCGTAGCCGAAAGATGGGTTATTGTAATAATCCCCGATGCGAGGGTCCAGACAGACGCCCTTGATGATCGACGCGGTGTCGAGTCCCTTGACCTCGGCGTAGGTATCGAGCTCGTTGAAATAGGAGACTCGAAGCGCCAGATAGGTGTTCACAAAAAGCTTGGTAGCCTCTGCCTCCGTGCAGCCCATGAAAACGGTCTCGACAGGGGACTTGATGGCTCCCTGCTGCAGGAGAGCGGCAAAGATACGGGCAGCTTCGTCAGTGGCCTTGTCGCAGCCGACAATGATCCGGCTGGGATAGAGGTTGTCATAGAGAGCCCGGGATTCCCGGAGAAATTCTGGGCTGAAGATGATGCTTTCCGTATGGAACATCTCCCGCAGATGGGCGGTATATCCGACCGGGATCGTGGATTTGATGACGATCGTTGGCTTCTGCTCTCTGCCGGAAGTGGATTCAAGAACCAGACGAATGACGGTCTCGACCGCGGAACAGTCGAAATAGTTTGTCCTGGGGTCGTAGTTGGTTGGAGTGGCAATGATGACATAGTCTGCGTTTGCGTATGCTGCCGCGCCGTCAGTGGTGGCGGTCAGGTGCAGCTCGCGTTTCCCACTTTTTGCTTCAGATAGATATTTTTCGATATACTCGTCTCCAATCGGACTGACAAAGCGGTTCAGCTTTTCGACCTTTTCCGGAATGACGTCCACCGCCGTCACCTGGTTGTGCTGAGCGAGAAGGACGGCCAGAGAAAGGCCGACGTAGCCGGTGCCTGCGACTGCGATCCGGCAGCTTTCTTGGACGGGCAGAGCGGAATTTTCCTGCTCCACGAACATATCGGTCACGTCAAAATGGAGTGCAGTGGCGAGCGCCTGCAGCTGCTCGATGGACGGAGTATAGATGCCCGTCTCCAGATTCGACAGGACAGAGCGGTGGATACCGGTCGTCGCGGCAAGTTGTGCCTGCGTGATCTTCAACGCCTTTCGCCGGGACACGACAGTTTCTGACAAAAGCTTCAGAGAAAGGGTTTTCATAATAATACCTCACATGAAATGTCGTTTAAAACAACATTGTATTTTTCGATACATCTTGATTATAGTGAGTCCATGCGGATGTGTCAATAAAAAAGACGCTGAAAACAAATATTTTTGGCAGTTAAAATAAAAATATAGAATAAAATGTCGTTTAAAACGACAAACAAGAAAAATATGTGACGCGATTGACGACATAAAGCTAAATAAAGAATCAATCAGAAGACGAAAAGCCTGCAAATCTTGTTAGCACTCACCAAAAATGAGTGCTAATTTTTTCTTGACATTTTATATCTGTGGTATTAAGATACGTACAGAATCATAAAAAATCAAAGGAGATGTTGCTGCATGAGCAAACGTACAGGAAGTCTTTCGATCAACAGTGAGAACATATTTCCGATCATAAAGAAGTGGCTATATTCGGATCACGACATCTTTGTCCGCGAGATGGTCTCGAACGGCTGCGACGCGATCTCGAAGCTCTCAAAGCTTGAGATGATGGGCGAGTACAGCTACCCGGATGATTACAAGAAGAAGATCGAGGTTATCGTCAACCCGGAGGAGAAGACGCTGAAGTTCATCGATAACGGCCTCGGCATGACGGTCGATGAGGTCGAGGAGTACATCACGCAGATCGCCTTCTCGGGCGCGACCGATTTCCTCGAGAAGTACAAGGACAAGACGACGGACGACGAGATTATCGGACATTTCGGACTCGGTTTTTACTCCGCGTTTATGGTGGCCGACGAGGTGCACATCGACACGCTCTCCTATAAGGAAGGGTCGACGCCGGTACACTGGGAGTGCGACGGCGGCACGGACTACACAATTGAGGAAGGCAGTCGTGATACGGTCGGCACCGAGATCACGCTTTTCCTTGGCGAGGACAGCGTCGAGTTCGCAAACGAGTATCGCATGCGCGAAGTGCTGGAGAAGTACTGTTCCTTCATGCCGGTCGAGATTTTCCTCTCGAAGGCGAACGCAGAGCAGCAGTATGAGACAATCGACGAGGACGAGCTGCGCGAGGACGACGTCGTGGTCGAGCGCATCCACGAGGACGCGAAGACCGAGGAGAAGGAGAATGAAAACGGCGAGAAGGAAGTCGTCGAGGTTTCTCCTGCCCGCGACCGTGTGAAGATCAACAAGCGCCCGGTCTCGATCAGCGACACGCATCCGCTGTGGGCAAAGCATCCGAACGAGTGTACAGAGGAGGAATACAGGGAATTCTACCGCAAGGTCTTCCTGGATTACAAGGAGCCGCTGTTCTGGATCCACCTGAACATGGATTATCCGTTCAATCTGAAGGGCATCCTCTACTTCCCGAAGATCAACACAGAGTACGATTCCATCGAGGGCAAGATCAAGCTCTACAACAACCAGGTATTCATCGCGGACAATATCAAGGAAGTGATCCCGGAGTTCCTGATGCTGCTAAAGGGCGTCATCGACTGTCCGGATCTGCCGCTGAACGTGTCCCGTTCCGCCTTGCAGAACGACGGCTTTGTCAAGAAGATCGAGGATTATATCACGAAGAAGGTTGCGGACAAGCTCTCTGGCATGTGCAAGACCGACCGTGAGAATTATGAGAAATACTGGGATGACATCAGTCCGTTCATCAAGTTCGGCTGCATCAAGGATAGCAAGTTCGGCGAGAAGATCATGGACTATGTTCTTTACAAGAATCTCGACGGCAAGTACCTGACGCTGAAGGAGCTGCTGGAGGAGCAGAAGAAGGCTGAGGGCGAGAACGCCGGGGACACGACCGAGGACGCCAAAGAGGCTGATGAAGCAAAAACGGCCGAGACGCAGGCAAAGGGAGCTGACGATCAGGATTCTGATGCTGCTGAGGACGAGGACGCCGAGAAGGCGAAGACTACGATTTACTATGTAACCGACGAGGTGCAGCAGAGCCAGTACATCAACATGTTCCGCGAGGCCGGACTTGACGCGGTCATTCTGCGCCACAACATCGACACCGCGTTCATCTCCCACATGGAGCAGCTCGATGAGGAGATTAAGTTCCAGCGCATCGACGCGGACGTCACCGATTCCGTTAAGGACGCGGACGACGCCGAGGTGCCGCAGGAGACTACAGACGCGCTGACCGAGACCTTCCGCAAGGCACTCGGCAAGGAAAAGCTCACCGTCAAGGTCGAGAAGCTCAAAAACGCGAACGTCTCCTCGATGATCACTCTCTCCGAGGAGAGCCGCCGGATGCAGGAAATGATGAAGATGTACAACATGTACGGCATGGATCCGTCCATGTTCGGCGGGGACGAGACGCTGATCCTCAACGCGAACAACAAGCTTGTGCAGTATGTCGCGGAGCACAAGGATTCTGACAAGGTGCCGATGATCTGCGAGCAGCTTTACGATTTGGCTATGATCTCGCACAAACCGCTTGCGCCGGAAGAGATGACAAAGTTCATCGCGCGCAGCAACGAGATTCTGATGATGTTCGCGGAGTAAGGCAAGAGAGTAGTTCAGATTATGACGAAAAGCAGGAGATTGTCTCTTATCGGCTCGCCCGGTAAGCGGCAGTCTCCTTTGTCTGTCCGGAGATGAGGCCGGTGTGTCATGAATTGCTTTTTAAATGCTTGACTTTGCTTTTCATTAATATATAATAATAGTATTAATGAATCGGATATACAGGAGATAATTCAAATCATGAGTTCACAAAAGCGCAGACGTAGGAAGAGGCAGGACAGGTTAGTTCTGAACCTCTTGATCATAGTCACTTTAGTCCTTGTCATCTTCGAGGGGAAGCTGGTCTACACCATGTTCACCCATCATTCCTCGGTGAGTGAAGCGCACGCTACCGCTGCCGCGGGGACATCGGTATCATCGGACGGCTCTCTCTCGGAGTCTGAGACGGAGACGGAGCAGAAGCAGATGGCGACGGCCGCGCTTACGGAGGATCTGGTCACTGTCTTTGGAGAGACGTCGCTTGCCGGACTTCCTGGGAAGATTACGACAGCCTCTGCTCCCGTTGAAGAGAATGACAGGCTTCCTACGGTGTCTGATCCGGATAGCGCGGCGATTGTCCCGAAGGTGGAGACGAGCGTCGACGATTCTTATTTTTCCGATGCGGTATTCATTGGCGATTCGCGTATGGAGGGTTTTCGCAATGCCTCTGGAATCACTCAGGGAAAGTTTTTTACAAGCGTAGGTATGTCCCTCTCCTCGATGCGAAGCGATCCGGTTATCTCCACGTCGGAGGGCAATATCACCGTGGCCGCGGCTCTTTCGGGCGGAGTTTACAACAAGATTTATATTATGCTGGGGACGAACGATCTCGGCGAGTATAATTGGGATTCCTTCCGGGATGGGTTTATCGCCACGATGGAGCGCTTTCAGGAGATCCAGCCCGGCGCGATCATCTATGTCTGCAGTGTCATCTACGTAGATGAGTCCAGAGCTGCCTCCGCTCAGTATGTCAACAATGCCAACGTAGACAAGATCAATTCGATCCTGTTGGATATTTGTGAGGAGAAGGGTTATCATTATCTTGACTTGAACGAATTCCTGTCGAACGGCTATGGCTCGCTTATCGACGGGGCATCCAGCGACGGTGTGCATCTGTATGCGGATTACTGCAAGCAAATGCTCGATTATCTCAAGAGCCATTACATAGAGGTGGAATCTCTGGAGGGCGAGAGTGAGTCCGAGAAGCTCACCGGGGCTGAGACGGAGACAGAAGCGGAATCGGGGAGAATATGATTATGAAAAAAGGAACAATGATCTTTTGTGCGACGGCGATGGCGTTGACGCTGACCGCCTGCGGAGGAAAGAAGGAAAAGGAAATATCGGTAGAGCCTGCCAAGCTTGCCAGGGAGCTTCTGGAGACGGTCACATCCGACCAGCTCACTGAGACGGCATCGGATATGCTGCCGTCCATCTATTTCTATGAGCCGGACGACATCGCGTCGGCCACCGCCTATGCGAGCTCTGGTGCGACTGCCTGTGAGGTTGCCGTGATCGAGTCGAAGGATGCGGGAAATACGGAGGCGGTTGAGAAGCTTCTGCAGACGCGTGTAGACAATCAGTCCGCGCTTTACGCATCCTACAATGAGGCTGAGGTCTCGAAGCTGAACGACGCGATCATCGAGAGCGCCGGGGCCTATACGGTACTGTGTGTCTGCGATGATAAGGACAAGGCAGAGGAGATCCTGGAGGGATATGGCTTCTAAAGCCCTGCCGCTATTGCTTTGACGTAAAAATCATTTCTATTCCGTATTTGCGGTGCTACAGCATCAGAAGCCGCCTCAGATCAGGCATTCCCCAGCCTTGACGGTTTTTTGAAAATCCCAGGTCGACCGCGGATTCCCTGAGACGCATTTTTATTTGAATATTCGTCAGATACGGCTCTCGCTCCAGCAGAAGAGCGATGCAGCCGCTTACCGCCGGGGCCGCCATCGAAGTGCCGCTCTTACGTGCGTAATACTTTCCCTGTTGCCAAAAGGGTGAGCAGGAGATGATGTTGGTGCCCGGCACTACGAGCTCCGGCTTACAGATGCACTCATGGGTAGGCCCGCATCCGGAATAGTTGGCGTTCACGTTTTTCTGCCGACTCCGAAATTGGTTCGAGGAGCCCACTGTGATGATTTTTTTGCTGTTTCCGGGAGCTGTAATGCTCATCGGCTTCGGCCCCATATTTCCCGCGGCTGCCACGACGACAAGTCCGCAGTCCCAGGCGCGTTCTACATGCTCTACCAGCATTTTGGAGCCGTCATCATCCTCGCCTCTGGTCGTGCCGGCGGAAATGTTCATAATTCGGATCTGAAATCTTTCTCTGTTCGCGATTACCCAGTCGATTCCTTTAAAAATATCCAGCAGGCTGCCCTGTCCTTTGTTGTCCAGTACTTTGACATGAAGGAAGTTGCATCCGGGTGCGATTCCGCGATATCTCCCCATGGAGCTTCTGCCGTCTCCGCCCAGAATTCCGGTTACATGGCTGCCGTGGGACGCGTCATCGTAGCATTCCATTCTTCCATTTATCATATCCACAAATCCTACGATCCGATCAGCATAATCCGGATGCCGACAAACCCCGGAATCCAGCACAGCGACTGTGATTCCCTGTCCCGTGATTCCTGCCTTGTGGATCTCGTCCGCATGAAGCATCGCTCTGACATGATCCATAGTATTACCCTCCTGTTATAAGGATATGCCGGAGGGTTGGGAGGGTGAAAGAAACCGTTCCGAACCTCAGAACGTTGGGATATATCAGAAACGGGGATATATCTGAAACGGTGTGCGCCGGGACATGGATCAGAGCTGAAGCTGGGCAATTCCCTCGCGGTGGAAGAAGCGCTCCAGCATCTCATCCCACGCATGCTCGAGAGATTTGTCGAGCGAGAAGACGCGCAGGGAGGTGCCGCTGACGCAGCTGAGGGCAGTCCCGTCAAAGTGGATGTTCAAAAACAGGCCGTCCACGTCCTCCGCGCGCGTGGAGACGCCGGACTGGGAGATGAGCTGTTCGACATTGTGCGGCGCGAGCCGAAATACAATGCGAAAGCCAAGCGGTGTGTTTTTGCCCTTTGTGAGGTCAAAGAAGAACGGACGGACGCGCCGCCAGAGCGTGTAACCTGCCTGCTCGGCCGTCAAAAGCTCCGCCTCGGCGCTGCTGAGGTATTCCGGGTGAAAGGCTCCGTCGATGTGAAAGCTGGCGTAGGTCGTGATTGACGCCTCCGAAAGCAGGAAGGTGTCGAACGTCTCGCCGATGAGCAATTTTTTCATGAAGTCCTTAATATCCTGAATCTGATAGGAACGCAATGCAGTGACCTCCGTATCGTGAGCATTTCTGAGCTGACTCTTTATCAGTATATAGGAAAAGCGGGGGATCTGGCAATCATTTTAGGAAAAAAACTGAAATAGAAGAATTTTTCTCTTTTCAATTGAGTATACTTGTGCTAGTATATATGTAGTAATGAAAACTACATAAAATGTTTTTTGAAACAAAGCGAGTTGTCTGAACAGCATGGCGCATGTGTGCCGGGAGGTTTTCTATGGAATATGTGATTGTGATGGATAGCTGTGGCGAGCGCACGGAGGAGATGAGGAAGGATGAGAGGGTCGTCCCCGCGCCTCTGACGATGCAGCTGGATCAGTATTCGTTCGTGGATGACGATACGTTCGATCAGCAGGATTTCCTGAAGAAGGTGGCGGCCAGCCCCAATTGCCCGAAGTCGGCTTGCCCGTCTCCGGAGTATTATAAGGCGGCGTTTGAAAAGGCGCAGAAGCGTGCCTACGCGGTGACGCTTTCGGCGGAACTGAGCGGCTCGTACAATAGCGCGCTGCTCGCAAAGGGGCTGGTGCTCGAGGAGTGCCCGGAGATGAAGATCCATGTGTTCAATTCCCGCTCCGCCTCGATTGGTGAGACGCTGATCACTCGGAAGATTCAGGAGTGTGAGGAGGCAGGGATGGAGTTTGACGCGCTTGTCGAGGCGGTAGAATCGTACATCGACGGGCAGAATACCTACTTTGTCCTGGAAAGTCTGGACGCTCTGCGCAAGAACGGCCGGCTGAGCAACGTCAAGGCCTTTATTGCCAGCGCGCTGAAGATCAAGCCGGTTATGGCTTCTACGCCGGAGGGCTCGATCGTCCAGCTCGATCAGGCGCGCGGAGTCAACAAGGCGCTCATAAAGATGGTGGACTATATTGTGGAGCGCGTGGAGAAGCCGGAGGAGAAGACTTTGGCGCTTTCGCATTGCAACAATCGGGCGCGCGGCGAGATGGTGCGCGACGCAATCCTGGAGCGGATTCATGTGAAGGATGTGATTCTGCTCGACACGGGCGGAATATCTACGCTGTATGCAAGCGACGGCGGGATCATCGTGGTGATATAAGCATAGGAAAAGAGGACAAGAAAAAACTTGAAATCTTTCGAGAATCGTGTATACTGTTTTTAATGGATTTTATGATACAACAAAAGGAGAGATACACATGAGTCAGGCGAAGGTTGACCGATATAAGGAAGAGAAGCGCAATCGCGCGCAGATCATCAAGAAGCAAAAAAGAGAGTGGATGGCTATAAAGACAGGCATGTCGCTGGTGGCGCTTGTCATGGTGGCCTGGGTAGGCTTTTCTGTCTACAATACATTAAATCCTAAGGACACGACGGTGACCGAGAAGCCGACCTACACAGTCGATGTTGCGGCGATTAATGATTTTATGGAGACCCTGGCTGAGGAGTAGCGTAAGGTAAAAGATCATTTCCCGTCGCCCAGTGAGACGATTTCCGGGCAGAGCATCCGGGAACCAGGAGGACTGCGATCAGGGCTGCTGCAGGATCGGATATCCGGTTTTGCGCAGCCCTTTTCTTTCGAACAGGAAGGTTTTCCTGTGAAAAAGAAGCCGTGTCAGGCAAAAGCGCCTGCGCGGCGATATGATTTTTCAGACATGACAGACGAAAGGTGGTGGTTTTTATGACGCGAAGTACGACGAAGACGAACACGGCGGACGCATCGGGGCCTGATCCCTGCATAAAAACTGCACACAAGGAGGTATGTCATGCTGGATATCGAGACATTGAGGGATTGCATCGAGCATAAGCAGTATGCGAGGATCCGCAGCGAGGTCACAGACATGAATGAGGCGGATATCGCTGCCCTGCTCGAAGAGCTGGAGGGCTCCGAGAATGATCAGTTGAAGGTGTTTCGCATCCTGCCGAAGGCGATCGCGGCGGATGTGTTTTCACACCTTCCGATCGAGGTGGAGCGCAAGATCATCACGTCGCTGACGGAGCGAGAGGCGGCGAATATCATTGACAATCTGTACGCCGACGACGCGTCCGATTTGATGGAGGAGATGCCGGCGGGCGTCGTGAAGCGGCTGCTTGCGCAGACGACGCCGGAGACCAGGCGGGATATCAACCACCTGCTCCAGTACCCGGAGGATTCGGCCGGGAGCGTGATGACGGTCGAGTATGTCGACCTGAAGGAGGAGTACACGGTCGGGCAGGCGATTGAGCGGATCCGCCGGACCGGGATCGACAAGGAGACGATCAACACCTGCTACGTGATCAATCAGAACCGCAAGATCCGCGGCACGATCTCGTTGCGGATGCTGCTTTTAAGCCAGCCGGACGAGAAGATCGGCGAGCTGATGGAGGAGAACGTCATCACGATCAACACGATGATGGACCAGGAGGAAGTGGCCAGGCAGTTCCAGAAGTACGACTTCGACGCGATGCCGGTCGTGGACAGCGAGAATCGCCTTGTCGGTATCATCACGGTCGACGACGTCATGGATATCATCGAGCAGGAGGCGACGGAGGATATCGAGAAGATGGCGGCTATCACGCCGACCGACAAGCCGTACATGAAGACCTCCGTGGTCGAGACGTTTCAGAAGCGCATTCCGTGGCTATTGTTCCTGATGATCTCCGCGACGTTTACCGGGAAGATCATTCAGGGCTACCAGGACGCGTTGGCGCATTATGCGGTGTTGACCATGTATATACCGATGTTTATGGACACCGGCGGAAATGCCGGAGGCCAGGCTTCCGTCACGATCATCCGCAGCATCTCGCTTGGGGAGATTGCGTTTCGGGATGCACTGAAGGTCATCTGGAAGGAGATCCGCGTGGCGGTGCTGTGCGGGATCACACTGGCTGTGGTGAATTTCGGCAAGCTGCTTCTGCTCGACCATGTCGGGATGCAGGTGGCGCTTGTCGTCTGCCTCACGATGGTCGTCACGGTGATTGTCGCGAAGATCGTGGGCTGCGTCCTGCCGATCCTCGCGAAGCAGGCGGGCTTTGACCCGGCGGTCATGGCGAGTCCGTTCATCACGACGATCGTGGACGCGATCTCATTGGTGATCTATTTCCAGATTGCGACGCGGCTGCTTGGGATATAGCGATATAAAGCCCGGTCTCCATGCAGAGCGGACGCAAATTCATTTGCAGGTCCGCTCATGCATGAGAGACGCTAAACGTATGAGCAAAACAGCAATTGCGAACGAATGAGAGCAATGCGATTTGCGAACGAAAAAAACGGGTATAGAAGGTTAAGGAGAAGCACAGGATGAGCAAGGAAATCACAGTGCGTCAGAATCGATGCGACCGGGAGATGAATTTCCTGTTATTTGGCGTTTTCTTTCTTTTTCTGGTTATTCATATGACGACGGGCCAGGCGGGACAGGGGGAGCTCGCGCGTAAGCTTGGCGGGCTTTTTTACATCGTGTTCGTGCCGGGCTTCTTTTTCCGAGAGGGATATCGATTTTTTGCCGACGCTCATCAGGAGGGCGCGGAGGAGGCCGGCCGGCGGGCGTACAGAAATGCCGTCCGGTTGTTTGCTTATTATTTGCTCTTTGCGATGGGGCAGATCTTTCTGGAGAGTGGATTTTCAGGGGGCTACAGCATTACCGCGGCCCTGACGCTGCAGCGGATTCCGGCTGTGTCCGCGGTGTTCTTTTCTCTCGCGCTTGTCCTTGTGGTTGCCGGAATCTTTTCGGAGCAGCTCAGCCGGGCCATAGAGCACAGAAAGGCCGCTTGTTTTGTGGGAGGACTGATCTGTCTTTTTTGCGCTATGCTGCGTGTGGGCGGGGAGACTTATCCGCTGCTCGCGGCCATCCTGGGCGCGGACGGACAGGCGGCTGTCCCTGCGGTACCGTATTTTGCCTTCTTTCTGCTGGGAATGTGGTTTGGCGACTGTCGCCCGGGACTTCAATGGAAGTATCTGGCTGAGGCGGCTCTGATCAGCGTTGCCGCGCTGCTGCTTTGCCGTTTGCCGGTGGTAAAGCCGCTGGGCCTGGTGCTGGTCTTTTTTCTCCCGATCTATCTCATCTATATCGCTGCGGAAGGAATGTCGGAGCTCACGCTGCGCTTCCGGATTGCGGGCTTTTTCTGGACAAGCATGGAACCGGTGATCCTTGCCTCCTCGGCGGCTGTTTTTGCCATTGCGGTCGCGCGAGAGCTGAAGCTGCTGGAGGGGATCGGCAGCAGGCTGCTGATTGCCGGCTGTGCGGCGATTCCGCTGGCCTTGTATCTTCTGATTGGGCTCACGGTGCTGTCCGGACGCCTGTGCGAGAGAGGCATGGTCTGGTTCGAGACGCGCGTAAAGCACAAGACGGCGACGTATTTTCTCCTGTACACGCTGGCGTTTCTTCCGATTATGGCGCTGGTGTTTTCTACGTTCCTTCTGCTTGGACGATCTTTCGTGTGGATCGGGGATGGTCTGACACAGTATTTCCCGCGTGCGATCTATTTCAGCGAGTATATGCGGGGGCTCCTTTCCAATCTTCTGCAGGGAAATTTCGAGCTTCCCATGTATGATTTCCGGAACGGAATGGGGTCTGAGATCATCTACAGCTTTGAACCTCTGTATTTTCTGCATGCGCTTTTTGACGAGGCACACATGGAGTTTGCTTACAATCTAGTGACGATCCTGCGGTTCTATCTGGCCGGGATCAGCTCGTCGATTCTCTTTTTATACTTTAAGAAAAATTATTTTCCGGCCTTTCTGGGAAGCGTGATCTATATTTCCTGCGGATTCGCGCTGTACGGCGGGGCGAAGCATACGATGTTCATGATAGCGATGATCATGCTTCCGCTGCTGATCCTCGCGATAGAGGAGATCATACGGGGCAGGCGCTGGTATCTGTGCACGATCATGACCGCGATTTCCCTGTTCAGCAATTATTATTTCCTCTACATGAACACGATCGCGATGGGCATCTATTTTCTGGTGAGATTCTTCTGCCAGAAGGAGAAAGAGCGCCGGACGTTTGGCAAGTTTCTGGCAAAAGGACTGACGATCAGCGGCTCGTACCTGCTTGGGGTGGCGATGTCCTGCATTGTCCTGGTCACGACGTTCGGATCCTATATCGGTTCGACGCGCAACGGGGCGGCCGTCATTGCCACGCCGTCGCTGTTTTTCTACTCCGGGCATTGGCTCGTCAACTGCTTCCTCAACTTTATCATGACCTTCAGCTCGCTCGGGTATTCCCTGAGGCTCGGATATCTGCCGATTGCGCTGCTTGCGGTGGTATTCCTCTATATGCAGAAGGGAAAGAAGGAGCAAAAGCTTTTGTTTGCGATTGCGGCGCTCTTCATGCTGCTTCCCGTGGCGGCCTTTGTGTTCAGCGGCTTCAGCTCCGTCATAAACCGCTGGTGCTATATTATCTCGCTGCTGGTGGCCTTTATTGTCGCGGACAGCCTGCCGGACATGCTGCAGATGAAGAAGCGCAGCCTGATGGTATGCGCCGGAGCGGTTTTGCTGTATGGTTTCCTGGCGTTGAATGGAAATACGGAGCTCACCGGGGCTACGCCGTTTACGATAGTCGCTTTCGTTGAGCTCGCTGCCACGTTCGCGGTGCTGATCGTCTGTCAGGACAAATTTCCGAAGCTCGGCAGAGGAATGAAAAGGGGAATGCTGCTTGTGCTTACGGCAGGCATGCTTTTCAGCCAGGGCTTTACGGAGTTTACGCTCGGCAGAGAGATCGGCCGATACATGGAGCGCGATAAGACAGAGGAGGAGATCACAGACACGCCTCTTGCCGCTCTTTCGGAGGTCGAGGATGACAGCTTTTACCGTGTGACGGCTCCGAGGCTGGACTATCTGAGCAGCTCAGCGTCGCTGCTTCTGGATTTTTATCCGATCACGACGGTGTCCAGCGTTCTGAACGGAAACGAGATCGAGTACATGGGAAAGATGGGAAGCACGAGCTATTCGACCGTGCAGCTTCGTGGGCTGGGAAACCGGACGATGCTGCATTCGCTTGCCGCCGTGAAGTACTATGCGGAATTCGCGGACGAGCCGCGGCCGTTCCCCTATGGCAGTGAGGAATTGCTGCGGACAGAGGTAAATGGCCAGGAGACAGTCGTCTGCGAGAATAAATACGCGCTTCCGCTCGGATATACATATAAGGAGATGATTTCGGAGGAGGAGCTTGAGCGGTATCAGGCAGAGGAGCGCCAGGAAATCCTGCTGCAGAAGGTGATGCTTGCAGATGAGGATTCTGCCGGGGATTCAGAGCTGCAGCTTACCGGCGAATATCAGACACCGCGTGTGGTTAAGGAAAAGAATCTTCATATGGAGGATCATGCCCTGGTCCCGGACGCGGGGAAAAAGAAGCATCGCATTAAGTTGGCTTTTGAGGGAAAGCCGCGCTCCGAGACGTATCTGGTGCTCCGGGACGTGGAGCTGGAGACAGACGATCCGGAGGGCTCGACAAGCCTTGATGTGATCGTGGACGACGATTCCGTGAGCACGACCTTCTGGTCGGAGGGCGGACGGTACAAGACCGGACAGCGAGATTACGTGATCAACCTCGGCTACCATGAGGAAGCGCTCACTTCCTGCGAGCTCAGGCTCGGAGGCACGGATCAACTCAACTTCGGAGATCTTGCCATATACTGTCAGCCGATGGACAATATGGAACAGTACACGAAGGCGCTCACGGAGGACGTTCTCGAGCATGTCGAGATCGGGACGAACCGCGTATCTGGCGATATCGAGCTTGACGAGGACAAGATCCTGGTGCTTTCCATTCCCTACCAGAACGGCTGGACGGCGACGGTGGACGGCTCCCCGGTGAAGCTGGAGCGCGCGAACTATATGTATATGGCGTTGCCGCTTGAGGCCGGGGCGCACACGGTCGAATTGTCGTTCGAAATTCCAGGCGTAAAATATGCGCTTGTCATCATGCCGTGTGCGGTGGTATTATTTATTATATTATGCTTTGTCACATGGCTCATCAAAAGAAGGAACAGAAGAAAATCTGCGGGTGAAGAGGTTTGAAATATTCGATTGTGATACCATGCTATCGCTCCTCCGCCACGATTCGCAAAGTGGTGGAAATGACGATGCAGGAAATGGAAAAATTAAATAAAAAGAATTACGAATTCGTTTTGGTGGACGACTGCTCTCCGGACGGCGGGGAGACGATGGCAGCCCTGATGTCCCTTGTGCGGGACTATCCCTGCGTGAAGGCGGTGGAGCTTGCGAGAAACGCCGGACAGCACAATGCGGTGCTTGCCGGGCTGAACAACGCGGATGGCGACGTGTATATCGCGATGGACGATGATATGCAGACGCATCCTTCGCAGCTGCAGTATCTGTTTGCGGAGTTCGAGAAGGGCTACGACATCGTGTATGGGTACTATCCGGAGAAAAAGCACAGCAAATTCCGCAATTTCGGGAGCTACGTCAATTACATGACGTTGCGCATTTTCCTGAAGAAGCCGAAGAATCTGCGCACG
Source organism: uncultured Lachnospiraceae bacterium (assembly GCA_947627365.1). GTDB lineage: Bacteria > Bacillota > Clostridia > Lachnospirales > Lachnospiraceae > Choladousia. The sequence continues at coordinate 5,414 of CANQVT010000040.1, read as the reverse complement.
TCGAGCTTTTGGATTATTCGCCGCTTTGTCCGGGACTATGCGGTGCAGTACAAGAGCGCGTACACTCATCTGCAGGGCTTGTTCCTGCGGACGACGCGCAACATCAGCTCCGTCCCGATTCAGCATTTTGAGCGAGAGGTCGGGACATCGAATTACACGTTTAAGAAGCTGGTGCAGCTGTGGTCGAACATCATCGGATTTTCGATTGTGCCGCTGCAGATGGCGATCTACGCGGGCTTTCTGTTTTCGCTGATCGGCTTTCTGGGCGCGGTTGTGGTGGTGATCCTGAAGATCATACGCCCGTACACCTACATAGGCTGGCCTTCGATGATGGCTGCCATCTGCTTTTTCTCGGGCATTAATCTGCTTTTCATGGGGATGGTCGGGGAATATGTGGGGCGTATTTTCCAGGGAATGAGCCGGAATCCGCAGTATGTGGTCCGCGGCGTTCATATGCATGAAGAGCCCAAGATGGAGAGATTGGATGAGGGCAGCGCGCAAAGGTCCGCGTCGGAGAGCGTGGATGCGGCTGACAAGGGTGACGCGCAGGGCGAGAGGGAAGCGGCGCTCACACAGGACGAGAAGGAGAACATATGAAGAAATTAATGATCATGGGGGCCGGGATCTATCAGGTGCCGCTGATTGAGAAGGCGAAGGAGATGGGGATCTACACGATTGCAGTGAGCATTCCCGGGAACTATCCGGGCTTTGCGATCGCCGATCAGTGCTGCTATGAGAACACGGTGGATTATGAGCGCATCCTGCAGGTGGCGAAGGAAGAGAAGATCGACGGCATCGTCACGGCCGGGACGGACGTCGCAGTGATCACGATTGGCAAGGTCTGCGACGAGCTCGGGCTGCCGGGCTTAAGCTTTGAGGCGGCGAAGATCGCTTCCAACAAGATCCTGATGAAGAAGAAATATGAGGAGTACGGGGTGCGAACCGCGCGCTTCCGCGAGGTTTCTTTTGAGGAGGATATGTACGAGAAGACGGCGGGGTTGAATTTTCCGCTGATCTTCAAGGCGGTCGACACCTCGGGGAGCCGGGGCATCATCCGCGTGAATTCGAAGGAGGAGTTTGAGGCGGCGCGCGCGCTGGTGAAGGCGAACACGCGCACGGACTTTTTCATCGTGGAGGAGTTCATCGAGGGAGAGGAATTCGGCGCGCAGGCGTTTGTGTACCGCGGCGAGGTGAAGTTTATCCTGCCGCATGGCGACTATGTGTTCCAGGGGGATACGGGCGTGCCGGTCGGACATTTCGCGCCGTATGAGCTCGCGCCGGAGATTGTGGAGGATACAAAGCTGCAGCTCACGAAGGCGATTGAGGCGATGGGGCTCGACAACTGCGCGATCAACGCGGACTTTATCCTGAAGGACGGGAAGACCTACGTGCTGGAGCTGGGAGGCCGTTCCGGGGCGACCTGCTTAGCTGAGCTTGTTTCCATCTACTATGGCTTTGATTATTACGAGAAGCTGATTCGGGCGGCGCTCGGCGAGGATGTGGATTTTCCGCAGGAGCACGCGGTGGCGAATGCGAGCATGCTGCTGCGCAGCGAGCGTGACGGCGTGATCACGTCGATTGAGAACGGAAACGGGCCGGACGAGGATATCTACGAGATTCATTTCGACTATGGCGTTGGGGACGAGGTAAAGAAGTTCCGCGTGGGACCGCACCGCATCGGGCACGTCATCGCAAAGGGCGAGACGCTGGATGCGGCGGTGGAGAAGCTTGACGAGGCGCTCTCGAAGATTCGGATCACGGTGGAGTGAAAAGAACAGAAGGTGCTGATAATAAAGAATAAATGTGCTAATAATTGAGAAAAGATACAGTGATTCAGAACGGGTTAAGATGATTGATTGTCAGGATTGCATTCGTTTGATGTATGGGGAGACAGAATGAAGAGAGATATAGAATCTATTAAAAAAATTGTAAGTCCGATTGCCAGGGAATACGGAGTGAAGCGTGTTTATCTGTTTGGCTCTTACGCCAAAGGACTTGCTACGGAAAAAAGTGATGTGGATCTGTTGATTGAAAAGGGCAAACCGATGTCCTTGTTGAAATTGTCTGGCATGCGTCAACAGTGTCAGGATGCGTTGCAAACGTCGGTGGATCTTCTGACTTTGACGGGGATTGAAGACGATTTTCGCAGTCGGATTGACGGAACTGAGGTATTGCTATATGAAGAGTAAAGATGAAATCGTATTAGATAAAATACTGGATTATTGTGGTCAGATAGAAGATGCCTGTAATTTTTTTGAAAATGATTTCGAGAAATTTAAGACGATATCGATATTTCACAATGCGTGTTGTATGTGTATTCTGCAAATCGGTGAACTTTGCAAAGTGATTTCTGGTGAGTTAAGAAATTCGGAGAAAACAGTTTCCTGGAAAGAATGGTGTGGGATCAGGGATATATTTGCACATCAATATTCAAATTTAGATTACCAGTCGGCATGGGATACCATTCAGGAAGATGTGCCGATACTAAAAAAAGAGATAGCAAGAATTCTCAATGATTCTTTTTCAGAATCATGAGGACTGTCTTTAGATTCGTCAGGGCGAAGCGTGCGCCGATCGGCAGCAGGCAGACGAAGATGGCATAGCGCACAAAGGACGGAGCTTTGAAGAAGAGCATCGTCGCGATGCAGAGAACAAAATATGCACAGGAGATAAACGCCGTCCGGGGCAGCGGGATCAGCTGTTCTCCGGTCAGGCGTTTTTCCATGTATGCCTGCATACACATTAGCACGAGATAACTGAAGGCGGTCGTGTAGGCGGCCGCGCGGTAGCCGAACAACAGGATGAAGACATAGTTCAGCACGACGTTCAAAAACATGACGGACACAGTAGACGCGGCGACGAAGCCGGTCTTTTTGTGGTAGTTCTGGATCGCGGTGTAGCTGTAGCTGTAGAAGCGAAATAGTGTGCCGGTCACCATCGGCGCGATCAGGTAGATTGCCTCGTGATAGCTTTTGCCGCCGAGGATCAGGATGATCTCAGGAGCGAAGAGCACGAGCAGCCAGGAGATGACGCCGAAGATGTGCATGAGGATTTTCCAGTAATGCTCGATCTCGCCTCCTTCATCGCGAGAGATTTTTTCATACATCCACGGAAGCCAGGCGTTCCAGACGGCGTCCTCGAGGATCCAAATGATATAGGAAACCGTCGTCGCGAGCGAGAAGATGGCGCCGCGGATCTCGCCGGTGATCGAATTGACCATGAGGCGGTCGGCTTGGTTCATGATCTGGATGGACAGCACCTCCGGGATCAGCGGAAGGCTGAATTTCAGCGCGTAGCGCCAGTAGCCGATATTTATCAGCTTTTTCCCCTGCGCGATCATGAGTGCGGCGACGATGAAGTCGCCGATGATCATTGGGATGTAGTAGCCGCCGATGCGCAGCGCTACAAGAGCATCCTCATGGCCGTTCTTTTTGCCGAGCCAGATCAACAGCACAGACAGAAGCGTCGCCGGGATGACGGTTGCGGCGGTGAACGCGGTGCTGGCCTTGTAGCGCATCATCTGCTTTTCCCGCCGTTGGAAGTAGAAGATGCTGGTATGCGCGTACAGATACAGGAACATGATGTAGAACATGAAATCTGTCAGGACGAAATTCATCGCCGTACAGAGGTTCTGGACCGGATCCTTGAAGATCAGGAACAGGCCGAAGAAAACAGTGATCGAAAGATAGGACAGCGTCTGCACGCTGGAGACATATTCGTTGAAGCGCTCCTTCACGTCGTACTTCGCGCGTTCGACACTGCGCCACAGGCACAGGGAGAAGACTGGCATCAGAATCAGCAGCCAGGACTCGAAAATTTTCACCTGATTGTACTGTGGTTGGGAGAGCAGTCTTGTGTAGACCGGCGTCATCAGGAAGGTTATGCCGCGCACAAAAAGCTGCGCCGCGACGTAGAAGATCCCGGCGGTGAGTGCGGTTTTATTCAAAGATTTCTTTGACTGGTCGGACATGCTGTTCTCCTTTAAAATGCCCGCACGAAACAGCGCAATTTTCCGTTCGGGTCGGGCGGGATGACGTCGAGCCACTCGACGCGGACGCGGAACTCGTCGCCGTAGAGCTGCGTCAGGCGATCACGGAAGTAGGCGGAAATTTCCTCGTCGGAGCAGGTCGTATCCTCCGGGTCGCGTACGAGCTCGACACGCAGGTCGTGGTAGGATTCCTGCACGTAGCGGAACTGGGCGATCCCGCTGATGTCGTTCGGAATCTTGCGCAGCTCCAGAACGGAGGTTTCGTCGCCGTTCTCGTGCTTCACCATGTCGTTGAGACGGCCGTGAATCTTCGTGATGTAGCGTAGGCCGTCTTTTCTGTACGAGGACGCCTCGTCGCCGATGTCATAGTTGATGAGCGGGAATTCCGTCTTGAACAGCGGCGTCAGGATGATGCGGCCGTTGTCGGACAGGTGATTCTCTTTATCGTAAATGTTGACGACATGCGTGTCGTTGCAGATGACATAATAGTCCTTGCCGGGGTGCTTGATGATGCAGCTGCCGGTCTCATCGCTGCCGTAGGCGTCCACAAGATTCGGGCCAAACGTCCTCGCAAGCGTGCTGACCGTGATCTCGTCAACCATCTCACTGACCGGGATGTACCACTTCGGATGACGGATCTCAAGACCGTGCTTCTGCGCGAACAGGGCGATACGCACGATACAGTTCTTGCGCAGGCAGATCAGATCCGGCGCGTATTCGTTGAGCTCGGCGATGACTTCGCGCATACCCTCGTCCGTCTCGCAGCGCTTCTCGGAAAGCTTGCGGCGGCGCAGAACGCCGAATTTTTGCAGAATGGAGTCATGCGCCTTCTTTTCACTGCGGTAGCTCGATTCAAAGGTGATCATTTTCCCGAAGAACGGATCGTAGCCGAAGGACATCAGGACGCGGATCCAGTTCGCGTTCGTGTAGGCGTGTTCGCGTTGCGACTGATAGAGGCGCAGTGGTACGCCGGTCGATCCGCTCGTGCTTGTGGCGTCCCAGCTGTCGCGCGTCTCGGGGTGCGTGTCATAGAGCTCTTTCATCCAATTGCGAAGCTCGTCCTTGGTGAGCAGCGGGAATTTCGCGAGATCCTCCGCACAGTGAAAATCGTCCGGCGTCAGGTGATTCTCGTCGAAGCGTTTCCGGTAGAAGGGAATCTCGTACGCGCTTTTCATGAGCTTATGTACATTGCGGTTCTGCCGCGCCTTGATCTTCGCCGGATCGCCTGTGAGCTTTCGATCCAGCCGCAGAAGGTAGGCGAAGGTGAACACGTTGAACAGCTTCTTTTGTATCTGGAATCCCATGGTGGAGGTCTCCTTTATTTGCGGATAGTAAACTTATAGTGTAATCCGGACGCCCTGCACGGGCTTGCAATGTCAGGGCAGACCCGCTCGCGCTTAATCGGGCACGCAGCGGTGCATAAGTT
>CANQVT010000039.1 GCA_947627365.1 uncultured Lachnospiraceae bacterium | reverse complement strand
CATACAGCCCGGCAAAAGGGACTTGCTGTGTCAGGGCAGATCATTGAGGGCCGCCGGTGCTTGGTGAGCGCAAGCGAACTTATGCACCGCTGCGTGCCCGATTAAGCGCGAGCGGGTCTGCCCTGACATTGCAAGCCCTTGCAAGGCGTCCGGGTTTTATGCACTATACACGAATGTAAATTCTAAAGAAAGAGGAATCTGCAGATGAGTAGATATGATGAACACGCGCGTCCGGCGCGGCCCCTTTTTCAGTTGCTGGAAGAGCGTTCGGGCAGGATGGCGGCGGCAGTTTTCTGCGCGGTGTGCCTCTGGTATCTTCTGGCACACACAGCGGTCTTCGCCAGACTTTGGGCAGAACTGCTCCGGGCATATTTTGCTCCCGGAGCTTTGACGGCGGCGCTTTGCGTACTGCCGTTTCTGATCGGATCTGTGTGTTCCGGAAAGAGGAGAAAAACAGGTGGCCGGATGGGCAGATACCTGGGATGCATTCTGTTTGTCCTGTGCGCGAGCCTCGTCTGGCTTGCAGGAGAGCAGATGCCGGTGAGGACGCTGTATGATGAGACAGTGTATTCCGGGCGGCTGGACGCTGTGTTCCCCGGGATCAGCGCAGCGTTTCCGGGGATCGTTGCGGGAGATCGGGAGATCGTGCCTGCGCTGCTTTTACTGGCGGGTCTTCTCATTGCCGTGGCCGGAAGCGTCCGCTGTGTGCGGGCGGCCTGTGACTACCTTTTTGCAGCGGGTGAAGAATTTTTCCACCGGCAGGTGTTCCGCGGCATGCGGGAGCGCTTTTGGGAAGCTCGGGAAAAAGCGGAAAAAATGTTTGACGCGGATACTGACGCCGGCATGAGCGGGGCGTCGGCGGCAAACGGGATGATCACAGAGACGCAGAAGCTCTATCAGGCGGAGCTCGCCGATGAACTGTCCGTGCAGGCGGACGGCCGAAAACCGAAATTTTATGGGATCAAAACGGAAAAGAAATTGCCCGGCCTGCCGGATATCGGTAAGATCCGTCTCTATGGGGGAAAGATCGCCGGGGAGCTGAACGCCGCGCGCATCGGCTGGTGGACTGCTTTGCTGGCGCTCTATGCGCTGACCGTCGGTTTTTCCGACGCGTTTGCCGCTGTCACATTTTACCGGGCATACAATCTGCAGATCCTTATCCCGGTACTGCTGACGCTCTATCTGTATATGCTGCTGTCCCCGCAGTTCGGATCAGGTGAAAGCAGGAGGCGCTGAGGCGGTAAAGGGCAAAAAACTGTTGCAATGGCGGAAATGGGTGTGCTATACTGTCTGAACAGCGAAAACGCCGGGAATCCGGCCTTGCCGCCGCGGCGCTCCTGCGGGCGCCGGTTCAGCGGCACGGTGCGGATGCCCGGAGGGACGGACAATATTTGCTTGCAGGATAGAAAAGGTGGAGATAACGTATGGAGAAAATTCTGGATCTGATCAGCGCGGAGGTCATGGGCGCGTTTGAGGCCTGCGGCTACGACGTGGCCTATGGAAAGACGGGGATATCGAACCGTCCGGATCTGTGCGAGTATCAGTGCAACGGCGCGATGGCGGCGAAAAAAGCTTATCAGAAAGCGCCGATCGTGATCGCGCAAGAGGTGGCTGCGAAGTTGCAGGACAGCGAGGCTTTCGAGGAAGTGAGCGCGGTCAATCCTGGCTTTATCAATATCAGGGTGTCCGGCGATTTTCTGGCGGACTATCTTCTGAAGATGCAGTCGGATAAGAATTTGTCGGTCGAGAAGGCGAAGGAGCCGAAGACGATCGTTTTGGATTACGGCGGAGCGAACGTGGCGAAGCCGTTGCATGTCGGACATCTGCGCTCAGCGATCATCGGTGAGAGTGTGAAGCGCATCGCGCGCTTTGTGGGACACAAGGTGATCGGCGACGTGCATCTCGGCGACTGGGGTCTGCAGATGGGGCTGATTATTACGGAAGTACGGCAGCGTCAGCCGGAGCTGCCCTATTTTGACGAGAATTTTACAGGGGAATATCCGCAGGAGGCGCCGTTTACGCTCTCACAGCTGGAGGAGATCTATCCGACCGCGAGCGCGAAGTCGAAGGAGGACGCGGCCTACCGCGAGGCGGCGCTGGAGGCTACTTATCAGCTGCAGCAGGGGAAACGCGGTTATCAGGCGCTCTGGAACCATATCATGCAGATTTCCATTCCGGATCTGAAGAGAAACTACGGACGGCTGAACGTGGATTTTGATCTCTGGAAAGGAGAATCGGACGCGAAGCCGTACATAGCGGACATGGTGCAGCGCATGAGGGAGGAAGGGTATGCCTATGAGGATCAAGGCGCGCTGGTGGTAGATGTGAAGGAAGACAGTGACGCCAAGGAGATCCCACCTTGTATTATTCTAAAGTCGGACGGCGCGTTTTTGTATGCGACGACCGATCTGGCGACGATTGTGGAGCGCATGGAGCTTTACCAGCCGGATGAAATTCTCTACCTCACGGACAAGCGTCAGGAGATGCATTTCACGCAGGTATTCCGTTGCGCGCGCAAGACGGGACTGGTGAAGGACGACACAAAGCTTTCGTTCCTCGGTTTCGGTACGATGAACGGCAAGGACGGCAAGCCGTTCAAGACGCGCGAGGGCGGCGTGATGCGTCTGGAGACCCTGATTGCGGATATCAATGCGGAGATGTACCGGAAGATCACGGAGAACCATGAGGTAGACCCGCAGGAGGCCAGGGAGACGGCGGAGATCGTCGGACTTTCCGCGATCAAATACGGCGACCTCTCGAATCAGGCGTCCAAGGACTATGTTTTCGATATGGACAAGTTTACGTCTTTTGAGGGAAACACAGGCCCGTACATTCTTTACACGATCGTCCGGATCAAGTCGATCCTGAACAAGTACCGCGAGAACGGCGGCAGCGTGCAGAAGGGACATATTCTCGCGCCAGCGAATGAGAGCGAGAAAAGCCTGATGATGGAGCTCGTGAAATTCAACAGCACAATCGAGCAGGCGTTCGCGGAGACCGCGCCACACAGGATCTGCGCGTTCATCTATGACCTCGCGAACGCGTTCAACCGTTTCTATCACGAGACGAGGATCCTTGGAGAGGAGAACGCAGCGCAGCAGACGAGCTGGATCGAACTGCTCGATCTGACGCGCGAGGTGCTCGAGACAAGCATTGACCTGCTGGGCTTCGAGGCGCCAGAGAGGATGTGAATCAAACAGTTTTGCCATGCATGGAAAAGGGGAAGGCAGACCGAGCAGATTTATCTGCGGAGGGCTGTTTTTCCCTTTTTGTATGATGGGCGGAACGCCCATCAGCCACAGACAGGAGCTGCGGCAGCAGCGGATAGCCTTGAGCGAAGCGAAAGGTGGTCTGTGGCATGCATGGCAAAACTGAAAAATATGTAAATCCCGGATATACTTCATTTTGATGTCTCGAGCTCCGCAATGCGTGCCTTTAGTTTTTCGACTTTGTCGGCCAGGGCAGTATTCTCATCAACCAGGGCAGTATTCTCATCAGCCAGAGCAGTATTTTCATCAGTCAAGGCAGTAATTTTGTTTGTCAGAGCAGTATTAGATTCCTCAAGCTCTTCAAGACGCTCCAGTTTAAATATGATGTCATCATGTGGCAATTCGATAGCGCCGGGCAGCATGACTCCCATGGATTGATCGCCTCCTCTTTTTTGGTAATGAAGCAGGATCTGTTCATATAGCTTGTTTGTAAGATCAATCAACTTATTTGCGTCGCTGAAGGTGATGTTGCCAACGGATAAGTTGGTCTTTATGCCGCCTATTATATCACAGGCAACAATCTCTTTCAACTGCTGAAATTCGTCTTTAGAAGGACGTCTTATTCGTCCGCTCGTGTCATAGAGAATCGCGCGCAGGCGGAGTATCTGAAAGGGAATCAGCACGATCAGATTTTTCTGCTCAAGCTCGGCCAGGCTATGCCTTGGGTAGATGAAGCTGCGTACATGGTAGTCAAAAGTCCCCTGTCCGGAGAAGCTAATATGTAGGGTGCTTTCCGGTGGAATATCAGGGCTGTCTACAAGGTAGATGACGATAGGCTCAGGAAAATCCAGTCGGAAGTTTTCGTTTGTTTGGGTTTCCATGGCATGGTAGAAACCATACTCGAAGACGCGCAGCACAATGTTTTTATCAAGATAAAGCTGTGCCTCAAGGTGATAATGGTGCTCGCCGTTGATGATCAGAAAGACGTCCGCGAAGTGATGCTTCAATGCAGCGTTGGTAGATTCACGATTTGTATAGACAATGCTACTATCCGGTGGATAGTCGGTATCAAAAAGTCCGTTGATGAGACATAGTATGGCAGAATTGGAAAGTGAGAAGATTCGTTTAAAGCTGCGGTCAAAAATGTCTTTGATTTCTTGCATAGTTTCGCTCCTTACATAGATTATTTTGCTAAAAGAATTGTTGCTTTTGGCAGATTATCATTAGTAAGGGAAAATGGCAGAGGTGCCAAGAATACTTATACACAAAGAATATATCAAATAACAAAAAATATGTCAATAATAAAAAGTGATAAAAATGGAAATCCGTAATTTTCCCTTGACATACTATACAATGAATAGTATATTAAACATAATATATAATGCATAGTATAAACCATAAAGAGCAGGAGGAATTTGCATGGATGTTCAGAGAAAGAAGGGAATCCTTGAGGTGTGCGTCCTCGCGGTGCTGAAGAAAGGACCGTCCTACGGCTACCTGATCATTCGGGAGCTGGAGCGCTGCGTGGATATTTCGGAGTCGACGCTGTATCCGATCCTGAAGCGTCTGGAGCAGGGCGGAAGCCTTGAGACCTACCGCATGGAGTACAACGGGCGGATGCGGAAGTATTACCGGCTGACACAGGGCGGCCAGCGCAAGATCGACGCATTTCTGGATGAGTGGGATGAGCTGCGCGAGATGTACCAGTTTGTCGCGGAGCAGAACGCACAGGTGCCGGAGCCGGAGTCTACAGGACAGAGACCGGCAGAGACAGGACAGGAAGTATGCGCGGCGGAGTCGGATGATACGTCCGCAGATGAAGGCAGAGAAAAGGGCGAGGAGGTAAGACCATGAAAAGAGAGGAATACTTGAAAAAACTGAAATTTGAGCTGATCGATCTTCCAGCCGAGGATCTGGAGCAGATTGAGGACTTTTATGAGGAGCTGATCTATGACGGGATGGATCAGGGATACTCGGAAGAGGAAATCCTTGGCCGTCTGGAGACGCCGGAGGAGGTCGCGAAGAAGATCCGCGCGGAGTACGGCGGTCTGATGGTCTACACCGCGAAGTCCGCGAGCCAGGAGAGCGCGCAGGAGTACGAGTCGTCTGCACTGATCCACACCGTGAAGGTGGAGACGGAGAATCTGCGCATCCGTGTCCGCACCGTGGAGGAAGGGCGGGTGCGCGTCTTTTTCAAGCCGAAGGAGGGGAGAGACGTTGTTACATTTGAAGAGAAGGACGGAGTCTTCTGGTTTCATCACGAGATGAAAGGCTCGCTTCACCTGAACTGGCTCAATTTCCTCTGGGATGACAACATTCTCGTTCTGGAGCTCCCGATGAACTATGCCGGGACGCTCTGCCTGCGGACGACGAACGGCACGATTAAGGCGGCCGGTCTGGCGAACCTCGCGGCGGGTGAGATCAGAAGCAACAACGGGACGATCCGCATAGAGAATTGCCATGCCGGACGGTTGCATGTCACGTCCAACAACGCCCGGATTGAGCTTTCCAACGTGCGAGGCGAGGAGCTGGAGGCGTCGGCCGGAAACGGTCTGGTCTCAGCGAAAGAGTGCAACTTCCCGGAGAAGCTGTCACTACAGACACAGAACGGCGCAGTGTCCGGGCGAAACGTGATCAGCGATCATATTTCCATGCAGACGTTCAATGGCGTCGTCTCTGGCACGATCATCGGGAACCCGGCCGACTACAACATCGACAGCATGACGCGCAACGGCATGAACAATCTGGAAAACGTGAACGAGCCGGGGCGGACGAAGACGCTCCTGGCGAGAACGCACAACGGACGGATTCAGATCGAGTTCGCGATGTAAAAAAAGAATTGTATTCTCCGTGATTCTATGTTATATTTATGAACGCAAGGGACAAAGGAGCCCCGATCCGAAGGGGTGATTTGTCCCTTTTTATACAGACCGAAGAGACGAGACAGGATCTTCGGCGGTATGAAGCGATAGAATCATGAGGAAAATGGAGGAGAAGATTATGAAGAGAAACGGTAAGATGGCGGTTGGCCTGCTGTGTGCGGCGGCGATGGCAGCTCTGATGAGCATGACGGCTTTTGCGGACGAGGAGACGAAGACGCTCCGTGTCGCGATGGAGTGCGGCTACGCTCCGTACAACTGGACGCAGGCGGACGATTCCAACGGGGCGGTGCCGATCGCGGACAGCAAGGAGTATGCGTACGGCTATGATGTTATGATGGCGAAGCACATCTGCGAGGAGCTTGGCTGGGATCTGGAGATCGTGAAGCTCGACTGGGATTCCCTTGTACCGGCGGTGCAGTCCGGCACGGTGGACTGTGTCATCGCAGGCCAGTCGATTACGTCCGAGCGTCTTGAGATGGTGGATTTCACGGAGCCGTACTACTATGCGTCGATCATCACGCTGACGAAGGCAGACAGCGATTACGCGGATGCGGAGGGCGTTGAGGGCCTTTCCGGTGCGACGGCGACTTCTCAGCTGAACACGGTATGGTATGATGTGTGCCTGCCGCAGATTCCGGACGCGAATATTCTTCCGGCGCAGGAGTCCGCACCGGCAATGCTCGTGGCGCTCGAGGCCGACAAGTGTGACATTGTCGTGACCGATATGCCGACCGGCATGGCTGCATGCGTGGCTTATCCGGATTTCAAGCTGCTTGACTTCACAGAGTCGGATGACAATTTTGAGGTGTCCGAGGAGGAGATCAACATTGGTATCTCCCTGCAGAAGGGCAACACGGAGCTGCTCGATGCGATCAACGGCGTGCTCGCTGACATGACCGTCGAGGATTATGAGGAAATGATGAACGAGGCGATTTCCGTGCAGCCGCTCGCGGACGCGGAGGAGTAAAGGAGAATTCAAATGCCACAGGACTTTTTCGGCAGAATCATCTATATTCTGCAGACACGTGGCCTGTCTTATCTGGACGGCGCCAAGAACACGATGATCATCGCGCTGGTCAGCACCCTGATCGGCTGTATCATCGGCTTTGCGGTCGGCATCGTACAGACGATCCCGGTCAGCAAAAATGACAATATCATCAAGCGGGGATTGCTCTGGATCGTCCGGCTGGTGCTGAACGCCTACGTCGAGGTGTTCCGCGGCACGCCGATGATGGCACAGGCGATGTTCATCTATTTCGGCTCGTCGGTGTTGTTTAACATCAACATGTCGATGTGGTTTGCGGCCTTCTTTATCGTGTCGATCAATACAGGTGCGTATATGGCCGAGACGGTCCGCGGCGGCATTCTCTCCATCGATCCGGGGCAGACCGAGGGCGCGAAGGCCATCGGCATGACGCATGTGCAGACGATGCTCTACGTCATCCTGCCGCAGGCGCTGCGCAACATCATGCCCCAGATCGGCAACAACCTGATCATCAACATCAAGGATACCTGCGTGCTTTCCGTCATCGGCATCGTGGAGCTGTTCTACGCGGCCAAGAGCGTGGCGGGCGCATATTATACGTATTTTGAATCGTTCACGGTGGCGATGGTCGTCTACTTTGTGCTTACGTTCGCGTGCTCGCGCATCCTGCGCTTCTGGGAGGACAGGATGGACGGATCGGACAGTTACGATCTGGCGACGACGGACACGCTCGCGCACACGAGCGGCATGTACAACTACCCGGGGAAGGAGGAGGACGAATGGACAGAGAACAAGTGATCGCGATCAACCATCTGAGCAAGAGCTTCGGCAAGAACGTTGTGCTGCGCGATATTGACTTCTCAGTCTCCACAGGCGACGTGACCTGCATCATCGGCGCTTCCGGCTCCGGCAAGTCCACACTTCTGCGGTGCATCAACTTGCTTGAGACGCCGACGACCGGCGAGATCCTCTTCCACGGGCAGAACATCGAGGGGCCGCATATGAACGCGGCGTCCTACCGCGCGAAGGTCGGTATGGTGTTTCAGAGCTTCAACCTCTTCAGCAACATGACCGTGTTGAAAAACTGCATGGTCGGGCAGATCAAAGTGCTGAAGAAGAGCAAGGAGGAGGCAAAGCAGAACGCTCTCCGCTTCCTCGAGAAGGTTGGCATGGCTCCGTACATCAACGCAAAGCCGCGTCAGCTATCCGGCGGGCAGAAGCAGCGTGTCGCGATCGCGCGCGCTCTGGCGATGGAGCCGGAGCTTCTGCTGTTCGACGAGCCGACGTCCGCACTCGACCCGCAGATGGTCGGCGAGGTGCTCGACGTCATGAAGCAGCTCGCGCAGGAGGGCATGACGATGATCATTGTGACGCACGAGATGGCGTTCGCGCGCGACGTCTCCAATCATGTCGTCTACATGTCGGACGGCGTCATCGCGGAGGAGGGCGATCCCGCGCAGATCTTCAGCAATCCGCAAAATCCCCGGACGAAGGAATTCCTGAGCCGCTTCATGCGGGGATAGATCCTTGGTTTGCGGAAAAGCGTTGACAAGTATTTCCCGCTGTGCTATTTTAATGTAGTAAATCAATTGAATATGTGCAGGATGAAGTGCCCGGGAGATTGGCGAAAGCCGCCCGAAGGAGTAATACTTACAGGGGTCATCCGGCCGGAACGGAAGGCTGCAAAGCGCGATTATATATGAAAATGCGTTTAGGCAGGCGGACGGGAAGGCAGCGGAAGGACGGGACCGGATACGGACTGCACTCTGGAGAATCCCACGAAGGAGTGGGTGCCGAAGGTGCAAAGCGCGGTGCGCGAATCTCTCAGGCGAAAGGACAGAGACGGTTTCAGATTATTCTGGTGCGTTTGTTTGGACAGATGAGAGGTTCATCTGTCCTTTTCTTTGCGCACAGGCATTCGTTCAGAGGAAGGGCAGTATATTGATACGGACGGGGATAAAAGCTGCGGACAGCAGGGAGCCCGGGATGTACGTGTTTTGAGTATTTGGACGAACTCTCCTGAGGAGATTATGAAAGGCGATTGTCTGAGAAGAGACATTCGCGCAGCAGAGAGGAAGGGTTGTAAATGATTGATGTGATCACAAATGTAAACAGTCTTATCAACAACATCGTCTGGGGATGGCCGGCGCTGATCCTGCTGGCGTTCGTCGGCGTGCTGATGACTTGCCTGACGAAGTTCTTCCAGCTGGGTCATTTCGGACACTGGATGAAGAACACGATCGGCGCGATCTTCGGCGATCGCAGCGTCACGAAGCACACGAAGGACAAGTCAATCTCGCAGTTCCAGTCCCTTTGTACGGCGCTGGCGGCGACCGTCGGTACCGGCAACATTGTCGGCGTGGCGAGCGCGATCGCGGTCGGCGGACCGGGCGCCGTGTTCTGGATGTGGCTGATCGCGTTCTTCGGGATGATGACGAACTTTTCCGAGAACGTGCTCGGTATCCTGTACCGCCATAAGAATGAAAAGGGCGAGTGGTGCGGAGGCGCGATGTACTATCTTCGCGACGGCCTCGGCAGCAAGCCGGGCTGCAAGACGATCGGCAAGGTGCTCGCGGTCCTGTTTTCCTGCTTCTGCCTGCTGGCGTCGTTCGGCATCGGCAACATGAGCCAGGTCAACAGCATGGTGGGCAATGTGAAGAACGTGCTCAGGATTCCTGAGACGGAGTCGCCCGATCTCCGCGTCTATCTGATCGGCATTATCCTGATGATCGCGGTGGGACTCGTGATCATCGGCGGCATCAAGGTGATCGCGTCCGTGACGGAGAAGCTTGTTCCGTTCATGGTCGTCATCTACGTGATCGGTACGCTGGTCATCATCGCTGTACATTTCGAAACGGTTCCGGCTGTGTTCACCGCGATCTGTAAGGGCGCGTTCGCGATGAAAGCGGTCGGAGGCGGCGTGGTAGGCTCAGGCATCGCTCTGGCGATCCAGCAGGGGATGAAGCGCGGCGTGTTCTCGAACGAGGCAGGCCTGGGCTCGTCCGTCATGGTGCACTCCAGCTCGAACGTCAAGGAGCCGGTTCGACAGGGTATGTGGGGTATCTTTGAGGTGTTTGCGGACACGATCATCGTCTGCACGCTGACGGCGCTGACGCTGCTCACTTCCGGGCTGATCGACCTTGATACCGGCAAGCTCACGGAGGCAGGCGCGGCGATCAACAGCAACGCCCTGATCAGCGAGGCGTTCTCGGAGACCTTCGGAGCTCCGGGCGCGTGGTTTATCACACTGGCGATCCTGTTGTTCGCGTACTCGACGGTGCTCGGCTGGAGCCACTACGGAGCGACCGCGTGCGAGTATCTGTTCAAGACAAAATCCGTGATCGTGTACCGCGTGATCTTTGTGGTGATCGTGCTTGCGGGCTCTGTGATGGAAGCGCAGCTTGCCTGGGATATCTCCGATACCTTCAACGGCCTGATGATGGTGCCGAACCTGATCGGTGTGCTCGTGCTCTCGCCAATCGTCATGAAGTGTACGAAGAACTATGTGGACCGCAGGCTCCACGGCAAGAAGGAGAAGCCGATACTCTCCATGTTCCCGGAGATTCAGGCGGAGCAGGAGAAGGGCTTAGAGGATTGAAACTCCTACATAACAGATTAAAAGCAGTAGATTTATACAGATGAATTTCTTTCATAAAACAGCGCCGCCAGATACGTTAATGCGTTCCGGCGGCGTTTGTGTATGCGAAAAGTCTCAAGTGCCTTACTCGAGAATCATTTCCTTCAGGATCTCCACGCAGCGGTCGAGGCCGAAGCGTGAGGAGTCGAGGCACACATCGTAGTATCTCGAATCGCCGAACTCCGTGTGCGTGTGGTAGGTGCAGTATTTCTTGCGCTGCTTGTCTACCCGGCGGATGCGGTCGAGGATCTGCTGGTCCGTCTGGTCCGGCATTTCCTTTTTCATGCGCGCCAGACGGAAGTCGATGCTCGCGTGAATGAAGACATGCAGGGTCTTGTCGTACTCCTTCAGGATCGTGTTGGCGTTGCGGCCCACAATGATGCAGTTGCCCTTTTCGCCGACTTGCTGGATCGTCTCTTTCTGAGCCTGAAAAATGCGTTCGCTCAAGGGTCGGTTGTAGAAGTCGAACAGGCTCTGCGTGAAGCCGAAATTGATCGGCACGCTCTCGTCCCATTTGATCAGGCTGTAGAGGTCTACGTTCCCCTTTCCGGCCCGCATCAGGATCAGTTCCTTGTCGTAATATTCAAGGCCGGTCTCCTGGGCGAGACGGTAGCCGATCGTGCCGCCGCCCGCGCCGAATTCACGGCTGATCGTGACTATTTTTTTCATGGAAATCTCCTTTTATAATACCTTGTTGAGGAAGTCAATCGTGCGCGCTTCCTTCGGGTGGTTGAACACCTCGTCGGGCGTCCCTTCTTCGACGATGTAGCCGCCGTCCATGAAGATCACGCGGTTGGCGACCTCCCTTGCGAAGCCGATCTCGTGTGTGACGACCAGCATCGTCATGCCGGACGCGGCGAGCTCTTTCATGACCTGCAGCACCTCGCCGACCATCTCCGGGTCGAGCGCCGAGGTCGGCTCGTCAAAGAGCATGATGTCCGGATTCATCGCGAGCGCGCGGGCGATCGCCACACGCTGCTTCTGTCCGCCGGAGAGCTGGGGCGGATAGACCTTCGCCTTCTCCTCCAGGCCGACGCGCTTCAGCAGCTCCATGCCGCGCTTCTCGGCTTCTTCCTTTGTCATCTTCTTCAGATCGACCGGAGCCAGCGTGATGTTGCGCAGCACGTCCATGTGCGGAAACAGATTGAAATGCTGGAACACCATGCCGATGTTCTCGCGGTATTTGTTAATGTTTGTCTTTTTCGATGTGATGTCGATGCCGTCGACCACGACCTGTCCGCCTGTGATGTCCTCCAGACGGTTGAGACAGCGCAGAAAGGTGGATTTTCCAGAGCCGGACGGCCCGAGGATCACGACGACCTCGCCCTCATAGAAATCGTGGGAGATGTCCTTGAGGACCTCCAGACTGCCGAAGGATTTCTTCAGGTGCGATACATGGATCTTTACATTTTCTCTATTGACGCCCACGGTTCAGCCTCCTCTCCAGACGCTTTGCCGCAAAGGACAGAAGCGTGATGACGATCAGATACATGACGCCGACGACCAGCCAGGTCTGGAAGGACATGAACGTGATCGCGACGACGTTCTTTGCCGTGTTGACGAGCTCCGGGAAGCCGATGACGGAAAGGATCGAGGTATCCTTCAGCGTGATGATGAACTGGTTGATGATCGTCGGGATCATCGTGCGGATCGCCTGCGGAAGGACGACGCGCACCATCGCGCGCCAGTACGGAAGGCCGAGGCTTCTTGCCGCCTCCATCTGGCCGGCGTCGACCGACTGGATGCCGGCGCGGATGATCTCCGCCATGTACGCGCCGCAGTTCAGGGCGAGACAGGCGGTGCCGGCCTGCAGCGCCGAGAGCGTGAAACCGCTCGCGCCCAGAAGATTATTGACGCCGTACGGCACGCCGAAATAGATAAAGTAGGCGAGGACGATCAGCGGGACGCCGCGGATCACGTCCACAAACACGCTCTCGACGATGTTGCAGATTCTGTTCTTCACGACGCCCAGCAGACCAAAAATCATGCCGATGATACAGGCGAAGAACAGTCCCCACAGCGCGAGCAGCAGTGTCTGACCCATCGCGCGCAGCAGAAGAGGACCGTAGACTGTAATAATTTTAGCCATAAGCAGCTCCTTTCAAAAAAGGGCACTGAGCAAAACCTCAGTGCCCCTTGGATTACGACATTGTAATCAGTGTATTTCTCCGAAAAATTACTCTGCGACCTCTGCAGCCGTGGTCTCGAGCTCGGACTCTGTCTCAGCCTCCACAGCGTCGCCGAGATACTTCGCAAGGATCTCATCGTATGTGCCGTTCTCTTTGATATTCTTCAGGCCTGCGTTGAACATGTCGAGCAGCTCCTGATTGTCCTCATTGAAGATCGCGAAGCCATACGGCGCGCCCTCGTTCTCGGAGCCCTCTACGATCTGCAGAGCGAGGTTGCCGCTCTTGATGGAGTCCGCCATGATCGGCGTATCCTCGAAGCAGGCTACAACCTGACCGCCGAGCACTGCCTGGTACATGGTCGGTGAATCTTCAAAGTATGTAATTTCGAAGCCGTTCTCGTCCTTCAGGCTCTCTGCGTAGGTAGCGCCCTGTGTGCCGGTCTTGACGCCAACGGTCTTGCCCTCAAGGTCCGCGAAGCTCGCGATATCGGAGCCCTCCTGAACCGTCATACACTGAGTGGCGTTGTAATAGCCGTCGGAGAAAATCCAGCCGCTCTCTTTTCTCTCATCCGTGATGGAAGCGCCGGCGATCATGCCGTTCGCCTGACCGGACTGGCAGGCGGCGATGGCGGAATCCCAGCCGAGGCTCTGCATTTCATACTTGAAGCCCTGATCCTCAGCGATCGCGGCCACGATGTCTACGTCGATGCCTACGAACTCGCCGTCCTCATTTGTGAACTCGAACGGGCGGAACACAGTGTCGGTTGCGATGACCCAGGTCTTGTCTTCCTCGGCCATAGCCGGAACGACAGCGGTAACTGCGAGCGCAGCGCCGAGTCCGAATGCAGCAAATGCCTTTGTCCATTTTTTCATAATAATCATCCTCCTTTAAAAAATAACTGGCAGATTTGCCTACAAAATAAATAATAAAATAATGTTTTTTTCTTGTCAAGTTTTTTTGCAGATTCTTAAAATATTGCATTCGATGTATATCTGATGTAAAATAACTGAAAAATGAATCTATGGAATTTAGAGGGGGATATGCGTTATGGAACAGAAAAATCAGGACTATCGCAGACTTGGCCTGACGATCTTTTTGAGCCTGGCGGCGACGATCGTGTTTTTCTTTCTGATCTTCCGTCTGGGGCAGATCGGGGGAATGTTTTCCGTTGTTTTGTCGGCGCTGGAGCCGGTGCTGATCGGCATGGTGCTGGCCTATCTGCTGTGTCCGGTCGCGACGTTTCTGGAGAAGAAGTTCCGGAAGCTCGGAAAGTTCGCGCGGGCGGCGGCCGTGTTTGCCACGTTGATCCTGGCGTTCGCGGTGTTGGGGCTGTTCTGCGCGATTGTTCTTCCGCAGCTGGCGGGAAGTGTGAGCGAACTCGTCAAGGTGCTGCCAGGACAGGTGCAGGCGCAACTTGGCAGGATCAGCGCATATCTCGAATCCGACAGCGAGGCGGGCGCTGCGGTGATGCAGATGGTCGAGTCCGCCGAGACTTATCTGACGGACTGGATTCGGACGCATTTGCTTTCTACAGTATCCACGATCTCCGGACAGGTGCTCTCGGTCGGATCCATGATGGTCAGCCTTGTGGTAGCGGTCATCGTGTCGATCTATCTGTTGCTGGACCGTGAGCGCTACATCGCGCAATGCCGCAAGCTGTTTTTCGCGGTCAGCCGTAATCGCCGGTTTAACGACGCCGTGCTGGAGGCGGTGGGGCAGACGGATCGCATTTTCAGCGGCTTTATCTCCGGCAAGCTGGTCGATTCCCTGATCGTGGGCGTGATCTGCTTCATCTGCCTTACGATCCTGCGGATGCCCTATACGCTGCTTGTCAGCGTGATCGTCGGCGTGACGAACATTATCCCGATGTTCGGACCGTTCATCGGCGCGGTTCCGAGCGCGTTCCTGATTCTTTTGGTATCTCCGGCAAAGTGCGTGATCTTCGTGATCTTTGTCGTCATCCTGCAGCAGATTGACGGCAATATCATCGGCCCGAAGATCCTCGGCAACTCGACCGGGCTCTCCGCGCTGTATGTGACGGTCTCGATGCTGCTTTTCGGGAAGCTTCTGGGCTTCCTCGGCATGATCGTGGGCGTGCCGCTCTTTGCGACACTGTACTATCTTGTGAAGCGCCTTGCGGAGCATTCGCTGCGGAAGCAGAAGCTGCCGGTGGAGACGGAGTCCTACATCGTGCGGGAGCAGAATGAAAATCAGATGTAAGTAAGAGGTGGCAGCATGTCCCTTCAATTCATTTTCGGCAGCTCCGGAAGCGGAAAGTCGCGCCTGCTCTGTCAGACTCTGATCGAGGAGTCGCGCAGGCATCCGGAGCGCAGCTATATCATGATTGTCCCTGAGCAGTTCACGATGCAGACGCAGAGGGACATTGTCCTGATGCACCCGGATGGGGGCATCATGAATCTTGACGTCCTCAGCTTTCGCAGGCTCGCACACCGTATCTTTGAGGAGGTAGGGGCGGACAGGCGGAGCGTGCTCACAGAGACCGGCAAGAATCTGATGCTGCGCAGAGTGGCGATGGAGCAGAAGGATGCTCTGCGTGTGCTCGGCAGCCGTATGAACCGCCCAGGCTATGTCTCGGAGGTCAAGTCCGTGCTGTCCGAGCTGATGCAGTATGAGGTTACAGACTTTGAGATGCAGCAGATGGTGGAGTTTGCCGGCGCGCGGCCATTGCTTGCCGCGAAGCTTGCAGATCTGAGGGTGCTTTATCGCGCGTTTCTGGAATATCAGAGGGATCGCTTCATGAAGCCGGAGGAGCTGATGGACGTACTGTGCCAGCTGGCGCCAGATTCCGGGCTTCTGAAAAAAAGTACGCTTGCCTTCGATGGATTTACCGGCTTCACACCGTCGCAGATGAAGGTGCTGCGCGAGCTGCTCGCTCTGTGTCCCCGCGTGTGGGTGACGGTGACGATCGACGAGAGGGAAGCATTCTACGGAGAGATACGGGAGCATGAGCTGTTTGCGCTCAGCAAAAAGATGATCCGCGGCGTCAGCGAGGCAGCGCGCGAGGTCACGTCGGCTGAAGAGCCGCTGGTGCTCGGAAGGAGAGGACTTCCTCGATTCCGCGAGGGCGGAATGCTGATGCATTTGGAGCGGAATCTGTTCCGCGGGAAGCGAGAAATATACCGCGCGGGGGAACAGACAGGTTCAGAGGAGACGCGCTCTCCGGAGGTTTCTCTGCACACGGCCTCCACGCCGGCGCAGGAGGTACATTTTGCGGCCCGTACGATCAGTCGTCTGGTGCGCGAGGAGGGTTATCGCTATCAGGACATCGCTGTGATCACGGGCAATCTAAGCTCTTATGACAATTACATCAAGAAGATTTTTCCAATGTATGAGGTTCCGGCGTTTCTTGACGAGACCCGGCACATCCTCCTGAACCCGTGCCTGGAGTTTGTGCGCGGAGCGTTGAACGCGGCGGAGAAGGACTTCTCTTACGAGACAGTGTTTCGCTGTCTGCGCACAGGGCTGCCTGGCATGAGCGCGGCGGAGACCGACCGCCTGGAGAATTATGTGCTGGCTGCCGGGATCCGGGGCCTCGCCTGCTGGGAGAAGGAGTGGACATATCTTCCCCAGGGAATGAGCCCTGAGGAGCTGGCGCAATGCAATGAGCTTCGTGAGCGTGCGGCGGCAGCCCTGCTGCCGTTCGCGCGAAAGATGCGGCAGAAGGACGCGACCCTGCGGCAGTATGCAGACGCGCTGTGCGAGCTTCTGGAGGCTTGCCATGTGCAGCAGCGCCTCAAGGATCGGGAGCGCTCTCTTGAGATGGCCGGCGCGCGGGAGGAAGCGCGGGAATACAGCCAGATCTATGGGATTTTGATCGCGCTTCTCGATGAGATGGTCGATCTGCTCGGGGAGGAGCAAGTCAGCGGGAGTGAATTCTCTGAGATTCTGGATGCGGGGTTCGCGGAGGCGCGGGTCGGTATCGTTCCTCCTGGCATCGATCAGGTGCAGGTGGGCGATATCGAGCGCTCGCGCCTTGCGCATGTGAAGCTTCTGTTTTTCCTTGGCTTAAACGACGGCTGGGTGCCCTCGCGCGGGGATGGCGGAGGGATCGTGTCCGACATGGAGCGGGAACTGCTGAAGGGCTCCGGGGTGGAGCTTGCGCCCTCCGCGCGGGAGAACAGCTACACACAGCGTTTCTACCTGTATCAGAATCTGACAAAGCCGCAGGACCATTTGTATCTGTCGTGGTGTGCCGCGGGCGGGGACGGGCAGGCGATGCGTCCGTCTTACCTGCTGTCCGTGATACGGAAGCTGTTTCCGGGGATACAGACTGTGCAGGAGCAGGATGCCGGGAGCTCGGTGTATCAGGTGACGTCGCGCGAGAACGGGATGCTGTACCTGACGCGCGGGCTGCAGGAGCTCAGGGAGGAAAAGCGAAATCCGGAGTGGATGGAGCTGTACGCTTCGTATCTCAGGGACGGAAGATATCGGGAACGCGTGTGTGAGCTCGCGCGGGCCGCGTTTGCGGTGGGCGGTCGGGAGAGCCTGTCGTACCATACGTCCAGAGAGCTGTACGGAGAAGCGATGACGGCGAGTGTGACGAGGCTCGAACAGTTTGCGGCGTGCGCGTTTGCGCATTTTGCATCCTATGGACTGCGACTTTTTGAGAGAGAGCTTTACGGTGTCCGGGCGGTCGATCTTGGCATCATTTTTCACCGGACGATGGAGCTTTTTTCCAGACGTTTGCAGGGCATGGAACGCGACTGGACAGAGATTACAGCCGAGGAACAAAGCACGCTCATGGAGGATTGCGTGGATGAGGTCGCGCGCGGATACGGGTCTGGTGTCCTGCAAGGGAGCGCGCGGGACGAGTACACAGTGCGGAGGGTGAAACGGATCCTCTGCCGCGCTGCATGGGCCATGCACGAGCAGCTGTGTGCGGGTCAGTTCCGGCCGACAGGCTTTGAAGTGTCTTTTGCGGACGCGGGAGATCTCGAGGCTGTGCATGTGCGATTCGGCGAGGGCAGGACGATACGGCTCCAGGGGCGGATCGACCGTATCGACACGGCCAGGGCAGATGATACCGTGTATGTCAAGATCGTGGATTACAAATCGGGGACGACAAGGTTTGACCCTGTGTCCCTTTATTATGGAATGCAGCTGCAGCTTGTCGTCTATCTGAATGCGGCGCTTGAGATGGAGCGCACTCTGCAAAAGGGGAAGAGGCCGCCGGAGAATACAGAACGGCCGGCAGAAAACGGCCAGTTGGAGAGCGGCAAGTCGGAAAGCGGTCAGTCGGAAAACGACCAGTCGGAGAGCGGTCAGTCGGAAAGCGAAGAGGCACGAGAGGACGCTGGCAGGAAGGTGGTTCCTGCCGGAATCTTCTATTATCATCTGGACGATCCGGTGCTGGAGCGCGAGGAGGATGCGACCGACGAGCAGATGCGGGAGAAGCTTCTGAAGCAGCTTCGCCCGGATGGCATACTCAACAGCGACGCGAAGGTGCTTCGCATGCTGGACGGGCAGCTTGCGGGGGATTCGCTGGTGATCCCGGCAGGGCTCAAGAAGGACGGGCAGCTGAAGGCGGCCTCCAGTGCAGTGACGACGGAGCAGTTTGGACAGCTCTCCAGGTTTGTGTCGGGAAAGATGGAAGATATGGCGGGGGAGATCCTGCAGGGCAGGATCGAAGCGAGCCCCTTTGAGGATAAGGCACACAGCGCCTGTGATTTTTGCGCTTATGCGGATGTCTGCGGATTCGACCGCAGAATTCCGGGCAGGTACAGGAAGCGGACGGCGGAGCTTACGAAGGACGAGGTGTGGGAGCGGATTTCTGCGGAGGCAGAGAAGAACGATCCGGGGAAAGCTGCCGACGGAGCAAAGGCAGCGCCGACCTGCGGTGAAAGCGCAGTCCGGGCAGACTGAAAACGATGAGAAATGCGAGAGCGGGAGTAAGGGCATGGCAGTGAAGTGGACGGAAGAACAGCAGAGAGTCATAGACACACGCGGCTGCAACATACTGGTCTCCGCTGCAGCGGGATCGGGAAAGACAGCGGTGCTCGTGGCACGGATCCTGGACATGATCGCGGGGGAAAAGCCGGTCGATATCGACCGGCTGCTCGTGGTGACCTTCACGAACGCGGCGGCGGCTGAGATGCGCGAACGGATCCGCGACGCGCTGGAGAAGCGCGCTGAGGAGGAGCCGGAAAACGAACATCTCCAGCGGCAGCTCGTGCTGGTGCACAATGCGAAGATCACGACAATTCACAGCTTCTGTCTGCATGTGCTGCGCAGTCATTTTCAGACGATCGGGATCGATCCTGCGTTCCGGGTGGCCGACGAGGGAGAGGTATTGCTGCTCGAACAGGACACGGCGAAGGAGACGGTGGACGCGGCCTATGAGGACGCGAATGAAGCGGCAGACGAGGAATTCCATCGTTTTCTGGAGCTGTTTACGACGGGGAAGAGCGACCACGCTATCGAAGAGACTGTTCTGCAGATCTATCATTTTGCGCTCGGGCAGCCGTGGCCGGAAGACTGGCTGCGGGAGTGCCGGGAGAGCTATCAGGCGGACACGCCGGTCTGGCTTGCGTATGCTCTGGACGATACGGAGCGTCTGCTTTCCGACATGCGAGTGCAGATCGAGGAGGCGCTGCGCATTGCACAGGAGCCGGACGGCCCCTACCCGTATATCGCCGCGCTGGAATCCGACCTCAGGCTTCTGGATGGACTCATGGAAGGCGGACGAAGCTATGAGGGCTATGCCCGCGCATTTGCGCGGCTGGAGCCGTTCGCGCGTCTCGGCTCGAAGAAGGACGACGCGATCGATCCGGGGAAAAAACAGCAGGTGCAGGGCATGCGGAGCGACGTCAAGGATATGCTTGCCGCGCTCAGAAAGCGCTATTATTTTGGCCGGACGGAGGAACTGCGGGAGGAATACGAAAAAAGCGGGCTGGTGGTGCGTGTTCTGACCAGACTCGTGGAGGATTTTATGGGGCGGCTTGCGCAGAAGAAGGCCGCGCAAAATCTTGTGGACTTCGGAGATCTGGAGCATCTGGCACTGAGGGCGCTTGTAGAGAAAAAGGATGGTCAGGCGGCGCCTACCGCTGCGGCGCGGGAGTATGCGGAGACATTTGAGGAGATCATGATCGATGAGTATCAGGACAGCAATCTGGTGCAGGAGCTGATCCTGAACAGCGTCGCAGGGAAAGGCTGCGGCGCGCATAATGTGTTCATGGTGGGAGACGTCAAGCAGAGCATTTATAGGTTCCGGCTGGCGAGGCCGGAGCTGTTCATGGAGAAGTACAGGAGCTATCCGGTCACAGGGGCGCGGGCGGAGGGAGAACAGGCTGTGAACTGCCGCATCGACCTGCACCGGAATTTTCGCAGCCGTGCGCAGGTGCTCGGCGGCGTGAACGATATCTTTCGCCAGATCATGACGGAGCATCCGGGGGAGATCGTCTATGACGAGGACGCTGCGCTGTATCCGGGGGCGACGTTCCCTGAGGGGGCGGATGAGGCGTTCCTCTCGCCGGAGCTTCTGCTTCTGGAAGCGGAGAGCGGACAGCGGCAGCGCGAGGAGGCAAGGCTTGTGGGACAGCGCATCCGTCAGATGGTCGGGAGCGCATCCGTCTGGGATAGTGAGGGGGAATGCTACCGTCCGGCGCGCTACGGGGATATCGTGATCCTGCTGCGCACGGTCAGCGGCTGGTCGGAGACCTTCGGCGAGGTGTTGGGAGACATGGGAATTCCATGCGTGACCGGTTCGCAAAAGGGATATTTCTCGGCGGTTGAGATCCGCACGGTGTTGGCGTATCTGCAGATCCTGGACAATCCGGTGCAGGACATTCCGCTGGCGGCTGTATTGCGCAGCGCGATCGGGGGATTTTCCGACGAGGAGCTTGCGCAGGTGCGCATTTTTTCGACGAAAAGATTTTTCTACGACTGTTGTCAGGAGTATCGGGCCGCGGGGAAGGATTTGCGGCTTAAAGAAAAGCTGGAGCAGTTTTTTGCAACGTTTGAGCGGCTACGGGAGAAATGCACTCACACGCCGGTGCATCTGCTTTTGTGGGAGCTGCTGGACGTGACCGGGTACGGTGCGTACGCGGAAGCGCTTCCGGCGGGAAGACAGAGGAAGGCAAATCTTGATATGCTGGTGGAGAAGGCGATCGCGTACGAGGCGACGAGCTACCGCGGGCTGTATCATTTTGTGCGCTATATCGAGAATCTGAAGAAATACGAGGTGGATTACGGAGAGGCCAACATTGACTCCGAGGCGGGCAATACGGTTCGGATCATGAGCATCCACAAGAGCAAGGGTCTGGAGTTCCCGATTGTCTTTGTGAGTGGTCTCGGCAAGCGGTTTAACGAGACCGACGCGCGCAGCCGCCTGGTCATGCATCCGGAGTTCGGCATCGGCTGCGACTATGTGGATCCGGAGCTTCGGACGCGTCGGGCGACGCTTCTGAAGCGCGCGATCCAACAGAAGACGACGGAGGAGAGCCTGGGAGAGGAGCTCCGTGTGCTGTATGTGGCGATGACGCGTGCGAAGGAAAAGCTGATCCTGACGGGCAGTGTGGATGATTTTGAGAAGAAGCTGGAGCGATGGCAGACCGCTGCGCTGTATCGCGGCGAACATCTCTCCTGCACATGGCTGTCTTCGGCTTCCTTTTACCTGGACTGGGTCGTGCCGGCGCTCTTGCGGCGCCCGGCGGAGGAGAACGCTCCGTTTGTCCTGCGGATCTGTGATGTCAGCGATGAGAAAGAGGAGCAGAGGTGGGAAGACAGCGATGACACAGTGCGCCTGAGAGAGCTTCTTGCGCTTGATACTGAAATCTGTTATGATGAAGCGGCACGTGATTACCTGCAGAAGATGTTTGACTCGGAGTACCCATACGCGGCGAACGCTGCGATTCCGGGCAAGCTGTCGGTCTCCGAGCTGAAAAAGCTGTCCCACATGCCCGAGGATGAGGACATGGCAGAGCTGTATCGTGAGGAGACGGTGATTCCGCTGATCCCTTCGTTCCGAAAGGAGAAGGAGGAGATTGCCGGGGCTGCCCGCGGCACGGTCTATCATATGTTTATGGAAAATCTGGATTTCACGCGTGTACCGGAACCGGAGCGCGCGGAGGACAGAGCGTACGGCGCCGGGGAAGGCGCGGGCTTCGATGAGCGCAGCGACGGCGACGGATTGCAGAGCGCGCTTCAAATACAGTTGGAAGAAATGATAAGTTGTGGTAAAATGTCCGCGGAGGAGGCCGCGGCAATCTCGCTTGAGGACATCGGCGCATTTTTGCAAAGCGGCGTCGGGGAGCGGATGCGCCAGGCGGCGCTTGCGGGACAATTGTTCCGAGAGCGACCCTTCGTGTTCGGAGTTCCGGCGAATGAGATCCGCAGCGGCTACAGCCCGCAGGAGACGGTGCTCGTCCAGGGGATCATCGACGCATATTTTGCCGAGGGGGAAGGGATCGTCCTGCTCGACTACAAAACAGACCGGGTAGAGCGTGCGCAGATGCTTGTGGACAAGTACAAAGCGCAGCTGGATTACTATGCGCAGGCGCTTGAGCAGCTGACCGGATACCCGGTGAAGGAGCGGTTTATCTACTCGTTCCATCTGCGGGAGGAGATCATGGTGTGAAAAAGCACTTTTTCATCACTGTTTATGCCGTCGGCAAAAGGACGGCGGAATGGAGCTTTATATGAAAAAACTGATACAAAACCAGGCGGTCCGCTACATTTTCTTCGGCGGCTGTACAACCGGTGTGAACCTGGTGCTTACATATGTGATGCGGAACCTGGTCGGGCTGAACGTCACGGCGGCGAACACCGTGGCCGTTCTGCTGTCGATCCTCTTCGCCTATGTGGTAAATAAGCTGTTTGTCTTTGAACACAAGGCGGCCTCTCCCGGAGCACTTTTCAAGGAGGCCGCGAGCTTTATCGGGATGCGCCTCGGCACGATGGTCGTGGAGGTGTTCGGCGTCGTGCTTTTAAGCAGTGTCTGGGGTTTGCAGGACATGATCGCGAAGCTGATCATTCAGGTTGTGATCCTGGTACTGAATTACCTGATCAGCCGTTTTGTAGTGTTCAAGGACGAGGACTCCGAGGCTGTTTCTGTGGAGAGACTGGCGGAGAAAAAGCGCGGCCGGAGGTTCTTCGCGGCAGGGTTTGTCCTGTCGGCGCTGGTGGCCGCGGCCGGGTTTATCGCGTTTGGCATGTGGCCATTCGGGGACAACACGGTGCTGATCATCGATTCCCTGCACCAGTACCTTCCGTTCTACACGGATTTCCAGGGGAAGCTCCAGGACAGCCAGTCGCTGCTGTACTCGTTCTCGGGCGGGCTCGGCTACAACTTCTGGTCGACCTACGCCTACTATATGGCGAGTCCGCTGAATTTCCTGATGGCGTTCATTCCGCGGGAAAATGTCTGCGATTTCATGGATTTTGTGATCCTCTTTAAGATCGGGCTTTGCGGCGGCTGCTTTTCCTGGTACCTGCACCGCAGAGATCCGCAGCGAAAATATCTGCCGGTTGTGTTCGGCATGATGTTCGCGCTGAGCAATT
The DNA here is from genome assembly GCA_947627365.1 of uncultured Lachnospiraceae bacterium. Lineage (GTDB taxonomy): Bacteria > Bacillota > Clostridia > Lachnospirales > Lachnospiraceae > Choladousia. The sequence goes on along the minus strand of CANQVT010000039.1, from coordinate 3,390 downwards.
TCGTGATCGGTTACTATTTCAATCTCATGTGGCTCGACAGCATCGCGATGCTGCCGCTGATCATGATGGGGATCGAGCGCATAGTCAGGGGAGAGAGCGGCCGGATGTTCGGGCTGTCTCTGTTTTACGGGCTCTGGTGCAATTATTACATCGGCTTTATGCTCTGCATTTTTTCCTGCCTGTATTATCTGGTGCGTTGGCTATCCTGCCGCAGGATCACTGCGAGGCAGGTTCTGCAAAGCAGTCTGACGTTTGCGTGGTACGCGCTTCTGGCGGGCGGTATGGCGGCATTGGTGCTGCTCCCTGCGTACGCGGGTCTAAGCGCGTCCGAATCTATGCAGAGCAACACGTTCCCTACGACCGTGAAATTTTATGAGAGTCTCTGGGGACTTTTAGAGAACCATATGGCGTTCATGACGCCGGTCAACATCTCCAACTCACAGGTCGGCCTCAACGTCTACTGCGGTATGCTCACGGTGCTTCTGACGATACTTTACGTTTTTGACGGGAAGATCCGCTTTCGCGAGCGAATGGCGCATTTCGGGCTGTGCGCGCTGCTGTTGCTCAGCTTTTCATTTAACATGCTGAATTATGTCTGGCACGGCTTTCATGTGCAGAATGGGCTTCCGAACCGTTTTGCCTTCCTCTATATCGCCGTCCTGCTCGTGATGGCGTACGACGCGATCGGGCATATTCGCAGCTTTTTTATCCCGGAGCTGGTCTTTGCCTGGATCGCGACGGCCGGGTTTGTCGCTGTGGACTACATGCAGCGCAGCGGGGAGATCAAGGATTACGTCTATTATATTTCATTTGGCTTGCTCACGCTGTATTTTGTCCTGCTGCTCTTCGGGCGGCTGGCGAAACGTGTCCGTTTCAGTATTTTCTGTGGGATCGTCTCAGGCGTGGCGCTGATCGAGGTGTCGGCCAACGCGGTCTATGGGATCATCTGCAATGACGGTGTGACGCGGAGCATCTACATTGCCGACCAGAAATCGTATCAGACAATGATGGCGCAGCAGGACGACGACGAGTTCTTCCGCAGCGAGGTCGACCGCCAGAGAATGCGCAACGTGACGATGTACGCGGGCGGAAACGCGATGGTCATGTTCAACTCCACGATGCTGGAGTCGGTGGTCAATTTCTGCGACAGCCTCGGCATCGAGGCGCGCACGAACAAAAACGGCTATCTCGGGGTGACGAAGCTGATAAACGACGTGCTGGGCATCCGATATCTGGCATCACCGTCGAAGGTCGCGCGTACAATGTATCAGTTTGAGCGTGTTGCGGAGGATGGGGAGCTGGCGCTGTACAAGAATGACAACGCGCTCTCGCTCGGGTTTATGGTGAAAGACGATATCGCCAACTGGGATATCGAGGCAGGAGAGCCGCTTCAGGTACAGAACAGCTTCGTGGAGCTTGCGACGGGGCTTGAGCCGATCTACGTGCTGGACCGTTACATCGACATGGAGGACGGAGAGAATTACGGGATCAAGATCCCGGAGGACAAACAGGTTTATCTCTGCATCGACACAAGGGTGGACAACATCAATCTGAACACGCCTGAGTATACGAAATCCTTTGATGACTTCACGGATCACCTCTATGTGATCAACGCGTCGGACGAGAGCGACATGGCGGATTTCACGGTGACGCTGAAGGACGGGCAGTCGACGGTGCAGGCGCAGGTTTACACCTGTGCGAACGAAGCCTATGAGCAGGTGCGCGACAAGCTTGCCGAGAGCCAGCTGACCGGCGTGAAGGTGGACGGCAACCGTGTCAGCGGAAACGTGGACGCGAAGGAGGACGGGACGCTTCTGCTGACGATCCCATACGACACCGGCTGGCGCATCACGGTGGACGGCAGGGAGACGGAAAGCTATGCGGTCGGGCAGGCGCTCACGGGAGTGCATCTTCCGGCCGGGATCCATGAAATCCGGATGAAATACACGCCTAAGGGACTGTGGGCCGGCACTTTCGTCACGCTGCTGTGCGCGGCACTCTACATGGTCTCGGGCGTACTGGAAAAGCGAGTCAAGACATGGCTTGCAGGCAGATCAAAAGAAGGAGAGACGGGGCATATGGGAAACTTTTCGGACAAGGCAATGCGGATCGAGACGGGTATTTTTGCCGTCCTGAACGCAAAGAAGAACGAGCTGGAAAAGCAGGGAAAGAAGATCTGGAACCTTTCTGTGGGAACGCCGGACTTCCGTCCGCCGCAGCATATCATCGACGCGGTCAGCGAGGCGGCGAAGAAGCCGGAGAACTACAAGTACGCGCTTGTGGAGCTCCCGGAGCTATTAGAAGCGGCGCAGGGCTTCTTCAAACGGAGATTCGACCTGGATCTTGCGCAGGACGAGATCATGGCGCTGTACGGCTCGCAGGAGGGCATGACGCACATCGCGTGGACGCTGTGCAATCCGGGAGATCTGGTGCTGGTGCCGAACCCGGGCTATCCGATCTTCAGCATCGGGCCGCAGCTGTGTGACGCCGAGGTCTGGGAGTACCCGCTGTATGAGAAGAACGGCTACCTGCCGGATCTGAAGGCGATCCCGGAGGACGTCGCGCGCGACGCGAAGCTGATGGTGTTCAGCTACCCGGGCAATCCGGTGTGCAAACTGGCTCCGGACAGCTTCTACGACGAGCTGATCGCGTTTGCGAAGAAATACGACATTGTTCTCCTGCACGACAACGCTTACGCGGATCTGGTGTTCGGCGGGAAGCGCGGCAGTTCGTTCCTGAATCACGAGGGGGCGAAGGACGTGGGGATTGAGTTTTACTCGCTCTCCAAGACGTTTAATTACACGGGCGCGCGCGTCTCCTTCGCGATCGGAAACGCTGAGATCATTCAGAAATTCAAGGCAATGCGGACGCAGTTTGACTACGGGACCTTCTTGCCTGTGCAGTACGGCGCGATCGCGGCCCTGACAGGTCCGTTTGACTGCGTGGTTGAGCAGTGCGCGAAATACGAGGAGCGTAACAAGGCGCTGTGCGGGGGCTTGCGCGAGATCGGCTGGAATGTGCCGGACAGCGAGGGCACGATGTTTGTCTGGGCGCCGCTCCCGGAGGGCTACACGAATTCTGAGCAATTTTGCCTGGAGCTGATGGAGAAGTCCGGTGTGATCTGCGTGCCGGGCACAAGCTTCGGCAGCCTCGGAGAAGGCTACGTGCGGTTGGCGCTCGTGCTGCCGCCGGAGAAGCTTGAGGAGGCGGTGGAGAGCATCCGCGAGAGTGGGATTCTGCGGACGCACTAAGTTCGTGTTTAGTTCACTTAAAGTGTAATCCGAACGCGTGCTCTGTCTGCGGATGTTCCGCTGCAAACACGTTGTTCTTCTTGATTCGCTCCGCCGCCTATGGACAGCTGTCTACGCAAACTCGCTTCGCTCAGACATG
>CANQVT010000038.1 GCA_947627365.1 uncultured Lachnospiraceae bacterium | reverse complement strand
TTATGCACCGCTGCGTGCCCGATTAAGCGCGAGCGGGTCTGCCCTGACATTGCAAGCCCGTGCAGGGCGTCCGGGTAGCCAATATGTGAAATTATACATGAACATAAGTAAATGCAAGAAAAATAGGAGTGCATGATATGGAGCACAAAACTGAGTACGAAAGAATAGAAAAGCGGGATAGAGCAAGGCGCGTGGCCACAGGCGCGGTCACGTACGTGCTGCTGGCGTTCTGGGCGCTGGTCGTACTGTTTCCGTTCTACTGGATGGTGCTGACCTCCGTGAAGAGCTACAGCGCCTACAATTCCGAGTACATACCGCAGCTGTTCACGCTGTCGCCGACGCTGCAGAACTATGCGGACGCGTTCACGGCGGTATCGCTCGGGCGTTATTTTGTAAATACGATTGTGTTCACCGTGGCGACCACGCTGCTGATGCTTCTGGTGACGGTGCTCGCGGCGTACGCGTTCGCGCGGCTTGATTTTCGCGGGAAGAACCTTGTGTTCACGCTGTTCCTCTCGCTGATGATGATCCCGAATGAGCTTGTGGTCATCACGAACTTTGTCACGATCACCAATATGGATATGCGCAATACCTTTCTCGGGCTGATCCTGCCGTCGGTGACGTCGGTCTTTTACATTTACCTGCTGAAGGAGAACTTCGAGCAGGTGCCGGATCAACTCTATTATGCGGCGAAGGTGGACGGCACCTCGGATCTGAAATACCTGTGGAAGGTCATGATGCCGATCTGCAAGCCGACAATTGTGACGATCACGATCCTCAAGGCGATTGAATGCTGGAATTCCTACGTGTGGCCGCGGCTGATCACGGACGACGAGAAATACTTCCTGGTGTCGAACGGCATCCAGGAGATCCGCGAGAACGGCTTCGGCCGCGAGAATATTCCGGCGATGATGGCGGCGGTTGTGGCGATCTCTGTGCCGCTGATCGTGATCTTTCTGATCTTCCGCAAGAGCATCATGGCCGGCGTGTCGAGGGGAGGGACGAAAGGATGAGCAGATTGTTTATGAAAAACTCAGATGTTTCCCCGAATCGAAAGAGTGTTGTACGATATGAAAATTTCGGAGATAAAGTCATAACGAAAAGCATGGCGGAGCGCACAAGAAACATGATGGCCAGAGCAGAGGAAGCATTGATAAAGGCAGGAAAAGTGACATATAGAACAAAGAAAGCGTCTGCAAGAGCAGCAAGACTGCTGGCGCTGGTTTTTTCACTTCTTTTTTCTCTTACCGGTTGTCATGGCAAGCGGGAGCAGCGGACGTTTGAGATTCCGGAGACCTTCGACGAGGCCGGAAAATACGAGATCACCTTCTGGGCGAAGAACGACACAAACAAGACGCAGACAGGAATTTACAAGAAGGCGATCAGCGATTTCGAGAAGCTGTACCCGAACATCACGGTTAATCTGCGGCTGTACACGGACTACGGAAAGATCTACAACGACGTTATCACAAATATTGCGACAGACACGACGCCGAACGTCTGCATTACTTATCCGGATCATATCGCGACCTATCTGACCGGACAGGACAGTGTGGTGCCGCTCGACGATCTGTTCGCGGACGAGAAGTACGGACTCGGGGGCGGCGAGCTGAAATTCGACTCGCCCGCGCAGGACGAGATCATCCCAAAGTTTCTGGAGGAATGCGCGTTTGGCGGGAGCCATTACGCGATCCCGTATATGCGCTCCACTGAGGCGTGTTATGTAAACAAAGATTTCGTTGAAAAGCTCGGCTACACGCTGCCTGAGATGCTTACCTGGGATTTTGTCTGGGAAGTCTCGGAGGCCGCGATGGAGAAGAACGCGGACGGCACGTTCAAGCTCAACGGGCAGAATGTCTTGATCCCGTTCATTTACAAATCGACGGACAATATGATGATCCAGATGCTGCGGCAGAAGGGCGCCGGATACTCGACGGACGACGGGGAGATCCAGATCTTCAACGATACGACGAAGGAATTGCTGGAGACAATTGCGAAACATGTGAAGACCGGGGCTTTCTCGACATTCAAGATCGGCGGCTATCCGGCGAACTTTTTGAACGCCGGGCAGTGCATCTTCGCGATCGACTCCACGGCGGGCGCGACTTGGATGGGCACGCACGCGCCGCTGATTGACATCAGTGAGGACAAGCTGGTCGAGTTCGAGACGGCGGTTATGGAGATCCCGCAGTTCGACCCGGAGCATCCGCAGATGATCTCGCAGGGGCCGTCCGTCTGCGTTTTTAACAAAGCGGATAAACAGGAGGTGCTGGCCTCGTGGTTGTTCGCACAGTATCTGCTGACGAACGACGTGCAGATCGCTTACTCGCAGACCGAGGGTTACGTGCCGGTGACGAGCAAGGCACAGGAGAGCGAAGAGTATCAGGATTATCTGCAGCGCGAGGGCGAGGACAACGTCACCTATTACGACGTGAAGCTGAAAGCGGCGAAGCTGCTTTTGAGTCATACGGAAGACACTTTCGTAACGCCGGTATTCAACGGTTCCGCATCCCTGCGCGACGCGGCGGGGCAGCTGATTGAGACGACGACAAAATCGGTCCGCAGGAAAGCGACGGCGGACGACGCATTTTTCAAAAAGCTGTATACGGACACGGCGTCGCTGTATCATCTGGATCAGGGCAGTGCACAGATGGATCCTGATGCTGTCGTCACCGGGGCGGAGGCTCTCGGGCCGCTGCCGCTCACCTCGAAGCTCCTGCTCGCGGCACTCGCGGCGGCCTGGGTGCTGATCGCGGGGTATCTGTTCCTGACAGGACTTAGAAGAAAGAACAGAAAATGATTGATTTCCTGAGACTTTTGTGTATAATAGGGTATGAATCACGCTCCGGGACGCAGGACGCCCCGGAAGCAACCTATTACCGGTCGCGAAAATGAGCGATCACGGTACCACAAGGAGGACAAAGATGAAGAAATTTACGGCAGTTTTACTGACAGCTTCACTGGTTGTGGCTTCCGCCAGCATGGCGATGGCTGCTGAGACGGAGATGGAGACAGAGCCGACGCTTACCGTGGAGGAGAAGTCCGAGGGCGTCATGACGCACGACGAGTACGTGGCGGCGGCGGTGGACGACGAGGTCACGATCGAGACCTACGTTCAGGCAAAGCAGTCCTGGTGGGAGGACAAGGCGACGCTGTACACCCAGGATCAGGAGGGCGCATACTTTATCTACAATCTGCCCTGTTCTGAGGAGGATTATGAGAAACTTGAGGTCGGCACGAAGATCCGCGTGACCGGTTACAAGGCAGAGTTTAACGGCGAGATCGAGATCGACGGCGAGGGCGCTACCTTTGAGATCCTCGACGGCGAGTTTATCGCGGAGCCGCTGGATGCGACCGAGCTGCTCGGCACGGATGAGCTGATCGATCATCAAAATGAGTTTGTCACATTCAAGGGCATGACGGTCGAGGCGAAGGAAGACGCGGAGGGCAACGAAGTTGCTTTCCTGTACAAGGACGGCTCTGGTCAGGACGGCGACGACCTGTATTTTGACGCTTCCGTAAACGGTGAGACCTACACCTTCACGGTGGAGTCCTATCTGTGCGACAACACGACGGATGTCTACAATGCAGTCAAGGAGCTAAAGGTTGGCGACGTGATCGACATGGAAGGCTTCCTGTACTGGTACGAGGGCGTGAACCCGCACATCACGTCCGTGACCGCGGCTGAGTAAGAAGACGCGGTACAATTTCATATAAGATAGACAGGTCGGTGCATGAGTTCCTGCACCGACCTTTTTCGACTTCCCTGCGACATAAATTTTCGCCCTTTTTCGACAAAAATGTGTTCATATCGTCACGTTTCCCCATAAAATTCGTTTTTATAGACAGAGGGGTATACCGTATCACGGCGAAAACAGGCAGAATCATGTCGGTTTCTGCGATAAGATTTTCTTGCCAAGACATGAGGTTGTTATATAATACAAGTAGTTTTTGTGCTTGACAATTTTTGGTAAGGGCCCCCAAAAAATGCAGCGGTGCAACGACAAACTATCGAGACAGGGGAGGATTCAACGATGGAGAAGCTTAATATCGCGATTGCCGATGACAACGAGAGGATGGTGCAGCTATTAGATCACATCGTCAGCAGCGACGAAGAGCTGGAAGTTGTCGGAAAAGCAGGAAACGGGGAGGAACTTATTGAAATTATCAGGGAGAAGAAGCCTGATGTTGTTCTTTTGGACATTATTATGCCAAAGCTTGACGGATTGACGGTCATGGATCGCGTCAATCATGACCAGAGTCTGAAAAAACCGGCGTTTATTGTAATCTCTGCGGTCAGTCAGGAGAAGATGACGGAGGACGCGTTCGAGCTCGGGGCGGATTACTATATTCTGAAACCGTTTGACAACGATATGGTCGTGAACCGCATTAAGCGGGTGAGGGCACGCCATCAGAAGAATTATGCGAAGCCGAAAAAATCCGGTTCGTATGAGAGCAAGAAGGAGTACATGGAGCACAACCTGGAGACAGACGTCACGAACATCATCCATGAGGTCGGCGTCCCGGCGCATATCAAGGGCTATCAGTACCTGCGCGATGCGATCATCATGTCGGTGAACGATATGGAGATGCTCAATTCTATCACAAAGATCCTGTATCCGACGATTGCAAAGCGGCATCAGACGACGCCGAGCCGAGTGGAGCGCGCGATCCGGCATGCGATTGAGGTGGCCTGGAGCCGGGGAAAGATGGACACGATCGACGAGCTGTTCGGCTACACGGTCAGCAACGGAAAGGGAAAGCCGACAAATTCCGAGTTTATCGCCTTGATCGCGGACAAGATTCGCCTCGAATATAAGAACCGCGCGTGATCGTTTTCCGGCTGGATATACGGAGCTTACAGAGACAATCGTGTGCAAGATACACAACTTGTGATCGAAACAGCGGCAAAAACATACAATATTTATGAAAACGGACGAATAAATGCTTTTCATTACGAGAGAAATGAGTTATAATCAAACTGATCTCGATAATGTCGAATAAGCGGAGGTTCGTATATGAAAAGAATATTGTATGTGACATCTGAGGCTGTGCCGTTTATCAAGACGGGAGGTCTTGCGGATGTGGCCGGCTCCCTGCCGAAGTGCTTTGACAAGAATGAATTCGACGTGCGCGTGATTCTTCCGAAGTATCAGTGCATGAGTGAAGAGTGGAAGAGTAAGATGAATTACGTGACGCATTTCTATATGGATCTTGCGTGGCGTTCCCAGTATGTCGGCGTGCTGGAGATGCAGTACGAGGGCGTGCAGTTCTACTTTATCGACAATGAATACTATTTTTCCGGGGCGAAGCCCTACGGAAATATTTACCAGGACATTGAAAAGTTTGCGTTTTTCTCGAAGGCTGCGCTATCGGCCCTGCCGCTGATCGGCTTTCGGCCGGATATCGTACACTGCCACGATTGGGAGACAGCATTGATTCCGGTGCTTCTCAAGGACAAATTCCACGAAGGCGAGTTCTTCCGGGATATGAAGTCGATCATCACGATCCACAATCTCAAGTTCCAGGGAATCTGGGATGTGAAGACGGTGCGGGATATCACAGGGCTTCCGGCTTATTATTTTACACCGGATAAGCTCGAAGCGTACGGCGACGCGAATTACTTAAAGGGCGGTATCGTGTACGCGGACGCGATCACGACGGTGAGCGATACTTACGCCGAGGAGATCAAGATGCCATTCTACGGCGAGGGCCTCGACGGATTGATGAGGGCGCGGTCCAATTCCCTGCGGGGCATTGTGAACGGCATCGATTATGATGAGTACAATCCGGAGACGGACACCCTGATCGAACATAACTACAACGCGAGGAATTTCCGCAAGGAGAAGATCAAGAACAAACGTGCCCTGCAGCGTGAGCTGGGGCTGAACCAGAGCGACACGACGTTTATGGTCGGCATCGTCTCCCGACTGACAGACCAGAAGGGCTTTGACCTGATCGCCCATATGATGGATGAGATGTGTCAGAATGATATTCAGATCGTCGTGCTCGGCACCGGCGAGGAGAAGTATGAGAACATGTTCCGCCATTTCGCGTGGAAGTATCAGGGCAAGGTGTCCGCGAATATCTTCTACTCCGAGGCGCTCTCGCACAAGATCTACGCATCCTGCGACGCCTTCCTGATGCCGTCGCTGTTCGAGCCGTGCGGGCTGTCCCAGCTGATGAGCCTGCGCTACGGCACTGTGCCGATTGTACGTGAGACCGGAGGACTCAAGGACACGGTTATCCCGTACAATGAGTACGAGAGCACCGGCACCGGCTTCAGCTTCGCAAACTACAACGCGCATGAGATGTATTTTACGCTCCAGTATGCGATGTCGGTTTACTACAACAAGAAGCGCGAGTGGAACAAGATGATCGACCGCGGTATGGCGATGGATTTCTCCTGGCACAGCTCGGCCGCCAAGTATGCGGAGTTGTACAACTGGCTTTGATCAAATAAAAATTTACAGATAATAGAATAATTTCCCTCCTTTTGGAAGATACTGTGAGCGTAACCACAAACTTTCCTAAAGGAGGGAATTTTTATGAACGAGATCTCAGAACTGGATCTTCAGAATCTCCGCCATCTGATCGGCGGATTTTCGACGACGCATTGCAAAATGCAGGCGTACGCGGAGCAGGCTTCTGACCCAAGTGTGAAACAGTTTTTCCAGAAGTCCGCACAGTCGGCAATGGAGAGCAAGCAGCAGTTAATGAAATTTTTGCAGTAGAGGAGGGAAAAAGATGTTGGACGAGAAGACAATGGTATCAGACACCCTGGCCGGGATCAACGGAGAGCTTGTACGCTACGGCGAGATGATTCCGCAGACAGAAAATATGCAGCTGAAGCAGACCCTGAAACAGTTTCGCAACCAGTGCGAGCAGTCTCAGGAGGAGATCTACCAGATCGCGCGCAGTAAGCAGTATTATGTGCCGGCCGCGAAGGCGACGAGAGAAGAGATCGACCATGTAAAATCTATTCTTACGCAGGGCTGAACGTGAAAGATTCCAGGAAGCTGCCGCAAAAGATCCGGAAAATTCCGGACTTTGCGGCAGTTCCTTTTTTGCGCAATCTGAATGTATAATTCAGATATATACGGTTGCGTATTGCTTGGATTTTTGATACAATGTTCTATAATATCCGGTAATGAACCAGAGAAAGAAAAGGGATGGAAAAGTTATGAGAATGAAAAGATGCGGACTGATTTTATTTGCGCTGATGCTTTGTTTTTCTTCGATTGCGCAGGCGAGCCTCGCCGCAGGCGCAGAGGCGAAGGCAGCTGCGACGGGGAAGAAAACGACGAGCAGTGCGAAGAAGCCGACAAGCATAAAGCTAAACAAATCTTCATGCACTACGGTACCAGGGAAGAAATTTACGCTGAAGGCGACGGTTTCTCCCAAAAGTGCTGCGAAGGCAAAAGTGGTGTGGAAGAGCAGCAATGAAAAAGTAGCAAAGGTGAGCCAGAAGGGACGGGTGACGGTTGTCGGTATCGGAACTGCAAGTATTACGGCTAAGACCGAAAACGGCAAAAAGGCTGTGTGCAAGATCGAATCCAGACAGTATATAAGGAGCTCTTCCAAGCTGAGCATCGGAACTCCGGATGGGCCAAGAGACTACAAAATATATTGTCAGACCAATTACCGGCCGAACAGCGGAGGAATGTATTACCATTCTTATGGCTGTGTGGTGACGGCGGTAGCGATCATTGCATCTTCCTGCAAGGATAAAGATGGAAAGATACATTCTTATACTCCGAAAAATATACATGAGGGGTCTGAGAAGTCCAAATACAGCGAAAAATATGCCGTGAAGAAGATGGGAAAGAAATCGGAGCTTAGCAGGTGGTACGGGCGGGCTGCGATATCGCTGCGGACAGCGTCAGTAATACTGAAAGATATCGGAATTAAAAACGAAGTGGTATATACCTTTACGAAAGCCAAAGCAAAGAAGGAGATCAGGGAACATCTGAAACAGGGAAAACCGGTCATTGTCAAGGCAAATGACCATACGCACAACGGAATACGGTTGGCAGTGACTCATCATGCGCTTGTATTGGTCGGAATCGATTCTAAGGATCAGATCATCTACATCAATCCGGGCAGAGCGCGGACATACACGCTTAAATTATCTACGCTGGTAGATTATCATATGACGCCGGCCTCGGGGAATTACAAATCTGCCTATATGACTGATTTTGGTTCGAAAAAATCGGCCGGGGGTTATATTTTGATCGAGTGAGAGAGTAATTTTCTGCGCATGCTCTTTTGCGGCAAAGAGAAAAAGGCGGTTACGAGAAAAGCTGCGGTATAGATACCGGCAAGGCAAAGCAGGGCGCCCCAGGATGATCTTCCCAGATAAGGAAGGGCATTCTTAAACAGAAACGAGACGGCGCCGCTTACCATGCAGACCAATGCTGGCTTGACGAAAGCATCCGTCAGGTCTACGCGGAAGCTGCCGCGGCGATGCAGGGCGAACAGGGAGCAGGTAGTCAGGAACGCCTGACTGAACAGAGTGCCGGCAAAGTATCCGTCGATTCCGGAAATTGGGACAAAAAGAACAATAGCGACAAGGCGGATGCCGAAACCGACGACATTCCAGATCGTGACAAGCGTCGTTGCGCCGAGCCCGTGCAAAATGCTTATAAGTGTTGTGTTGATATAGAGAAACGGGCAGAGCAAGGCGAGCTTTCTGGTGAATATTCCGGCCATTTGGCTGTGAAACAGCAGATCGCCGACAGAGCCGCCAAACAGCAGGAATGCGCACAGAAAATAGAGACCGAGCAGAAGACTGCCCTGGAAACCGGCATCTACGGTGCCGGTTATTTTTTTGTCCTGATTTAGTGTGTGCGCTTCGGAGACCGCGGGCAGGAGTAAAGTTCCAAGAGCCGCGGTGACAGCCGTGGGGAACATGATGAGGGGAAGCGACATTCCGGTCAGGGTTCCGTAGATGGCGAGAGCCTGCGCGCTGTCGCAGCCGGAGCGTTGAAGCATCTGAGGCAGCAGGGCCGCCTCGACTCCCTGAAGGACACACATCAACATACGGTTGAGTCCCAACGGCATGGAGACAGACATCGTCCTCCTGATATCGTCCCGTCTGACGCGGATTTTCAGACATTGGTCTTTCGAATCTTTTAGCGGTGCTTTTTTGCTGAAAAATAAGTGGTACATGCAGTACATTGCGGCGGAGAGTTCTCCTGCGATCTGGCCGAGCGCCATGACCGAGGCGCCCATGGACTTTCCGCTTTTTTGAAGGAGGACAAAAAGAAATAAGACGGACGCGATTCGCAGAAGCTGTTCTGTGAGCTGGGCTCCCGCTGTGACACTGACATTTTTGCGCCCGATAAAATAGCCTCCGATGCAGCCGTGGATCACGGAGAATGGGATAGAAAGCGCCGTCATCTGAAGCAACGGAGTACAGGCCGGCTCCAGCAAAAAGGAGCGGGCGATCCAGCGCGCGCCGAGAAACATAGCCGCGGTACACGCGAGGGAAGCGCCTCCTGAGAGCAGCAGAGCACAGGCCAGGATGCGCAAGGCAGCCCGACGGTCTTTCTGGGCAAAGTATTCGGCCGTGAAGCGCGAGACGGCCGTCTGGATTCCGCCGCAGGAGAGCGCCATACAAAATGCGCTGACAGGAAGCGTGAGCTGGAATAGTCCGATCTCGGACGCACCGATCGTGCGTGAGAGGAATATTTTATAGAGGAAGCCTGCAGCCCGTGTCAGAAGACCGGTGAGGGTCAGGATAAATGTGCCTTTCAAAAGATAATGTCGCTGGTTCATATCGTGCCCGTCCGTGCGCATGTTTTTACACTATATGCAGATGGAAACGCGGGGTAGTACAGAAGAAACCGGATATAAATAGAATTTTTCCCTTGACAGGACAAAGGGCAGGTGTTATTCTGTACACGAAATCCGAGTAAAATGCTCGGAAATGGAGGAAGCTATGAAATTATCAACAAAAGGAAGATACGGCCTGCGCGCGATGATCGATTTGGCACAGTACAGCGAGCAGGAAGCCGTGTCGATCAGCAGCATTGCACAGCGGCAGAATATTTCTGAGAGTTATCTGGAGCAGCTTGTCGCGAAGCTGAAGAAGGCAGGGCTGGTGATGAGCACGCGTGGGGCGCAGGGGGGATATCGGCTGGCGAGACCGGCGAACGAGGTCTCGGTCGGAGATGTGCTGCGGGCGCTCGAGGGAAACCTGGAAGCGGTCGCTTGCTCAGCTCAGACGGGCAAGGGCTGTCAGGGATCAGATCTGTGTGTGACGAAATATGTCTGGCAAAAGATCAACGAGAGCATCGCGAAGACAGTCGACGAGATCATGCTCAGTCAGCTCGTCGAGGAGAGCAAAGAGGCGCAGCAGAAAAGCGCAGATCAGCAGGTGGACTACAGCAGCAAGAGCTGTCTCGGTTGAGCCGGAGGCGCTGCGGGTTTTATCGACCCAAAGAGTCTTCTTGCTCGCTATGACGGAAGCGCTTGTATCGGCCTGGTTATATGAGCAGGAAATATACGCAGGAAAACAATGCAGTTTTGTACTGCAAGTTTATGTATAGAAGGAGAATGAACATGGAACGACTGATTTATCTGGACAATGCAGCAACAACAAAAACCTCGCCGACCGTTCTGGAGGCGATGCTCCCGTATTTTTCTGAATATTATGGGAATGCTTCCAGTATCTACAGCATTGGCACGAAGAGCAAGGAGGCGATCAATCAAAGCCGGGAGACGATCGCGGCCACGCTCGGTGCAAAGCCGGAGGAGATCTATTTTACAGCGGGCGGCTCTGAGTCGGACAACTGGGCCATCAAGGCGACCGCGGAGGCCTACGGGGCAAAGGGAAAGCATATCATCACATCGAAGATCGAGCACCATGCGGTGCTGCATACCTGCGAGTATCTGGAAAAACAGGGATACGAGGTATCCTATATCGACGTTGACGAAAACGGCATGGTGAAGCTGGATCAGCTCGAGAAAGCGATCCGTCCGGATACGATACTGATCACGATCATGTTTGCGAACAATGAGATCGGGACGATCCAGCCGATCAAAGAGATCGGAGAGATTGCGAAAAAGCATGGGATCCTCTTTCATACGGACGCGGTGCAGGCATACGGGCAGCTCCCGATCAATGTAGACGAGCTGAACATTGACATGCTCAGTTCCAGCGGCCACAAGATTTGCGGGCCGAAGGGAATCGGCTTCCTCTACATCCGCAAGGGGGTAAAGATCCGCTCGTTTGTCCATGGCGGGGCGCAGGAGCGCAAGCGCCGTGCAGGTACGGAGAACGTCCCGGGGATCGTCGGATACGGCAAGGCGGCCGAGGAGGCCGCATCGACGATGCAGGAGCGCACGGCGAAGGAGATCGAGCTGCGCGATTACCTGATCGACCGTATTCTGAAAGAGATTCCGTACACGAGGCTGAACGGGCACCGCACAAAACGGCTGCCGAACAACGCGAATTTCAGTTTCCAGTTTATCGAGGGCGAGTCCCTGCTGATCATGCTCGACATGGAAGGCATCTGCGGTTCGAGCGGTTCCGCATGCACCTCGGGTTCACTGGATCCGTCGCATGTACTGCTGGCGATTGGTCTCCCGCATGAGATTGCGCACGGCTCGCTGCGTCTGACACTCGGCGCAGAGACAACAAAAGAGGACATTGACTTCGTGATCGAGAAGGTGAAAGGAATCGTGGAGCGGCTGCGCAGCATGTCTCCGCTGTACGAGGACTTCGTGAGAAAATCTCAGCATTAAGGCTGGCTGCCTGACATATGCAGATGTGTTAAGTGCGGCTTCGCAGGCAACAATAACAGAGAACGAATTGATAGGAGATAAGGAACGGGAGGAACGCAATCATGTATTCAGAGAAGGTAATGGATCATTTTCAGAATCCGAGGAATGTGGGAGAGATCGAGAACGCGAGCGGCGTCGGCACGGTCGGAAACGCGAAGTGCGGCGACATCATGCGCATGTATCTGGACATCGACGACAACGGTATTATCCAGGATGTGAAATTCAAGACGTTCGGCTGTGGCGCTGCCGTGGCGACGAGCAGCATGGCGACGGAACTTGTCAAGGGCAAAAGCATTCAGGAAGCACTCCAGGTAACGAACAAGGCTGTGATGGAGGCGCTGGACGGGCTCCCGCCCGTAAAGGTACACTGTTCGCTGCTGGCGGAGGAGGCGATCCACGCGGCACTGTGGGATTACGCGCAGAAGCACGGGATTGAGATCGAGGGCCTCGAGAAGCCGAAGTCCGACATCAGCGAGGGTGAAGAGGAAGAGGAGTACTAAGCCGAAAAATATTTTGCCTGTGGGCTCGGAGAGAACGTGATCGGGGAATCGAGGTATGAAGAAGGAAAAAGTGGTTGTCGGCATGTCCGGCGGCGTGGACTCGTCGGTGGCTGCGCATTTGCTTCTGGAGGAGGGCTATGATGTGGTCGGCGTCACGATGCAGATCTGGCAGGAGGAGGACGACGACACGGCGAGTGAGAACGGCGGGTGCTGCGGCCTGAGCGCGGTGGAGGACGCCGCGCGGGTGGCGCGCAAGCTTGGGATTCCGCACTATGTCATGAATTTCCGCGACGAGTTCCGGGAGAAGGTCATTTCGTATTTTATGGACGAATACCTTGCCGGGCGCACGCCGAATCCCTGTATCGCATGCAACCGCTACGTGAAGTGGGAGACTCTGCTGCAGCGGAGCTTGCAGATTGGGGCGGACTATATCGCAACCGGCCATTATGCACGGATCGCGCAGCTTCCGAACGGACGGTACGCGCTGCAGCGCTCTGCGACGGACGCCAAGGATCAGACCTACGCGCTATACAGCCTGACGCAGGAGCAGCTCGCGCACACGCTGATGCCGGTCGGAGACTATGAAAAACCGGAGATCCGCAGGATTGCGGAGCAGCTTGGGCTTGCTGTCGCAGACAAGCCGGACAGCATGGAGATCTGTTTTGTGCCGGACGGGGACTATGCGGGATTTATCCGCGCGAACAGTGGAAGAGAGATTCCGGAAGGAAATTTTGTGACGGCGGACGGCACGGTGATCGGGAGACACAGGGGAATCACGCATTATACGGTTGGACAGAGAAAAGGTCTGAATCTCCCGATGGGGCATCCGGTGTTTGTGACAGAGATCCGGCCGGAGACGAATGAAGTCGTGATCGGGGAGGCCGGGGACGTCTTTACGGACAGGCTGTGCTGCAACCGGTTGAATTTTATGGCGGTACCGTATCTCGAGGATGAATTGCCGGTGATCGCGAAAATACGGTATAATCATCGGGGCGCACGTGCGGTAGTGCGAAGAACCGGGGCGGATGAGGCGGAGGTAATTTTTGAGGAACCGGTGCGCGCCGTGACGCCGGGACAGGCGGTCGTCTTCTATGACGGAGACTATGTGGTCGGAGGCGGGACGATTTTGTAGCTGTGAATTATACTCGAAGAGATCAGATGGAGATTGCAATATGTACGATGACCATACAGGCAACAGATATTATAATGACGATCCGGATGTCGCGACGCGTGTGCCGATGGGGAACGGTTTCTCTGAGGAGAAGGTAAGACAGTCCGGAAGCCGGTATATGGACAAGAGGATACAGGATGCGTCCGGACGGCGAAGCTCTGGTTCAGGACATCGCAAACTGTTTCTTTTTCTGACGATTGTTCTGCTGGTGCTGATTCTCTGTGCAGCGGCTGCGATTGTGCTGATGCAGATGCAGAAGAAAGGCTCAGGGCAGAATAGAGCAGGGATACCGCAGAGTATGACGGAGGGAAGCCTGCAGGGGAATGAAGCAGGAAGCCCGGACGGAACGTCGCCCGACGCAGATGCGGGTGTGCAGGAGGATTTGTCTGGCGGGGAGAAGCAGGAGACGAAACAGTCAAATGATGAGCAGACAGAGAGCCCTGACGAGGGGACTACCTCTGGCCAGCTGATAGACCTTGCGATTCTTGCCAGTCCGTATGCTTCGCTGATGGACGCGCAGACCGGTGAACTTCTGGCAACAAAGCGCAGCGAAGAAAAGATTTTTCCGGCATCCATGACAAAGATGCTGACGGCGCTGGTAGCGATTGAGCATATCCCGGATTTGGATGCGACCATTTACATGGAAGAGGACTTCTATGAGGATCTGTATGATGAGGATGCGTCGCGCGCCGGTTTTGAGCCGGGCGAGGAGGCGGTGATACGCGATCTGCTTTATGGGGCGCTGCTTCCGTCGGGCGCGGAGTGCTGCATCGAGCTGGCCAGACAGGCCGCAGGGTCGGAGAGCGCGTTTGTCGATCTGATGAATCAAAAGGCGGCTGATCTCGGACTGACACAGACGCATTTTACGAACTGCACAGGGCTGCACAATGTGGATCAGTTTTCAACCTGTACGGAAATCGCGAAGATTGTGCAGGCTGCGATACAGAATGAGACATTTCTTGAAGTCTTTACGACACATCGGTATTCCGTAGCTCCTACCGATATCCATCCTGAGGGCTTTACCTTCTGGAGCACGCTGTTCAAAGCTACGGCGAATGAGATTGTGACGGGCGGGGAGATCATCGGAGGAAAAACAGGTTTTACGGAAGAGGCCGGGCATTGTCTGGCGAGTCTCGCTGAGATTTACGGGAACAAGTATATTCTGGTGACAGCCGGATGGTCGGAGGATCCGGAAAGTGAAATTTATCACATTGACGACGCATTTCGGGCGTACAATGCACTTGGAGAGGCTCTGAGCCAGTGAAATGTGCCCGGGCTTCTCATGCGACAGGAAAGAACTGCCACGTTAAGGCATGCGAGTCGCTTCCTTTCGCACAGAGACAAGCCGCAAATCAGTGATTCCGCCTGCGAAGAAGGCGTCGCAGGCACAGGGGAAGGAGATTTATGAAAAAAAGATCCGGAGTACATGCGTTCCTGGCTGCACTGTTTTTGCTGCTGGCGCAGATCGGGGGATCGCTCGACGCTCATGCGGCCGGCTGGAAATTCGGAGACCAGCTGAAAGGGCGAGAGAAGGAGATTTACGAGATTTTGGAGGCAAATTACCCCAAGCTTCAGGATTACAAGAAGGTAAACGGATTTACGGCGCAGCTTCGCGGTCCAATGACGGATGAGCAAATTATGGATCTGGAATGGTTCCGGATCCAGCACGCGTTTCTGCTGGATCACAGCGATCTTTTCTGGATTATCATGCTGTCAAGAGACATTGTCATGGAACGGAACGTAATGACCGGCGTCTATACGGCGACCAACGCTTCAATCTACTCTGTAGACCGCTATCCGAATATACGAAGTGAGGTCGCGAAGGCGAAGAAGGAGCTGGGGAAGGCGATCGCCGCGGTGAAAAAGCACAGCGGTCGATACGCGAAGGTAAAGGCCGCGCACGACTATGTGATCAAGTTGACGACCTATCCGCGAGACGTGATGCCTGCATATTACCATGCGGTGACCGGGCCGCTTCTGGGTAAGTACGCGCACCAGGGAGTCTGCGAGGCGTACGCATGGCTGTTTGACATCATCTGTGACGCGAGCGGGATTCCGTGCATTATCCTGGAGGGCAACAACCACGCGTGGAACTATGTGCAGATGGACGACGACAAGTGGTATCTGGTGGACACGACCTGGGACGACGGCGGGAAGATACTCTACGACTATTTCCTTGTGGGAGCGAACACGTCTGTGGACGGGAAAAAGGTGAAACAGACCCATCCGCCGACCTCAGTCAGGGAAAACTATCTGCTGAACGGCGAGACGCCGTTGAAGTATCCGACGCTTGCCGGGACAGCGTACAAGAAGAGCAGCAGTCAGACGAAAAAGGTGAGTTCAGTCAAGATCAAGAGTACGACCAGGCAAGTGAAGGCTGGGAAGAAGCTCACGCTGAAGGCGACAGTGCTTCCATCCAATGCCGCAAACAAAAAGCTCAAATGGTCTTCGAGTAACACAAAATATGCTACGGTGACGTCCAACGGTGTCGTGAAGACAAAGAAGGCCGGGAAAGGAAAGACGGTCAAGATCACCGCAAAGGCCACGGACGGCAGCGGAAAGAAAGCGACGATTAAGATAAAAATCAAGTAGACGCAATGTTTACAGCCTGAGCTGACGCGCGTTTCGCTGTTCGAATACGGTATAATAGCGGAAGCCGAGTCTTTGCAGAAGCTCCGCCGCAAAATCGAAGCGATAGCCGAGGCATTCCGGCTCGTGCGCGTCGGAACCGACCGTGACAAGCTCGCCGCCAAGCTCGCGGTAGCGCCTGAGCACGCCGGCGCAGGGGTTTGGCTCGCCGAGACCGTACTTCAGTCCGCCGGTGTTGAGCTCGAGACATTTGCCGTTTTCAATCAATAAGCGAAGGATCGGATCGATAAAATCTGCATAGGACTCGTAGGAGTAGTATTTGTTGCGATTCGGGCCGTAGCGGACGATGTAATCCATGTGCCCGAGCGTGTCAAAGGACGCGGGGTCGCATTGACACAGCGTCTCATACTGCACACGGAAAAATTCCTCATAGCAGTCGCGCTCCGAACGCCCCTCAAAATAAGAGGGATAGTAAGGATCCATGCCGTTCAGATTGTGCAGGGAGGCGATGATGAAATCAAAGGGCCATTTCCGCGATAGCATTTTGAATGTCTCCGGCAGATGCGGCTGGATACCGAACTCCATGCCGACGCCGATCTGAAGTCTGCCCCGGTACTGTTCCCTGAGCTCAGACATCCGCGAAAAGTAGCGGTCAAAGTCAATGGAAAAATCACACTCCGAAGGCGGGGCGTCCGGGTCCTCGTGCTCCGTAAAGCACAGTCCGTCAAGCCCGAGCGCAATTGCCCGTTCGATCATCTGCGCGGCAGGGGTATCGCAGTCGCCCGAGAAATCGGAGTGAAGATGGCTGTCATATTTTATATTCATCGTATTTGAAAGCACCCCTTTCCTGCCAATGAGAGCATTTCTTCCGTTTTGGTTTCGGATTCCCTCGTAACAGAGAATCGACACCTGTCCGTCTATCAGCATTTTGCACATCCATGCACCATAATAACGAATGTGATGCAAAAAGTCCACAAAATTTTTCTATCTGCGTATATTAGCACTTGAATTTTTGGGACAAATTGGTTAGAATAGCAGATAGGTTGAGGGCGTGCAGTATATGCCTGCCCCGACAGAAATTTAACAATATTACATTTTAGGAGGAATTGTAATTATGGCAGTGAAAGTTGCAATCAATGGTTTTGGACGTATCGGCCGTCTCGCTTTCAGACAGATGTTCAACGCTGAGGGCTACGAAGTAGTTGCGATCAACGATCTTACCAGCCCGAAGATGCTGGCTCATCTTCTGAAGTATGATTCTTCTCAGGGCAAGTACGCTCTGGCTGACACGGTTTCCAGCACAGAGGATTCCATCGTGGTTGACGGCAAGAACATCACGATCTACAAAGAGGCAGACGCTTCCAAGCTTCCGTGGGGCGAGCTCGGCGTAGACGTCGTTCTGGAGTGCACCGGTTTCTACACCTCCAAGGCGAAGGCTGAGGCTCACATCCAGGCTGGCGCGAAGAAGGTTGTCATCTCTGCTCCGGCAGGCAACGATCTTCCGACCATCGTTTACAATGTAAACCACACCGTGCTGAAGAAAGAAGATACGGTTATCTCCGCTGCTTCCTGCACGACGAACTGCCTTGCACCGATGGCGAAGGCTCTGAACGACTATATGCCGATCGAGTCCGGTATCATGTGCACGATCCACGCTTACACAGGCGACCAGATGATCCTGGACGGTCCGCAGAGAAAGGGCGATCTGAGAAGATCCCGCGCCGGCGCGATCAACATCGTTCCGAACTCCACAGGCGCAGCTAAGGCAATCGGCCTGGTTATTCCGGAGCTGAACGGCAAGCTCATCGGCGCTGCACAGCGTGTTCCGACCCCGACTGGTTCCACCACGATCCTGAACGCGGTTGTCAAGGGCGAGGCTACTGTTGAGGGCATTAACGCGGCTATGAAGGCTGCTGCTACCGAGTCGTTCGGCTACAACGAGGACGAGATCGTTTCCTCCGACGTGATCGGCATGAGATTCGGTTCTCTGTTCGACGCTACGCAGACCATGGTTATGCCGCTGGGCAACGGTACCTCTCAGGTACAGGTTGTTTCCTGGTACGACAATGAGAACTCCTATGTAAGCCAGATGGTTCGCACGATCAAGTACTTCGCTGAGCTTGCATAATCAATTGTAATTGCAGTTAAGACCTGAAAAGAGGTCCGGTCGGAATGGACCGGGCCTCTTCTTTTCAAAATAATTTTAGGAGGTAAATTCCAATGCTGAACAAGAAATCTGTTGACGATATTAACGTAAAGGGCAAGAAGGTCCTGGTGCGCTGCGATTTCAACGTACCGCTCAAGGACGGCAAGATCACGGACGAGAATCGTCTCGTGGCGGCGCTCCCGACGATCAAGAAGCTGATCGCGGACGGCGGAAAAGTGATCCTTTGCTCCCACCTCGGAAAACCGAAGGGAGAGCCGAAGCCGGAGATGTCTCTGGCGCCGGTGGCAGCGCGCCTTACCGAGCTGCTCGGCCAGGAAGTGAAGTTCGCGGCTGACGCCAATGTAGTAGGCGAGAACGCGAAGGCTGCGGTAGCGGCGATGAAGGACGGCGACGTGGTGCTTCTCGAGAACACGCGCTACAGAGTGGAAGAGACGAAGAACGGCGAGGCGTTCAGCAAAGAGCTGGCTTCCCTGTGCGATGTATTTGTAAACGACGCGTTCGGCACGGCCCACAGAGCGCACTGCTCCAACGTCGGCGTGACCGAGTACGTGGACACCAGCGTGGTAGGTTACCTGATGCAGAAGGAGATCGACTTCCTCGGCAACGCGGTGAACAATCCGGAGCGCCCGTTCGTGGCGATTCTTGGCGGCGCGAAGGTGGCGGACAAGCTGAACGTGATTTCGAACCTGCTTGAGAAGTGCGACACGCTGATCATCGGCGGCGGCATGGCCTATACCTTCCTGAAGGCGAAGGGCCTTGAGGTAGGCACTTCTCTCGTGGACGACACGAAGATCGATTACTGTAAAGAGATGATGGAGAAGGCTGAGAAGCTTGGCAAGAAGCTGCTTCTTCCGGTTGACACGACGATCGCGAAGGCGTTTCCGGATCCGATCGACGCTGAGATTGAGATATCCGTTGTGAAGTCCGACGCGATCCCGGCTGACATGATGGGCCTGGACATCGGCACGGAGACGGCCGCTCTGTACGCAGACGCTGTAAAATCCGCAAAGACCGTTGTCTGGAACGGACCGATGGGCGTGTTCGAGAACCCGATCCTTGCGAAGGGCACGATCGCGGTGGCGAAGTCTCTGGCGGAGACCGACGCGACGACGATCATCGGCGGCGGCGACTCCGCGGCGGCTGTGAACCAGCTCGGCTTCGGCGACAAGATGACGCACATTTCCACGGGCGGCGGCGCTTCCCTTGAGTTCCTCGAGGGCAAAGACCTGCCGGGTGTAGTGGCAGCCCAGGACAAAGAGTAAGCACTTGACGACTGGCGAGCCGAAGGCGAAGACAGAGTCTAGTGCGAACTTTCTTCCCCGCCGTTAGCGAGCGCAAGCCGAAGGCGAAGCGGGAGGTTACGGCAAGGGGAAGTTACCATACGAAATCAGAAAAGGAGAACAATACAATGGCGCGTAAAAAAATCATCGCAGGCAACTGGAAAATGAATATGACTCCGAGCGAGGCAGTCAAGCTTGTAGAGACGCTGAAGCCGCTCGTGAAGAACGACGATGTTGACGTAGTGTTCTGCGTACCGGCAATCGACATCATCCCGGTCGTCGAGGCGGCGAAGGGAACGAACATCCAGATCGGCGCAGAGAATATGTACTTCGAGGAGAAGGGCGCTTACACGGGCGAGATCTCCCCGAACATGCTGACTGACGCGGGCGTGAAGTACGTGGTGCTCGGCCACTCCGAGAGAAGAGAGTATTTCGCGGAGACCTCTGAGACGGTCAACAAGAAGATGCTCAAGGCATTCGAGCACGGCATCACGCCGATCATGTGCTGTGGCGAGACGCTGGAGCAGAGAGAGCAGGGCATCACGATGGACTGGATCCGTCAGCAGGTGAAGGTCGGCTTCCTGAATGTGACAGCAGACCAGGCAAAGACGGCTGTCATCGCTTATGAGCCGATCTGGGCGATCGGTACAGGCAAGACGGCGACGACCGAGCAGGCGCAGGAAGTATGCGCAGGTATCCGCCAGTGCATCGCTGAAATCTACGACGACGCGACGGCGGCGGCGATCCGTATTCAGTACGGTGGCTCCGTGAACGCGAAGACGGCCCCGGATCTGTTCGCACAGGCGGACATCGACGGCGGTCTCGTGGGCGGCGCTTCCCTCAAGGAAGAGTTCGGGCAGATCGTGAACTATAAATAAGCTTGAAGGCAGATTGTAAAAAGGCGGATTCTTCAGTAATAATGCTTACTGGGTAATCCGCCTTTTTGCATTTCTTAAACATCATATAACATTGCGCGGCAGATGATGCAAGCAGATTTATGATTAATATAGCCACTTAAATTCTTTCGTCTCGACATAGTTATTGCACAAAAATATAGAGCACGAAATGATTTGTGAAATAATATAAAAGAATGACGGGAAATAATACATAATTTTGTACAAATCGACCAAGAAGATATTGCTATATTGCCAGGTTTAGAGTAAAATAACAAGAACAGAAGATACATAATGACATCGAAAGATCATGCATCTATGGGGGAGTTATGAAGGATTTTTTACTGATCGGATATAGCATAGCCGCGTTGGTATCCGTGTTCTGCCTTTATCTTATACTGAGGCAGCGCCCGGGAGACGGACAGAAGGCGGTGCAGTCGCTGACGAGTTTCATCTGTGTTCTGATGACGGGCTACTGGCTCAGCATCAACACGACGACGCTCGAGGGAATGGTGATTGCGCAGAAGGTCATCTATGCCGGCGGCTGTTATGTATATTATTATATGCTGTTGTTCTATCTGAATTTCTGTGGGATCAAGATCCCGAGGCTCGTCAGTGAAATGCTGCAGGCGTTCAGCTTTGGTATGCTGCTTGTCGCCTTTACGTTTGACCATCATACACTGCTTTACCGTTCTTATTCTCTGACGGAGATGAGCGGGGTGCCGATCCTGGAGAAGACGTACGGGATCGCGCATCATGCTTATGTTGCGATGATGGCGTGCTATTGTATCGCGTTTATCGTGCTTGCCGTGCGTTTCTACCGGAACAATCAGAAGGGAAGACGGAGAACGCAGTCGCTGATCCTGCTTCTGGTCGCCCTGAGCCCGACAGGCTCTTACATTCTGCAGAAAACAGCGTCCAAGGTGGATCTGGTGCCGTTCGGTCTGTGTATCAGTCTTGTGCTGACGATCTATCTGATCTATGTGGAGCGGATCTATGACGTCACGGGGCTGGCGAAGGATTATGTGTTTTCGAGCCTCGACGACACAGCGCTCATCGTGATCGATTCCGATCAGTATTACAAAGGGAGCAATGACCTGGCGAAGAAGCTTTTCCCGGTACTGAACGCGACGAGTATTACAGAGCGGCTTGAGACGCTTTCGCAGCTTCTTGGAGACCTGAAGACGGACGAAGAGGGCTTCCTTCTGATGAACGGCAAGGTCTATGAGCCGAAAGTGAAAAAGGTTCAGAACGCAGGAAAGACGGTGGGCAGCGTGATCTGGCTCACCGACGTCACCGTTGAGAGGGAGCACGTCAGGCTCGTGGGAAATTACCAGAAGAAGCTGGAGCATGACGTAAAGGAAAAGACCGAGCATATCGAGCAGATTCAGCAGAAGATCGTGCTCGGCATGGCGAATATCATAGAAAATCGCGACGCAAGTACCGGCGGACACATCCGGAGAACGAGCGATGTGGTGAGCATTCTGGTTGACGCGATCCGGCGGGACGGACAGCTCGGGTTGTCGGATGAGTTCTGCACGACAATCGTGAGGACCGCGCCGCTGCATGATATCGGGAAGATTGCGGTCGAAGACCGGATCCTGCGCAAGCCGGGGAAGTATACGCCGGAGGAGTTCGAGATCATGAAGACGCATACGACGAAGGGCGCGCAGATCCTGCCCTCCATGCTGCGTGACGTGACGGATGAGACAACGCTCAGGATCGCCTGCAATATCGCGAAGTACCACCACGAGAAATGGAACGGGAAGGGTTATCCGGAGCATCTCGCCGGGGAGGACATTCCGATTGAGGCGCGCATCATGGCTATCGCGGACGTCTACGACGCTCTGGTCAGCGAGCGCTGCTATAAGGAGGCGATGTCCTTCGATCAGGCGTACGACATCATCACGGAGTCGATGGGCTCTCATTTCGATCCGGGGCTGGAGAAATATTTCATACAGTGCCGTTCCGAGCTGGAGGAATACTATACATATGCGAATCAAAAACAGATGAAGGCAGCGGAGGTGCAAGGCTGAGACTAAAGGGAAGACAGGAATTGTTTCCCGCGCCGAAACAAAGAGACGATTGGCGTCAGACAACCGAAAAGGATATGTACAAAGAAGAACCCGTCCGGATCCTTTTGGAATCTCCGGGAAGTATGTTTCACTTCCGGGAGAATTTAACCTTAAAGACCCGGGCGGGCTTATAGATTACTTATTCTTTTCAACTTCCGCCATCTTCATCGCGCGGACCTTTAGCGGCAGACCGAAGAGGGTGATGAAGCCGCTCGCGTCGTGGTGGTCGTATAGTTCGCCGGTCGTGAAGGAGGCCAGGGACTCGTTGTACAGGCTGTACGGGGAGGTGGTGCCGGCCTTGATGATGTTACCCTTGTAGAGCTTGAATTTTACTTCGCCGGTCACATATTTCTGCGTGGACTCCACGAACGCCTGGATTGCCTCGCGCAGTGGGGTGAACCATTTGCCCTCATAGACGATCTGCGCGAACTGGCTGCCGAGCTTTTTCTTCGTCTCCAGCGTCTCGCGGTCGAGGATCAGCTCCTCGAGCTGGTCGTGCGCCTCCATGAGGATCGTTCCGCCAGGGGTCTCATAGACTCCGCGGGACTTCATGCCGACCACGCGGTTCTCGACGATGTCGACGATGCCGATGCCGTGCTTGCCGCCCAGCTGATTCAGCTCCGTGATGATCTCGGAAACCTTCATTGTCTTACCGTTCAGGGACTTTGGCACACCCTGCTCAAAGGTCATGGTAACGTACTCGCCTTCGTCCGGCGCACGTTCCGGCGTCACGCCGAGCACAAGCATGTGGTCGTAGTTCGGCTCGTTGGCCGGATCCTCAAGCTCAAGACCCTCATGGCTGATGTGCCAGAGGTTGCGGTCGCGGCTGTAGCTGTGGCTCGCGTCAAACGGAAGATCGATCCCGTGTGCCTTACAGTACGCGATCTCCTCCTCGCGGGACTGCATGGTCCAGACGTCTGTCATGCGCCACGGAGCGATGATCTTCAGATCCGGGGCCAGGGCCTTGATGCCGAGCTCGAAGCGGATCTGGTCGTTGCCCTTGCCGGTAGCGCCGTGGCAGATCGCGGAGGCGTTCTCCTTGCGCGCGATCTCGACCAGCTTCTTTGCGATTACCGGGCGGGCCATCGAGGTGCCGAGCAGATATTTGTGCTCATAGACAGCTCCGGCCTCTACGCACGGCATGATGTATTCGTCGCAGAATTCGTCAATAATATTCTCGATATATAGCTTGGATGCGCCGGAGAGCTTTGCGCGCTCCTCGAGCCCGTCCAGCTCATTGCCCTGCCCGCAGTCGATGCAGCAGCAGATCACTTCGTAATCAAAATTCTCCTTCAGCCACGGAATGATGGCTGTCGTGTCCAGCCCGCCGGAATAGGCGAGAATCACTTTTTCTTTCATAATGAAATCCTCCTCGTTTCGTTTGTCTTTTTCACAGCTGTTTACATCGTCTGCAAGTATAACGCAGATATCATAAATATGCAAGAGAGAAAATTTATTTTGTGGAAAATGTAAAAGAAGCTTGAATATTATGCATAGATTATGTATAATTATGCATGGCAAAAATGCTTTACTTATTTCAGAAGATGGGTTATGATAGGAAAAGTCAGCTTAAGGAGAAGAGAGGGAACGTGAAATGATCAAGGTTGGAATCATCGGGGCGACTGGATATGCGGGCGGAGAGCTGGTGCGGCTGCTGCTGGGACATAGAGAGGCAGAGATCGTCTGGTACGGCTCCAGAAGCTATGTGGATCAGAGCTACGCCTCGATTTATCAGAATATGTTTGAGCTGGTCGACGCGAAGTGTATGGACGACAACATGGACGAGCTCGCGAGGCAGGCGGATGTGATCTTCACGGCGACGCCGCAGGGCTTGTGCGCGTCCCTTGTGAACGAGGAGATCCTCTCGGGCACAAAGGTCGTCGACCTGAGCGCGGACTTCCGGCTCAAGGATGTAAAAATATACGAGGAATGGTACAAGATCGGGCACAAGGCGCCGCAGTACATCGACGAGGCGGTCTACGGCTTGTGCGAGATCAATCGGGAACAGATAAAAGGCGCGCGGCTGATCGCGAATCCGGGCTGCTATCCGACCTGCAGCACCCTGTCGATCTATCCGCTTTTGAAGGAGGGGCTGATCGCCCCCTCGACGATCATCATCGACGCGAAGTCTGGCACGTCCGGCGCTGGCCGCGGGGCGAAGACCGACAACCTGTTCTGCGAGGTCAATGAGAATATGAAGGCATACGGCGTCGCGACGCACAGGCACACACCGGAGATCGAGGAGCAGCTCGGCTACGCGGCGGGCGAGCCGGTCGTGTTGAACTTCACGCCACACCTTGTGCCGATGAACCGCGGCATCCTGATCACGGCCTACGCGTCGCTGAAGAAGGACGTCTCCTATGAGGAAGTGAAAGCAGCCTACGACAAGTATTACGCAGAAGAGCATTTCGTCCGCGTGCTTCCGAAGGACGTCTGCCCGCAGACAAAGTGGGTGGAAGGCAGCAATTTCGTGGACGTCAACTTCAAGCTCGACCCGCGCACAAAGCGTGTCATCATGATGGGCGCGATGGACAATCTCGTCAAAGGCGCGGCCGGGCAGGCGGTGCAGAACATGAACCTGATGTTCGGGATCGACGAGGCGGAGGGGCTGCGGCAGGCGCCGATGTTCCCTTAAAACTATTTTATCGGCGAAAATATTTACGGAACGACAGAGGATATGTTGAGAAAATATTATGACGCGTTTATCTGAGGAGGAATAGAACATGCAGGAGAAAATGGGCGGCGTGACTGCCGCAAAGGGCTTCACGGCGATCGGCGTCGCGGCGGGCATCAAGAAGGACCGCAAAGATATGGCGATGATCTACAGTGAGGCTGAGTGCCGCGTGGCGGGAACGTTCACGACGAACGTCGTCAAGGCAGCTCCGGTCAAGTGGGATCAGGGCATTGTATATGGAAATAAGACGGCGCACGGGGTCGTCGTCAACAGCGGCGTGGCGAACGCCTGCACCGGGGCGGAGGGTCTCGGATACTGCAAAGAGACGGCCGAGAAGGCAGCGGAGCTGTTCGGCATCGAGGCGAATCAAGTGCTTGTGGCGTCCACGGGCGTCATCGGGCAGCAGATTCCGATCGACAAGATCAAGGCCGGCGTGGAGAAGATGAAGCCGCTGCTCTCGGCAAGTGCGGCGGCGGGTACGCTCGCGGCCGAGGCGATCATGACGACGGACACGGTAGAGAAGGAGATCGCGGTCGAAGTTGAGCTCGGCGGGAAGATCGTGACGGTCGGAGGCATGAGCAAGGGCTCCGGGATGATCCATCCCAACATGTGCACGATGCTGAGCTTTGTGACGACGGACGCCTGCATCGCACAGGAGCTGCTGCAGAAGGCGCTGAGCGCGAGCGTCGTCGACAGCTACAACATGATCTCGGTAGACGGCGACACCTCGACGAACGACACCTGCCTGCTGCTTGCGAACGCTCAGGCCGGGAATCCGGAAATCACCGAAGAGAACGAGGACTACACAAAATTCGTGGAGGCGCTGAATTACGTCAACACATATCTGGCAAAAAAGATGGCGGCGGACGGCGAGGGCGCGACGAAGCTCTTTGAGGTGAAGGTCATCGGAGCCGAGAACAAGGAGCAGGCGGTGACGCTTGCCAAGTCTGTTGTGACCTCAAACCTGACAAAGGCTGCGATCTACGGACGCGACGCGAACTGGGGGCGCATCCTCTGCGCGATGGGATATTCCGGCGCGCAGTTCGATCCGGAGAAGGTCGACCTGTACTTCGAGAGCGCAGCCGGGAAGCTCAAGATTATCGAGAACGGCGTCTCGACCGGTTACAGCGAGGAGGAGGCGACGAAAATCCTTTCCGAGGACGCGGTGACGGCGATCGCTGATGTGAAGCTGGGGGACGCGTGCGCAACCGCCTGGGGCTGCGACCTGACTTACGATTATGTGAAGATCAATGCGGATTATCGTTCGTAATGCATATCGGACGGAATCGCACGGTACCCTTCCTGGATATTTCCCGTCAAAACCGCAATATCGGCTTTTGGAAGGGAAAGCCGATATTGAACGGCTTTGTGCCGGAAAACATCCGGAAATCCCTGCGATTCCTGTTCCTAAAACACGAATATATTTTCAAAAAGGAAAGTGAGTGAATAGGCAATGGAATCAACGATGGAGCTTTGGCTGCAGAAAGCCAACGTCCTGATCGAGGCGCTTCCCTACATCCAGCGCTTCCACGGGAAGACGATTGTGGTAAAATATGGCGGGAGCGCAATGGTGGATCACGAACTGAAAAAGAGCGTGATCCGCGATGTGGCACTTTTGAAGCTGGTCGGCTTTCGGCCGATCATCGTACACGGGGGCGGCAAGGAGATCACGAAGTGGATCAACAAGGTCGGTCTCGAGACGAATTTTGTGAACGGGCTGCGCGTGACCGACAAGCCGACGATGGAGATCGCGGAGATGGTGCTGAACAA
>CANQVT010000037.1 GCA_947627365.1 uncultured Lachnospiraceae bacterium | reverse complement strand
GTCTCGCGCGTCAGCCAGCGCGCCGCCTCATGCTCCTTCAGAACCAGATGCCCGGACTTGATCGTACACAGGAAGCAATCCATCGAGAGATGGAATTTCGGATAATCGTATTCAACCGTATCCAGCAGCTCACCGACCTCGATCTGCGTGTCCAGCTCCTCCATGATCTCGCGCGCCAGCGCCTCCTGCTGCGTCTCGCCCGGCTCTACCTTCCCGCCCGGAAATTCCCAGCCGCCCTCAAACTCCCCGTACCCACGCTGAGTAGCGAAGATCTTGTTGTCATGGATGATGATGGCGGCGACGACTTTGATGGTTTTCATGATATCCTCCTGCTGTATATTCTGTTCTGTATTTTGCCGTGTAATATACTCTGCGTTTTGCTATGTATTTCTTTTCACATAACTTCAAATTGACTCTGAGTCAATACATTTGTTCAAAACTTATCCATTTACAATATACTCATATATATTGTATGAATAATCACTCTTTCTTCAACCAATTTTTTCAGATACATAATATGTTTTTCTGACAAGTTCCAGCCTACACCTTCCTCCCCACTCCTTCAGCATCTTCCTTCTCTCCCAATAATCCCGCAGTTGCAAAGATATTGTTTTTCGCGAAGAGCGGATAAGTGTGTAGACGTAGTATCACGAAAGGATTCAGCAGAGCGCCGCTTGACACTTCGTTTTCTCTTTTTTATAATGTTTCTGATACCTGAAATCCCGCGGATATAAGCGGGAAATCTGTCAGGCTCAGGAGGAGAAGATATGAAGGGAAAATATAGGATAGCATTTTTGACATTGATGCTCGGACTGCTGCTGTGCCTGCCGTCGAGACAGGCATTCGCGGTCGGCAAGGCCGTTTATCTTGAGTCGACATCGGTCACGATGTATGCCGGAGGAACGAAGCAGCTGAAGATGTATGTGGGCGGCGCTTCCGTTTCCGCTTCCGGCTGGTCTTCCAGCAACAAAAAGGTGGCCACGGTCAGCAAAAAAGGCGTCGTGGCAGCGAAGAAAACAGGAAAAGCCACCATTACCTGCAAGACCGGGTTCGGATTCAACTTAAGCTGCAAGATCACAGTCAAAAAGAAGCTGGAAATATCCGGTTATCTGAACAAGAGCTATAAGAAACTCGTGAAAAAAGCGCCGGAGGCAAAATATCAAAACGCGTATATGGATCCGGCGGGAGTCGGCAACGTTTATGTTTTCCAGACCAGCCACGGAATAGAACCTTTCTTCCGATATGACAAGAAGACCAAAAAAATAAGTTTTGTTCAAATTTCAAGCACCGGAAAAGACGAGAGACAGAATCGTTTTACCATTTACGGAGCCTCCCTAGGGATGACTACGAAACAGGTGAAAGCTGCTCTCAAAGCGAAGAAGTGCAAATATACCGGAAAGCAGGTGTACAGTAGCCTGACACATCTAAACTACATAAAGAGCAGTCACAAGATCACGATATTCATCGAGAAAGGGAAAGTCACTGCAGTACAGTGGTCGCGATAAAATACATTCATAAAAGTACCTGACCAAGTGTTCAAACAATCTGCCCCGCATTGATCATATTTTCAATGCGGGGTCATTACGTATACACATCTTTTATCGCCTGTTTTGCAGTATTCCAATAACCCTGTAGTGCCTGATTTTTTTCGGATGAAGCATTGCATCGGCAAGCTTATCTGTCTGTTCTTTTCCTGAGACAACAAATTTTTTCTAATATGCGATATTATTTTCTGAAAAATTTCGGGCTACACCCTCCTCCCCCACTCCTTC
The DNA here is from genome assembly GCA_947627365.1 of uncultured Lachnospiraceae bacterium. GTDB lineage: Bacteria > Bacillota > Clostridia > Lachnospirales > Lachnospiraceae > Choladousia. The sequence continues at coordinate 25,155 of CANQVT010000037.1, read as the reverse complement.
AGCCTCCTCCTTCTCTCCCGGTAATCCGGCAGTACTTCCGCAACAATCGCCCAGAAGCGTTCGGAGTGATTCATCTCCCGGCGGTGAGCAAGTTCATGTACCACCACATAGTCCAGGACATCTTCCGGCATCAGCATCAGTTTCCAGTTGAAGTTCAGATTGTCTTTGCTGCTGCAGCTGCCCCAGCGGGTCTTCTGCTCACGGATCGTGACCCGCCCATAAGTCACGCCCATCTGCCTCGCAAAATAGGCAACGCGGCGAGGGATCTGCTCCTTCGCCGCACGAATGCCCTCCTCACGCTCCCGGTTGCTGATCACTCGTTTGTTCTGCCGAGCCTGTGCAAGCTGCGCCGTCCTCCGTTCGATCCAGCTCCGATGCCGCTCCACAAAATCATTGATGTCCTTTAGCGCCATGTGCCGGGGCGCGCGCACGATAACCTCCACGCCTTTGATATTCCGAATGTCTGTTCCGGTCTCCCGCAACTGCAGCGAGATTGTTTTTCGCGCGGAGCGAATTAGTGTGTATTCAATGCTCATTCTCAATCATTCTCTTCCATCATATATTTTTGCTCAAAATTTCCTTAAGAAGTGGAGGCAAGCCTTTAAGATTTTGTGCATTATATTTCATGTCTTCAGGGCAATGGCCTGCTCTTAAAATTTTCCTTCGCCTCTCTATGTGTCCGTCACTGATATAATAGTTGCAGGTTACAAAGGGCTTTCCACTGTGCAAAACAATTTGAAGCACATGTAAGATTTTTTCAAAATTTCTTGACAGCACTTTGAAGCTGTCCACGTAAAACATCTCTGTATCACCATGTGTTGTGTTCTCCAACACTTCATGCAGATAATCATCGAAATCCAAGCTGTATCCATCACAAACTACATGTTTTGCTGTTAATCCGACAGGCTTTTCCTCCGCTTCCTCCGCATCATCTGGTTTATACACTTTTGCAAAGCTATCCTCGCCACTTCCATTACCTGTTGCAGCTTTTTTTAGAATCTCCCATGCAAAAGGATACAGTTGAATTGCATTTTCGTATACATCTATATACTTTGTACCTTTTGCCTCCTCCTGTAGCATTTCAAAATTGCACTGTTTAAAATACCGAATTGCATTTGAAGTAATGCTTCTTATTTTTTCATTCGACAAAGGCTACTGCATCTTAAACCGGCTGCAATTAACGCTTGCAGCCACTTCAAGCATGCTATTTCGAATTGTCGCGACAACAAACCGTCGTACATCATTAGACGCTAAAGGCTCATAAAACAGTGCTTCTTCATCCGTTACAAATAGAACTGTTCGCCTGTAATCTTCCTGTTCCCATTTAGCCAAAAGAGCGCACATTCTATTTTTGATATCATCTACTATCTGAATTCTGTACCTGTATTTTATCTCGCTCAGCTGATTGTCCAGCAAATCATGCAGATATTCCTGTATCCCCATCCGATTTCCCTTCCCTGTAATATTATATTTCACACTACGAATATACTTGCTCCTGTCTCCGTCCTCCTGCCTTATCCTTCTGCGTTTCTCATCACACTTGTAAATCGCTGCTTCGAGCTTCCCGGCTTACCCGGCACGCTGAGCCGTATCAGCCCTCGCTCTATGAGCGGATTCACGTAAGTCTGGATCGCGTATGTCGTGGAGGAAAGACCAAGAAATTCACTGATCTCCTGTCTGGTGCGCGGGATGCGGCAGAACTCCAGAAGCCTGGTTTCTTCCGCCGAAACGCCAAAATCTTCTCGTCTTCCGCCTGTTTTATAAACTGTTTGAGGCTCATTTATCCGGGATTCTTCCTGCCCTATACCGCTGAATAATTTTATATAGTCCAGGCGCGATCTGTCGGTTTCCCTGAAGATTTCATCGACACTATCCTTTCGGCTCTCCTTCACCGTCTCCCTGTAGAACGTCACCACAAAGCTGCCCCTCTCGTCCGCGAATTGCGGCTCGCGCAGGTGGTATTCCTCCATCGCTCTGCGGATCGTGGGGATGCCGGAATAGCGATTCTCGGTGATCCCGAGCACTTCGAGCGCCATCGCGAGCGCCGGGTTTCTGGTGTCCGGCTGCATCCGCCCAAGCTGATCTACGGTCAGTCTTCCATACAGGCCGCCCGGATTTCGGATCTCCATCCGATCCTCAAACATCAGGATCTGTATCGGCATGCTCTCTGTGTGCATGCTGTAGTCCCGGTGCACTAACGCATTCATGATCGCCTCGCGAACCGCGGTAATCGGATAATCGGTACGATCGTTGCGACGCCCTGTCTCCGGATCTATGATCGTTTTATTCCGCATATTTTTGCGCACGAACTGCAGAGCTTCCTCTAACATCTGTGGGATACTCCCCTCGATCCTCCGGTTGTCCAAGAAACGCTCCCCGGTCTCTCCCGTCTCGCCGACCTCCGTGCCCGGCACAACCACTGCCGTGATGCAAAGTCCCGGGAAATAAGCCTGCGGATAAGGACTGAAAAGGAGCACAGCTGCCAGCGTAACTTCCCTGTCTCTGGTGACGCTGAGCAGCTCGCAGATCTCCTCATCCGACAGCCCGGCAAGATTCGGCTTGCCCTCTTTCAGTTTCCGGATATATTCCTCCAGCGCATCCTGCCGCAGTGAAAGCCGTGTGGCTCTCGGTACTTCCCGGATATCGTCCTGATACTTTCTGCGGAAGGCTTCGTAACTATATATCTCGTACTCTGTCATCGGCTCGTCGCTGTCCCCAACGCGCACATAGGATCCCTTCAGCCGCCCCTTCCCGCGATAGTAGCAAGGGCGCTCCGACAACTCGATCCCTGGGATTTCCGCCGCGACAAAGCTTTTCCCATCCTCCTCCAAGACAGTCAAAAGGGGCCGCACGACAGGCTCCATCTGAAGGCACTGTTCATTGATCCTTTTCTGAAGATCCTGCGGATCGTATACGCCTGTCTCCTTATATCCGGTTTTTTCATCTATTCCGAACACAATAATTCCCCCATCATCTTGATTGGAAAAGGCAGAGAGGGTATCATACAGCCGTTTCGGGCATCCTTGTTCTGCACTTTTTAATTCAAGATTTTGCGTTTCACATTTTATTTTTTGAATTTCTTTTAATTTTCCCAGAAAATCTTCTCTCGTCATTTTCATTTTCTCCTTTGCTTTTTTTATTTTAACACCTCTTTTTTCATTTTTCAAGTTTATTTTTGACCGTTTTTTGATTTTTATTTGAATTTCGCAAATATATTTTAAAAAAGTAAAACGCCAAACCATAAACCCAATTTTACAATTGAGAGATTTGTTTCGATGTGCTATGATTTTACAAAAGAGAAAGGCGCTGCCATGAAAAAGAGAATCCTTGACTATCGAAAAAGAATAGACGCCCTGCTTTCGCAGGGCGCGGATTGCGATTGGAATAAAGTACTGGAAGAGCATCTGACCCAGATTGCATTCTTCCAGCACGAGCGTTTGATTCATCTGATCGTGACGGTGACGTTCGCCGTCCTGACGATGCTGAGCGCCTGCTTCCTGCTGCTCACGCAGGAGATTGCGCTGTGTTTTCTGACGCTGCTGCTTCTTGTGCTTCTCATCCCCTATATCGCGCACTATTACACTCTCGAGAATGAAGTACAGCGCATGTACGGACAGTACGACGAGATCCTCAGGAAAATCTCAGCCTCTCACGCGACCTCGAACTGCGCATTGTAGAGCGCCGCGTAGAAGCCGTTCTTTTCCAACAATTCCTGATGCGTGCCCTGCTCCACAATGTCGCCGTCCTTCATGACGAGAATGAGATCGGCGTTGCGGATCGTCGAGAGCCGGTGCGCGATCACGAACGAGGTGCGGCCCTTGAGCAGCGTATCCATCGCCGCCTGAATCAGATGCTCCGTTCTGGTGTCGACGGACGAAGTCGCCTCGTCGAGGATCATGATCGGATTGTCCGCCAGGATCGCGCGGGCGATCGTCAGCAGCTGCTTCTGCCCCTGCGAGATATTCGAGGCCTCCTCGTTGATCTCCATCTGGTAACCGCCCGGCAGGGAACGGATGAACTTGTCGGCACGCGCCAGCTTCGCCGCGCGGATGACCTCCTCGTCCGTGGCCTCCAGCCGGCCGTATCGGATATTCTCCATGATCGATCCCTTGAAGAGCCAGGTATCCTGCAGCACCATACCGAAACCGCAGCGCAGCGCGTTCCGGTCGAACTCGCCGACCGCGTGCCCGTTCAGGCGGATACAGCCGGAATTCACGTCGTAGAAGCGCATGAGCAGCTTCACCATCGTCGTCTTGCCAGCGCCGGTCGGCCCGACGATCGCTACCATCTGCCCCGGCTTGATCTCACTGTTGAAGTCGTGAATAATCACCTTGTCCGGCGTATAGCCGAACTGTACATGCTCGAAGGACACCTGCCCCTGAATGACAGCCGGATCGGCTGGCTGTTCTGTTTCCTGTATCTCCTCTTCCTCATTCAGGAATTCGAAAATACGCTCGGCCGCCGCCGCCATGGACTGCAGCAGATTCGACACCTGCGCCATCTGCGTGATCGGCTGCGTAAAGCGCTTCACGTACTGGACGAACGCCACGATATCTCCGATCTCGATCGTCCCGGCCGCCGCCAGCATCGCGCCGGCCACAGCGACCGCTACATATCCCAGATTACTGACAAAATTCATGATCGGCATCATCAGTCCGGAGAGGAACTGGCTCTTCCACGCCGACTCGAACAGGACGTTGTTCGTCTCCCGGAACGCTTCCAGCTCGGTCTCCTCGCGATTGAATGCCTTCACGACATCGTGCCCGGAGAATGTCTCCTCGATCTGGCCATCAATCAGACCCAGATATTTCTGCTGCGCGATGAAGTATTTCTGCGACCGCTTCACGATCCCCATCACCAGCATCATGGACACCGGCAGGATCAGGATTGTAATCAATGTCATGAGCGGCGAGATGGACAGCATCATGACGAGAACGCCGATCAGCGTGCATACGGAGGTGATCAGCTGTGTGATCGACTGGTTGAACGCCATGCCCAGGGTATCCACATCGTTCGTGATTCTGGACAGGATATCGCCCACCGCGTTGCGCTCGAAGTACGCCAGCGGCATGCGGTTGATCTTTTTGCTGATATCCTCGCGCATGCGGAAGCACATGCTCTGAGACATCTGTGTCATGAGCCAGCCCTGTACGAATGAGAACACCGCGCACAGGCCGTAGATGCCCATCAGTCCCAGCAGGATGCTGCCGAGCTTTCCGAAATTGATACTGCCGGTGCCGGACAGCTTCGCGATCAGGCCGTTGAACAGCTCGGTCGTGGCGTTGCCCAGGATCTTCGGGCCGATCACGTTAAATACCGTCGAGGCAATCGCGAAAACGGCCACCGCGGCGAGCGCGATCTTATACACGCCCATGTAACGCAGCAGATTTTTGATCGTTCCCTTGAAGTCCTTCGCTTTTTCGCCGCGCATGCGGCCCCTCGGTCTTCTTCCCTCAGCCATATCACTCGCCCCCTTTCAACGCATTCGGAATTTCTTTCGTCGATTCCTCTTCCACCGCACTTTGAATCTCCGCTTCCGGTTTCTTCAGCGCGCTCTGTATTTCTTCCTCCGAAAGCTGCCCTCTGGCGATCTCCAGATAAGTCTGGCAGTTCTCCAGCAACTCCCGGTGCGTACCTCTTCCCACGATGCGCCCCTCTTCCATGACCAGGATCTGATCGGCGTGCAGGATCGTGGATATTCTCTGCGCGACGATGACGACCGTCGCGTTCTGTATCTGTTCGGCGAGCGCCTGCCGCAGCAGCGCGTCCGTCTTGTAATCCAGCGCCGAGAATGAGTCATCGAACAGGAAGATCTGCGGGTGCTTCGCGATCGCCCGCGCGATCGACAGCCTCTGCCGCTGTCCGCCCGACACATTGGAGCCGTTCTGCGCGATCTCCGACTGATAGCCGGTTTCCTTCGCCTCGATAAATTCAGTCGCCTGCGCGATGGAGGCAGCGGCCTCCATGTCCGCGTCCGTGATCTGTTCGCCCGCGTATTTCAGGTTGCTCTCGATCGTCCCCGAGAACAGGACGCCCTTCTGCGGCACATAGCCGATGCAGTCCCTCAGCCTCTTCTGGCTGAGTTCGCGGATGTCGATCCCGTCCAGCGTGATGCTTCCCTCGGTCACGTCATAGAAACGCGGGATCAGGTGGATCAGCGTGGATTTTCCGCAGCCCGTCGAGCCGATGATCGCGGTCGTCCTGCCCGGCTCGGCCGTGAAAGAAATATGCTCCAGCACCGGCGAGTCCGCACCCGGATAGGTGAACGAGACATCGTCAAATGTCAGCACGCCAGTACATGTCTCCGCATCCCTCGTCACGTCTGCGTCCTTCAGCGAGATCTCCGTCTCCAGCACCTCCGCGATACGGTCCGCCGCGACGCCTGCCCTCGGCAGCATGATGGAGATCATAGAAAGCATCAGGAATCCCATGATGATGACCATGGAATAGGTGATGAACGCTGTCAGGTCGCCTACCTGCACGGTACCGGCGTCCACGCCGTGGCCTCCGACCCAGACGATCAGCACCGACACGCCGTTCATGATGAGCATCATGACAGGCATCATGAAGGTCATCGTGCGGTTTGTGAAGAGCTGCGTCTTAAAAAGCTCTGTGTTGGCCTTCTCAAATCGTTCCTCCTCGTACTTCTGCCGTCCGAACGCGCGGATCGGCATCACGCCGGTCAGAATCTCCCTGGACACCAGGTTCAGACGGTCGACCAGCTGCTGCATGATCTGGAATTTCGGATAGGCGACGAAGAACAGGACCGCGATACAGATCGCCAGCAGGATCACTGCGAGAACGATGATCCAGCTCATCGAGGAACCGGTCTGGATCACCTTGAAGACGCCCGCGACCGCAAGGATCGGCGCATACGTCACCATGCGCAGCAGCATGACGATCAGCATCTGCACCTGCTGGATATCGTTGGTACAGCGCGTGATCAGCGAAGCCGTCGAGAATTGCTCTATCTCCGCGCTGGTGAAATTCATGACCTTCGTGTAGAGCCGCTCGCGCAGATTCCGGCCGATCCCGGCGGACACCTTCGCGGCAATGTAGCCGGTCAGGACAGCCACGATCGCCATGATCAGCGCCATCAGAAGCATCTTCGCGCCCACCTTGAACAGGTAGGCGTTGCGGATCGCGTTCACGTCGGCGCCTTGCGCTTCATACTCCGCGGCAACATAGCCGACCGCGACCTGATCCAGAAACATATCCGTCGACTCATCCATCTGGGAAAGGCGTTCCTGCATCTGCTCCTGTATCTTCTCCTTCGACATCAGGCCCAGTCCGATCGCACCCTTCGCCATCGCCAGCATCGAGGCGCCCTCCTCGCTATTTCCCATCTGGAAGACGACGCTCTCCGGAAGCGCAAGAATGTCATTCAATTCTTCCCGCTCGTCCGCCGATAGCTTCTTCAGCTTCCGCACATTATCCCCGTTTTTGTCCGAAACGGCAGAACCCTGTTTCCCGCCCTCTGCTCCGGTCTTCGAATCGGGCGTCTCCGAGTACGCCTCCTCGACCTTCTCCGTATCCTCATCCGTGAGGAAGAGTTCTAACGTCTCCAGGCTCTCCTCCCGGATCGTCTCCGGCACCGCGTCTGCGATACCGTTCTGCTGAAGCCCGACGTTCAGCAGATCGCTCGTATAGGACGGCAGGGAAAGGTCGCAGTACGCCTGTATGATCAGCAGCGCCACAATGACCACCACGGCCCCCTTCGCCTCGGCAAGAAATCGAAAAATATTTTTCATGATATTCCTCCTGCAAGATCCGTTATTCTTTATTCCGCACCCGATCACACGCTCCGGCACAGCCATTATTCCGTTATTCCTTCATGGTGTCCAGGATCAGTCCGGCGCAGCGCTCAATCCCAAGCTTGCCGCTGTCAAGGATCAGATGATAATTTGACAGATCACGCCAGTTCTTTCCCGTGTTCGTCGCATAATAATTGCCGCGCTTCCGGTCAAACTTATGTACCACAAGCTCCACCTCATTCGGGTTGATCCCGTAGCTCTCGATCGCCCGCCTCCTGCGCAGCTCCTTGTCCGCACGGATGAACACCTTCAGGACGTCCTCTCTGTCCGCAAGCGCATTCGCCGCGCACCTGCCCACGAAGACCGCAGGCCCTTGCGCCGCAAGCTTCTGGATCACCTTCTGCTCCTCGAGATAAATCTGTCCCTCATTGGAAAGCTGCCCTTCGGCGCCCTCCCTCATTTTCCCCATAAGATAAATGGAATACAGGAAGCTGTTCGTCGCCCGCTCCTCGTACTGCTCAATCCGGTCAATGTCGATGTTGAGCTTTTCCGATACCTGCTGCAGGATCTCGATCCCATAGTTCGGGATTTCACCAAGCTCTGTGATCCTCCTGCCGATCTCGGTTCCTCCGCTCCCGTATTCGCGCTCGATCGCGACATATCGATATTTCATCTGCTGTCACCCCTCCTCATATGATTCGTTCACGGCCGCTGCCTTCGCTCCGGCACACCGCCGGAATTTCTTCTCACTGCGCCGCATCATCCGCAATGTTCTCCCGATCCGGCAGGCCGGCCGACGACTTCCCCTGCAGAATTCTTCGCGCGTTCTGCCCCACAATATTCAGGCAGCGCTGGCAGATCTCAAACTCCTCCTCGCTTATGCCCTCTTTGATCGCCCGGATGAAGCTCTCCTGCAGCCTGCGCCCGCGCTCGATGACCGGCTGCGCTTTCGGCGTACAGTTCAGCCGTATCTTTCTCCGGTCGCCCTCCACGGCTGATCTCTCCAGATAGCCTTCGTTCACCAGCTTGTTGATATTGATCGACAGGATGTTTTCCTTGAAGCCTCTGCTCCTGCTGATATCCCTGGCCGTACAGGCCTCCGGATTGTTCGACAGAAACATCAGGATGTCAAAGGCCATCTGCGGCATGCCGATCTCACGGCAGAGCGGTTTGAAATAATGCTCGTACGCCTCCATGTAGCTGTGAAAATTCGCCACATTGCTTCTCTGGCTCATTTGTGTACTTCCTTTCAAAATTAAACAGTTCAAATTTGAAGCTTGCTATATTATAGTATCACATCCGGATACTGTCAACAGAAATCTGACAGTCATATACGACAAAGGCTGTCCAATCAGTAACGTATCGGCACAGAAGCGTTTCACTTCCGTAACACAAAAAATCCTGCCTCCGAAGAGGCAGGATATCTTCCGGCTGACCAAAGCTTTCCAAAAAATTTCTCAGTAAGGCTTCTGATTAAGGAACGCCCTGCTATTGCCAGACATCATACTACCGGTGAGTCCTCCGCCTGCAACCGCGTCCAGATCATCATCGGAAAGTTCTCCTTCAACGTTTCCGAGGCTGTTGAGCAGCTCAGCCGCTTTTTCCTTTGTCAGTTCTTCGCCAAACTCTTTTGCGACAGCTATGATCTCCTCCACTGACTTTGCCGCCTTCATTTTTTCAATCATTTCTTTGTTCATAATATTTCCTCCCTTTGTCGTTCTGGTTTTGTTTTACTTGCTTTCATGTATTGATACGCCATGGAACAGATTTTGTTAAAAATTTTTAGATTCTGTTTTATTGTAGCTTATATCGCACAAAATTACCAGAGTAAAATTTATTTTTACAGGTTTTTAGAGATTTCCGCAGACTGTTTTTCGCGGATATCTCTTACAGATACCGTCCGGTGACGCTCTCCCGGTTCGCCCGGATCTCCTCCGGCGTCCCACAGGCCACGATCCGTCCGCCGTGAATCCCGCCTCCAGGCCCCATATCGATACAGTAATCCGAGTTGCGAATCACGTCAAGGTCATGCTCGATCACGATCACCGTCGCCCCGTTGTCGGTCAGATGGCGGAATACGGCGAGAAGCGTCTGCACATCCAGCGGGTGCAGCCCGATCGTCGGCTCATCGAACACGAACACGGAATCCTCCTGCCCTCTGCCCATCTCGCTGGCAAGCTTCAGCCGCTGCGCCTCTCCTCCAGACAAGCTCGGCGTCTCTTCGCCAAGGGTGAGATAGCCGAGTCCGAGATCGTGCAGCACCTGCAGCTTCCGATGCATATTCGGAAGATCGACACAGACGGCGAGTGCCTCGTCGATGCTCATATCCATCAGCTCGGGCAGGGAATATTCTTGTCTCTTCCCGGAATTTATCTTCGGAACCCGCTTTACCAGATACGCGTCTTTCGCGTAGCGCGAACCGCGGCAGTCGGGACAGGGAATATCCACGTCCGGCAAAAACTGTACATCCAGGCTGATCGAGCCCGTGCCGTCACAGAGTGGACAACGCAGCTTCCCTGTGTTGTAGGAGAAATCACCCGCCTTGTAGCCCCTGTTCTTCGCGTCCGCGGTCCGCGCGTAGACCTTGCGCAGCTCGTCGTGGACGTCGGCGTAGGTCGCGACCGTGGAGCGCACGTTGATGCCGATCGGCGTGGCGTCAATCAGCTTCACATGATGAATGCCCTCCGCGGCGACGGCTTTCACATGCCCGGGCAGCTTTTCGCCCTTTGTCCACGCGTCCAGAGCCGGGATCAGGCTCTCCAGGATCATCGTCGTCTTCCCGGAGCCGGACACCCCGGTGACGCAGATCATCCGCCCCTTCGGGAAATCCGCTTCGAGCGGCTGTACCGTGTGGATCTGCAATGTGGACAGATGAATGGTCCCGAGGGAGAACAATTCCTCGCGCGGGATATTCCGCCGCTGATCGATCACGGATTTTCCGGACAGAAATCCGCCGATGCGGGACGCCGGGTTTCGCTCGATCTCCGGAACTGTCCCCTCGGCAATCACCGTACCGCCGCCCGCCCCGGCTTCCGGTCCCAGCTCGATCAGCCAGTCGGCATGCGAGAGGATGCTCGTGTCATGATCCACCAGAATGACCGAGTTTCCGTCGGCGATCAAATCGTCCATCACCCCTGTCACACCCTCGAGATTCGCGGGATGAAGTCCGATGGACGGCTCGTCCAGCACATAGAGCACGCCTGTCGTCCGGTTGCGTACCGCGCGGGCGAGCTGCATCCGCTGGCGTTCCCCGGTCGAGAGCGTCGAGGCTTCGCGGTCAAGCGTCAGGTAGGAAAGCCCCAGATCCATAAGCCGCTTTGCCGCGTGCTGGAAGGATTCACAGATGCTGACCGCCATCGGGCGCATCTCCTCCGGAAGCGATCCCGGCACGCCGTCCACCCAATCGACCAGATCCGCGAGCGTCATCCGGCACGCGTCGGCAAGAGAAATTTCTCGCAGCCTCGGCGCGCGCGCCGCTTCCGAGAGCCTGCTGCCGCCGCACTCTGGGCACGGCCCGATCTTCAGGAACTTTTCCACACGCTTCATGCCCTTCTCATCCTTCACATGGGAGAGCGCGTTTTCAACCGTGTAGACCGCGTTGTAATAGGTGAAATCCATCTCCCCGGCCGTGTTCGTCTTCTCGTTGTGGTAGAGCAGATGATACTTCTTTGCTTCGCCGTGGAACACTGCCTCCTTCTCCCGCTCCGTCAGGTCGCGAAACGGCACGTCCGTACGGACGCCCAGATGATCGCGGGCAATATCCTTCATCAGCGACCACATCAGCGTCTGCCACGGCGCGACGGCGCCCTCGTCGATCGTGAGCGTATCGTCCGGCACCAGCGTGGACTCATCCACCGTGCGGACCGTCCCGGTCCCGTCGCAGCAACGACAGGCGCCCGTGGAGTTGAACGCCAGATCCTCCGCGCCTGGCCCGTAGAAATGTTCCCCACACTCCAGGCAGACAAGCTCCCGCTCCGCCGCCACGTTCATCGAGGGCGGCACGTAATGTCCGTTCGGACAGCGGTGCGAACCGAGCCTCGAGTACATCAGCCGCAGGCTGTTCAGAAGCTCCGTGCCTGTCCCGAAGGTGCTGCGGATCCCCGGCACGCCAGGCCTCTGGCGCAGCGCCAGCGAAGCCGGCACATACAGCACCTCGTCGACCTGCGCTTTCTCGGCCTGCGTCATCCGGCGTCTCGTGTAAGTGGAGAGCGACTCCAGATAGCGCCTGGAGCCCTCCGCGTACAAAACGCCCAGCGCGAGCGACGACTTCCCGGAACCGGACACTCCGGCAATCCCGACCACCTGATTCAGCGGGATGTCCACATCGATATTTTTCAGATTGTGCACCTTCGCCCCGCGCACCTCGATATGAGCGGGAATCTTTTTCCTATCCATCTGTTGACATCCTCCTGCGCGTGAGTCCATTTTCTTATCCATTCAATCATCTGCAGATCCCTGCATACACAGCGGCAGCTCCAGCCCGTTCTCCTCCAGCAGCTTCCGGTCCGAGAGAATTTCCTTCGTCTCCCCGTCGCGGATGATCTTACCGTCCGCCATGAGGATCGTGCGCTTGCAGGTATCCAGAATCATATCCAGATCGTGGGACGCGATGATCTTCAGATGCTCAAAGGAATTCAGGATGCGGATCAGATTTCTGCGGTTGCGCGGGTCAAGCGCGATTGAGGGCTCGTCCATCAGGATGATATCCGGCGTCATGGACAGGATCGTCGCGATTGACACCAGCTTCTTCTCGCCGCCGGACATCTTGTAAATCTGCTTGTCCCGCAGATGCTCGATCCCCGTCAGGCGCAGCGCCTGCTCTACACGCTTTTGCACCTCGTCCTCCGGCAAACCGTAATTCCTGGGCGCGAAGGCAATGTCCTCATACGCTGTCGTCATGAATAGCTGGCTGTCCGAGTCCTGGAACACATAGCCGATCCGGGAGCGCACCTGCGAAAGCGTCTGCTTCTCCACCGGAATGTCCATCACGCGGATCGAGCCCTCATAGTTCAGATTCAGGCCCACCAAAAGCTTCAGCAGGGTGGACTTGCCCACGCCGTTCGCCCCGATCAGGCCGATGGAATCGTTTTCCGACGCGTGAAAGGAGACGTCCGTCAGGATTGTCCTGCCGCTCTCGTATGCAAAGCTTACCTTCTCTACGTCTATGTGTATATGGCTCATAGCGATTCTCCGTTCTGCCGCCTGCGCGACGGCCTGGTATTGTCAATCCATCTTCAGCGTACAAAAAGACCGCCGATCAGCAGCATCACCGGGCACAGCCGGAACAGCGCAAACAGCCCGGCCCACACTGCCAAATATACCACATCCTGCCACCGCATGGCAATACGCTCCTGCATGTAGCGATAATCGCCCTGATAGCCGCGCAGCAGCATGCTCTCGTACACGTCGTCCGCCCGGTCCATACTACGCAAAAGCAGCTGTCCGGCAAGTGATCCCCATACTTTAAAATGTACACCTTTCTGGTTCGGCGCGCGCAGCGAATAAGCCTGTGTGATCCGGTTCACCTCGCCGAGCAGAACCGTGATGTAGCGGTAGGTCAGCATGAACTGCGTCACCATCGCCTTCGGGATGTGAAGCAGCCCAAACGCGTAGCAAAGCTTTTCAACCGAGGTCGTCGCGATCAGCAGGTATGAGGCCAGCACACTGAAGACGCCCTTCATGATCAGCGTGAGCATGGACAGAACGCCGGCGCTCATGCGGATTCCGCCGATCAGGACGACGTTTCTGTCAAAGAACGGATTCAGAATGCCAACGAAACACACGAGGGGCAGCACCAGACGCAGCCGCCTGAGGCTGTCCCAAAAGGACAGTTCCGATAACAGAAAAAGCGCAACCGGGTAGACTACCATTCCTGCCAGCCCGATCACGTCGTATTTGGAGAAGGATACCACCGTCATAATGTAGCCGACCGTTAAGACAAATTTAACCAGCGGGTGAATTCGGTTCACCCACTGGTCTCTCGCGGCTAAGGTATCCATCTGATGAATCTCATGGATCGCATTTCCGATTTTACTCATGCCGTTTTTTTCTTTCTGCTAAATTTTTTACAGCTTGCCCTTTCTTTTTTAAGAGCTTTGCTTACGCTGCCTTTTTCTTTCTGAAAAATTTGAACAGGTAGCACGCCCCGACGCAGAGCGCCACAACGACCAGACATCCGACGATACCGGAGAACGTCGTCCCGAGCGCCGACTCCGAACCCTTGAACGCATAGTCTGGAAGCAGGGAGGTAAATTCCTGGACGGATCCCGCCGCCTGATAGACGCCGCCTGCCGCGTCCAGCTCCGTGGAACCCGTGATGCGCTCAATCGACCACTCCAGTCCGTCCGGGAAGGATGACGCCGCGAGTGACAGCAGACCGCCGATCAGCGCCGCCGCAACCGCAAGGATCGCGAGCGTCTTCTTAAAGGAAAATCTGCCTTCCTTCTGTTCTGCCTGAGAAACTCCGAACAGCAGCTCCGGCCTCGCCTCGTACACAAACACGAACACCGCCGCCGTGATCAATCCCTCCACGAAACCGATCGCCAGATGGATCGGCTGCATCGTCGCCACAAATGTGGCAAACGGAAGCTCCGTGACGCCGGAGGCCATCGTCTCCAGCGTGACGGAAAACGCGCCGAGCTGCAGCGTCAGCACACAGCCGAGAATCGACGCGGCAATGATCTTCGCCCTCGACATCCCCTTCTTCATCATCGGCCTCCAGATCAGCAGCGCGCCGACAAAGCAGCCGTAAAACCCCATGTTCCAGATGTTGCAGCCAAGTGCCAGCAAGCCGCCGTCCGCGAAGAGCAGGCACTGGATCAGCAGCACACCGATCATTGTCAGAAAACCCGCGTAAGGCCCGAGCAGCGCCGACAGAAGCATGCCGCCGCACAGGTGTCCGCTGGAGCCTGTCCCCGGAATCGTAAAATTGATCATCTGCGTCGCGAAAACGAACGCACCCATAACCCCCATCAACGGAACCTTCTTCGTGTCCGTGTCAAGTCGTACCTTCTTTACGGAATAAGCTGCCGCCGCCGCGGAACAGACATACATCGTACCCGCCACCGCCGGCGCAACCAAAGCATCCGCCATATGCATAATGTGTTCCTCCTGTGATCGTTCTTTTCAACTGCGCAGCTGTAAGCAGAAATCAGATTGTTCTTTATTTTCTGCTTTTCACTGGCATTATACAGGAGGAGAAGTCGGCCCGCAAGCCTCCCCGGGGGATGATTCTTTAAATTTTTTTCAACGGCTCCGGCCGCTCGCAGGAGGACTCTATCTGCACGAACGCCCCTCTCTTCCCGCTCTCCAGCATGGCGTGCAGCACATCCAGCACATGCACGGCAAGCTCCTTCGAGGCACGCGGCGCGCGGCCGTTCATGGCGGCGTCCACGAGATCCGCCGCGCCCAGTCCCCGGTTTTCATCGCCGTAGGGATTTGCCGGCGGCAAAATCTCCGGCGCGTCGGGCGTCCGGAAATCCTCCGGCTCCCGCAGGATCTTCACGTCTCCGCCGAACTGGTTCGGGTCGGTCAGGTAGAGGATCCCCTTCGTCCCGTAAATCGCGAAATACGCCTGATCCGCCATCACATTGTCCGCATTCACCATGAACGTCCCGGCGACTCCGTTCTTCAGCTGCAGCACCGCCGAGACCTCGCTCTCGTTCGGCGTGTCCATGACCTGCCCGAATTCCGGGCTCTGCGGGTTGGTATTCACATGCGTCGGATAGGGCGCGCGCACCACGGCCGCAACCCGCTCCACCGGCCCCAGCAGACTCACGAGGGCGGTGATATAGTAGCCCGCGTAGTCATAGCAGATCCCGGCTCCCGGGATGCGAAGGAAGAAAAACATGCTCAGCAGCGCGTTGTTGTTGCGATTAGCCGCAAGCGCAAAGGACGTCACCTCGCCGATCTCCCCGGCGTCGATAGCCTGTCTGGCCGTCTGCACCGCTGCCCCGAGAAAGGTGTCCGGCGCGCTGCCAAGATACAGCTGCTTCTCCTCCGCCAGCGTCGCCAGTTCCTTCGCCTTCGCCGGATTGTCCGTCATCGTCTTCTCTGTGTAGACGTGCTTCCCTGCCAACAACGCCCTGCGTATGATCTCATAATGTGCCCCCACCGGGGTCAGGTTCAGGATCATATCGATGGAAGGATCCTCCAGCATCTCGTCCAACGTACAAGCTGCAAGCCCGAACTCCTCCGCCCTGCGTCTCGCGCTCTCCATGCGCGTCGCGCAAACCGAGACGATCTCCATCATCGGGAACTTTTTCTGGATCGTCCCGATGTACCGTCCGCTGATCGCGCCCGCACCGACCACTCCGACTCGAAACTTTTTGCTCATCCCAGCACCTTCTTTCTTTTGTACGATTTTATCATAATATAATGTCGTCTGCCACCCAATTTTTCTCTCAGAAGCATCCGAAAGCAGCGCATCACGGATTTGTCACCTGGCCAGCATGCCGCCGAGCATCCCACCTCCTGCACAGATCGCAAGCGCCGTCAGGCTCTGTACAAGTCCGGACTGGACCGCGCGATCTCCCATCCCGGAGATCAAAAACAGCAGGAGAAAATACAGGACGCCGAGCAGCGCGCCCCAAATAAATTTTTTTCGCTCCGCGCGCCGGCCACAATACAACCCGCCAAAAAAACATGAAATCGCATACGTCACCAGAATCGCTGTCTCAATCACTCCGGTATCGGGCTGTAGCTTTAGCATCACAAACGCCAGCACCAGCAGAATCACCGTTGTCGTAAGACACGAGATCACGAGTCCCAGAAGCATCCCCGCCGCAATTTTACCCTTCATTCGAAATTGTTCCAACACAATCCCTCCCGTCACAGTCCTGTTCAAATCCGGAATGGTCCGCAGAGCCCGACACACGCCTGTCGTCTGCACCGACCCGGTTTCCTTCTCTGCCTATATATATGCCTCCAAACACACGATTATTTATTGCATTTTCCGAAGATATATTGTATATTCTCAGTAATTACTTCAAAACCTTCAGACAAGGGAGATGGTATTTTGGCCTCGGATGATGCCATACAGCTATTGATACTAATTATACTCGTACTTCTGTCCGCGTTCTTTTCCTCCGCGGAGACCGCGCTCACGACTGTGAACCGCATCCGTCTGCAGACGCTTTCGGATGAGGGCGACAAGCGCGCGGACGTTGTGCTGAAGACAATAGAAAATTCGCCGAAAATGCTGAGCACGATCCTGATCGGCAACAATCTGGTCAACAACTTCTCAGCCGCTTTTGCCACCGCCCTCGCCATCAAGCTTTTCGGCAGCGGTGCTGTCGGTGCTGTGACCGGAATCCTCACGATCCTGATTCTGATCTTCGGCGAGATCACACCCAAGACCTTCGCGACGGTAAACGCAGAGAAGCTTTCGCTCGCCTATGCGTCCGTCATCTTATTTCTGATGAAGCTGCTGACTCCGGTGATCTTCATCATCAACCACATCTGCAGGTTCATATTGAAGCTGATGCATGTGAACGCCGACAGCTCCCTCAATACGATCACGGAGCAGGAGCTGCGCACAATCGTGGACGTCAGCCACAGGGAGGGCGTGATCGAAAAGGAAGAGCGGCAAATGATCTACAATGTCGTGGACTTCGGAGACTCTCTCGCAAAGGATATTATGGTACCGCGCGCGGATATGGCGGCTGTCAGTGAGACCGCCTCCTACGCGGAGGTCAAGGAGCTCTTCCATGCGGAGCGCTATTCCCGCCTTCCGGTTTACCGGGAGGACCGCGACAATGTCACAGGTATCTTGAACATCAAGGATTTCCTGTTCTGCAATGAAGGAGATTTCCGCGTCACGGACGTGATGTACGAGCCTTATTACACTTACGAGTACAAGAAGACCTCCGAGCTCTTGATGGATATGCAAAAGAATTCCGTTACTTTATCGATTGTTCTCGATGAATATGGAGCGGCGGTCGGACTGGTGTCACTGGAGGATTTGCTTGAGGAGATTGTCGGGGAAATCCGCGACGAGTACGATGACGATGAGAAAGACTTGATTCAGAAAATCAGCGAAAGGGAATATCTGATCGAGGGCTCCGTCAAGCTGGACGACATCAACGACGCGCTTGGCCTCTCTCTACACTCAGAGGACTACGACTCCATCGGCGGTCTTGTGATTGAGATGCTCGACCACCTGCCGACCGCAGGCGAATCTGTGACAACCGACACAGATATCCGGATCGTGGTAGATCAGATGGACAATCATCGAATTGAAAATGTGCGCCTGATCCTGCCGGAGGCGGAAGACATAGATACTCCGGAAGCCGAATAAAAGTTTTTACCAAAAATGCCGCAAGACGATTCGTGCGGGACCTTCCCCGAGCGAACCGCTTGCGGCCGTTCTTTATAGTATTTATCTGTCGTCAGTCCTTGATCACTCTCGTCGCCCACACGGCGTTCCCGCCGATCTCGGACGTGATGATCCCCACTCGCTTGCCGGCCGCATGGATGACCTTGCCGTTGCCGATGTACATGCTGACATGGTACACATAGCCGTTGCGCGCATAGAAGATCAGATCGCCCGGCTCCGCGGACGAAACCGGAATCTGCATTCCATACACAGACTGATCCTCCGCGACGCGAGGAAGTGAATACCCGAAATATGAATAAATGCTCTGTACGAAGCCGGAACAGTCGGCGCCCTGCGTCAGGCTTGTTCCACCCCAGACGTACGAGTTTCCGAGAAACTGTTTGGCAAAACCTACCATAGCCTCGCGCGTCTTGGCGCCCTGAGACGCCTCCTTCACAGAGGTTAGTGTGAAATAACACGCCTTGTTGTCCTCCGGCTGCACCAAGGTCTCAGCAAGCGGCATATTCTCCTCCCCCGCCTCAGACACCGCCGATGCGGCCGCCTGTCCAAGCGTCAGCTTCTTCTTCTCCACAAAGCCTCTCGCATCGCCGGATTCGACAAACACCCATGTATCGTCTGTCTTATCAAGTATGTAGCAGAGATCCTTCTCCGACATCGTCCCGATCACTCTGGCCGAATCCTTTTTCTGCTCGTATATGTTCACGTCTCCGGCTGCAAGCGCATATTCCGGCGAGGCCATGACTGGCTGAACCGTCGTATGGGTGTAAGTGAACGCCGCATTATCCGGACGTGCAATTAGCAGACGCGCCGGCGGGAGATTCTCCGCGCCCTTAATCTTGACGATGCGATTCGCCACCTCGCCAACTACAACCTCCTCCGCCTGGATAAATCCCCGCACGTTTCCAGATTCCACATAATACCAGCCATCCTTCTGGTTCTCCAGAATATAGCAACAACCGTAATAATTCAAAGTCCCGACCTCTATAGCGTCAGTCGACTTCTTCTCATACACCTGTGCTCCTTCGGGGTTTCTGACGATCGCGTATTGCTTCTCAACTCTGGTAAAACGAAATTCCTTCGGAATTTCCGGCGGAATCACAATCTGCTGCCGCGCGATCAGCTCCTCGTTGGTGAGCTTCTCCTCAGTCTCAGACTCCTTTTCTTCCCCAGTCTCCGGAACGATAAGTGGCTCATCCTCCATATCAATCTCGGTCAGCGCCGTCTCCGTCGGAGGCGTTTCTGTAGAAGGAACCTCGGTTGGAACCGTCTCACCGGATGTCTCCGTCTGCTGGGCTTCCGTCCCGCCAGTCTCTGAATTGGTATCCGGATTCGTGTCCGGGCTTGTCGATTCGCTTCCCTCGGTACTTCCAGAACTCTCAGCAGCTCCCGGGCTTTCCGTGTTTCCGGAATTTTCCGTGCCTCCGGAGCTTTCTGTTCCCCCGGCGCTTTCCGTGCCTCCGGAGCTTCCTGTTCCCCCGGAGCTTCCTGTGCCTCCGGAACCTTCTGTTCCCCCGGCGCTTTCCGTGCCTCCGGAATTCTCCGTATTCCCGGAGCTACCCGTATTTCCCTGCTCTCCCGCGTTGCCGGAATCCGGCGTCGTCTCCGGCGCGGCCGACTCGGTCTGCTTCGGCGTCGTCTCAGAAGCAGAAGCTGAATCCGGCGCAGAAACTGGCGCCGACCCCTCTGTCTTCTCAGACTTGCCTGAAGGAGCCTTCTCCCCCGCCGACTCGGCTCTTACATACCGCGCGCTATGATAATACGGACTGACACTGTGCGAGGCTACTGCAAGCACCACACACAGCGTGGCAGTAAGCAATGTCTTTCTTCGCATTATTGATTATCCCCTCTTGTACCTCTATATCCCCTTATACCCTTATCACAAAAACTTATTTTGTTATTTTAACACACAATTTATTTATTGTAAAGTCAGCATTCGGACCCCGTCACTTCGACCATGTGCGCTTTGCGAAAAGCACAAGCATCGGGAACAACTCCAGCCTGCCGACCAACATGTCGAAGGTCAGGACAAGCTTGGAAAAATTTGAGAACTGGCCGAAATTCCCGGTCGGCCCCACAATCTCGAGACCTGGGCCGATGTTGTTGATCGTCGCGGCAACCGCCGTGAAGTTCGTCGTAAAGTCAAAGTTATCAATTGAAATCAACAGTACCGAAAGCGCGAATACGATCACGTAGGAAGCCAGAAACACATTTACAGAGCGGATCACAGCGTGCTCTACCACCCGCCCGTCGAGCTTGACCTTCTGAATGTGGCGCGGATTCGCGACGACGTCCAGCTCCTTCAGGATCGACTTAAAGAGAATGATGATACGCGACACCTTCATACCGCCGCCCGTGCTGCCTGCACAGGCCCCGATAAACATAAGCATCACGAGAATTGTCTTTGAGAAAACCGGCCACTGGTTGAAGTCAGTCGTCGCGAAACCGGTCGTCGTGATGATGGAACCCACCTGGAACGCTGCCTGCTGCAACGCCTTCGCCGCGTTCTCAAACATACCTGAAATGTTGATTGTGATCAGCACGATCGACGTGAGGATGATGCCGAGATATACGCGCACCTCGCTCATCTTGAACGCTTCCTTCGGCTTGCGGCAAGCAAAGAAATAATATGCGTTAAAATTGACGCCGAATAATATCATAAATACAGTCACGACTACCTGGAGGTAAGTCGAATAACCGCCGATGCTGTCATTCCTGACGCCGAAGCCGCCGGTGCCGGCCGTACCAAAGACGGTCGTCAACGCGTCAAATACCGGCATTCCACCGATCAGAAGAAAGAAGAGCTGCGTAATACTCAGCACAAGATACATCTTGTAGAGAAGCACAGCGGTCGACTTGACCTTCGGGACCAGCTTGCCAACAGACGGTCCGGGGCTTTCTGCCTTCATCATGTACATGTTGGTGCCGCCGGCGAGCGGCAGAAGCGCCATCAGGAACACGAGCACGCCCATACCCCCGATCCAGTGCGTGAAACTGCGCCAGAACAGCAGGCAGTGCGGCATCGATTCCACCTCGGAGAGAATGCTCGACCCGGTCGTCGTAAAGCCGGACACCGTCTCGAAAAGCGCGTCGATGTAGGATGGGATCGCTCCCGATATCACAAAGGGAAGCGCCCCGAACGCGCTGAGCACGATCCAGCACAACGCGACGACCACAAAGCCCTCTCTCGCGTACATGCTCTTGTCGGTCAGTTTTTTCCTCGTGAGCAGCCAGCCACAGAGCAGGCAAAGCAGCGCGCAAAGCAGCAGATCAAAACCCGCCCGCTCCCGATAAACCACCGCGACCAGACATGCAGGCGCCATGAACGCCGCCTCTATGATCAAAACCCAGCCTATGATATTTCTGATAATTTTATAATTCATATCTGCCGTCCCGCTTTTCCCTGTAGTTCTTGTCTTCCGTCCGGCTTCTTCTGTAACTCCTGCCGGCTGCCCGATCGCTTTATTTTTCTAGTATATCCTGTATATCGTTCAGCCCGCTGAACTGTGTGATGACGATGACGCCATCGCCCTCCCGGAGCATATCCGAACCGCGCGGAATGATGACCTGCCCCTTCCGGCTGATGCTCGCGATGAGGATACCCTTGCGGATCTTCAGATCCTGCAGCGGAGTGTCCGTCACCCGGGATTTTCCCCGGATCATGAATTCCAGCGCCTCGGCTTTGCCGTTGATGATCTTGTGCAGAGTCTCGACATTGCTGCCAGAGGCATTCTTCATGGAACGGACGTAGCGGATGATATGCTCTGCCGTAATGTCCTTCGGACGGATCACCGTGTCGAGATTCAATTCGTCGATCACCTCGTCAAACACGGCGCGATTAATCTTTGTGACCTGCTTCATATTGCCGATCTTACGGGCAAACAGGGAGATCAGAATATTCTCCTCATCGATGTTGGTGAGAGCCGCAAAGCTCTCGTATTTGTCGATCTTTTCCTCCATCAGGAGATCCTTGTCCGTACCGTCCCCGTGGACGACCGTAGCCTTCGGGAGCATATCGGAGAGCAGCTCGCAACGCTTGAGGTCTTTTTCGATCAGCTTGACCCTCACGCCGAGCGAGAGCATCATTTTCGCGAGATAATAGGCGACCGAGCTTCCTCCCACGATCATCAGGCTCTTCACCTGGTTCGTGACGATACCGGCCTTGCGGAAAAATTCGTTCGCCTCCGCCGTCGCTCCGACGATAGACACAAGATCCCGCGCCTGCAGAACGAAGCGGCCGTCCGGAATATATACCTCCTCGCCGCGCTCCACCACGCAGACCAGAACGTTTGACCCGCCCGCAAACAGATCGCAAATGCGCGCGCCGTTCAGGGCGGACTGCTCCGAGACGCGGAATTTCAGCAGGTCGGCCCTGCTCTTCGAAAAGGAATTGACCTCGATCGCCGAGGGGAATTTCAGCACCTGCGAGATCTCCCGAGCCGCCGTGAATTCCGGATTAATCACCATCGCGAGGCCAAGCTCCTCCTTGATGAAGCCGAGTTCTTTGCTGTACTCGGGATTACGAACCCGCGCGATCGTGTGACAGTTACCAGCCTTCTTTGCGATCAGACAGCAGAGCAGATTCAGCTCGTCCGACCCGGTCACGGCGATCAGAAGGTCGGCCTTTTCAATGCCGGCCTCTATCTGCACAGAATAGCTCGCGCCGTTCCCCTGGATCCCCATCAGGTCATAGAGGCTTGAGATCTCCTCCACGACACTCTCGTCCCGGTCGATGACCGTGATGTCATTGTCCTCGCGGCTCAGCTCGATCGCAAGCGACTGCCCGACCTTACCGAGACCTACTATTATGATCTTCATAAGTTGAACTCCTTTGCAAGCTTCCCGAACTCCGGCAACGCGTTCTGTATCGTCTCGTAAGAGACGCAGTACGCGAGCCGTACATAACCGGAGCAGGCGAACGAGCTGCCCGGCACCATCAGGATGTGATATTTCTTCGCAACCTCCACAAATTTCTTCTCGTCCTCCACCGGGGACTTGAGCCACAGATAGAAGGCGCCTTCCGGCCGCACACAGGTGAAGCCGAGACTGGTCAGACCTTCGTAGAGGGTCTTACGGTTTCGGTCGTAGTAGTCCAGATCTACCTCCGCGTCAACGCATTTCGCGACGGCCAGCTGAATCAGAGACGGTGCGTTCACGCAGCCGCTGATACGGTTTGCGATCGTCGCCGCAGCGATCGTGTCCTCGCTGTCCTCCACCTCGTCCGGAATCACGACGTAACCGATACGCTCGCCCGGAAGGGAGAGAGATTTGCTGTAGGAGTAGACCACCATCGTGTTGTCGTAATATTTCGTGACAAACGGCACCTGCGCCCCGTCAAACGCGAGCTCGCGGTATGGCTCGTCTGAGAGCAGATAGATCGCGTGTCCGTATTCCTGCTGCTTCTTCGTCAGGATCGCGGCGAGCGCCCTTATCGTCTCTTCGGAAAAGACCACGCCTGTGGGGTTGTGCGGGTTGTTAATGATGACCGCTTTTGTCTTCGGACCGAGCTTGCACTCAAAATCCGCAAGATTGAGCTGGAAAGTCTCTCTGTCCGGATCCACCTGCACAAGCACGCCGTCGTAATTGCCGATGTACGCGCCGTACTCCAGAAAATACGGGGCGAACACGATCACCTCGTCGCCCGGATTCACAATTGTCTTCAGGCAAACGTTGAGACCGCTGCCCGCGCCCACGGTCATGATCAGGTTGTCCTCCGTGAAGCGCGTCCCGAAGCGCGCGTTTAAATGATCCGCGATCGCCTTCCGGACATGCGGAAATCCGGCATTGCTCATATAACCATGCACAAATACCGGATCCTCTTCGTCGAGAATGGAGACGATCGCGTCCCGGATCTTCGCCGGCGCCGGAACGTTCGGATTGCCAAGGCTGAAATCGTAGACCTTGTCCGCGCCGAACTCGGCCGCCATTCTCTTTCCCTCTTCAAACATAGCCCGGATCGCAGAATTGTTCTGCAGGAAGGGCTTCATCTTTTCCGAAATCATAGGTTTTGTTCCTCGCTTCTATATTTATCTAAATCATTATAGTCTTCGCCAACTGTACTGTCAACCGTCTCGTCCGCCTGCCGATGCAGAGTGAAAGGTAT
Organism: uncultured Lachnospiraceae bacterium; assembly: GCA_947627365.1. GTDB lineage: Bacteria > Bacillota > Clostridia > Lachnospirales > Lachnospiraceae > Choladousia. The sequence goes on along the minus strand of CANQVT010000037.1, from coordinate 965 downwards.
ATTTGCAAATTTAAACCATCTGCTTTTTGTTTTAGAGATATTATACACAGTTTATTATTGTGTTTATATATTATTTGTTGTATAATTATATCGTTACCGCCCCAATACTGGTGACAGAGAGGGGGTGATTTTATGGATATATTTCTCACCTTTATAGTTGCTGTCGCGGCTGGTGTAACTTGTCACTACATCATCAAGTGGTTAGACAGCGATGATTAGCCGGTAACTAGCCCAAACGGTTTACCTCTCCGCAAAAGAGGAAGAGACCCCGAATGTAGTAGCGTACATCCGGGGTCTCGCCTTTTGATCTTATGGACATTTCTCACCTTTGTCGGTTGACATTATATCATATGTCATTTTGAATTGCAATATACAAATTTCAGCGCCTGTCTAATCTGTTCTCGCAAAGACTCTCAGGATTATTCGAACGGAAAGCGAAATTGCGTAAGCCCGAAGCGGTCGCGCAGCCCGATGAGCTCCTTCTGGACGGCCTCGCCGACCGGCACACCTTTATCCTTGCGGAACTGCCAGACCTCGTACTCCTTCTCGCCCGCCGTGTAGATGCGGTCGCAGCCCGGCGCTTTCTCGGAAGCGCGCAGCTCGCGCAGGATGTTCCCGGCGGTCTTCTTGAAAGACTCGGCGCCCATGAAGGCTTCCGTATCGATCGCGATGAAGAAATGTCCGAGCGGATACGGGATCTTGTTGCCGTCTGCGTCGAAGCCAGAGAGCATGCGCAGATAGCTGCCGGCCTGAAGCGCTGCCGAGAGGATCTCCACCACAGTCGCGTAACCGTAGCCTTTGTAGCCCGCGAGTTCGTCGCCGATCCCGCCCAGCGGAGCCAACGCGGCGCGCTTCTCGTTCAGCGCGTTCAGAATGTCCTCGCTGTCCGTCATCGGCTTGCCGTCGCGGCCGATCACCATGCCCGCGGGCGTCGGCAGCCCGGCGCGCGCGAAGTATTCGATCTT
>CANQVT010000036.1 GCA_947627365.1 uncultured Lachnospiraceae bacterium | reverse complement strand
AGAACAACGTGTTTGCGGCGGAACATCCGCAGACAGAGCACGCGTTCGGATTACACTTTAAGTGAACTAAACACGAAGAAGGAGGACCTACATGAGCAAAGTCAGAAGAGTGTATGTGGAGAAGAAGGAGCAGTTCGCTGTAGCCGCGAAGGGACTCGCGCACGAGATGCGAAGCTATCTTGGCGCGGCAGGCCTGAAGAGCATCCGCATCCTGATCCGCTACGATGTGGAGAACGTCTCGGACGCGGTGTTCGCGGACGCGTGCAGGATGGTGTTCGCCGAGCCGCCGGTGGACGTCCTCTATGAGGACGAGTTCCCGATGGCGGAAGACGAGCGGGCGTTCGCGGTGGAGTATCTGCCGGGGCAGTTCGACCAGCGGGCGGATTCCGCCGTGCAGTGTTTGAAGTTTCTGAAGGAGGACGAGGAGCCGGTGATCCGTTCCGCGACGGTCTACGTGGTCGCGGGCGAAGTGTCGGACGAGGAGTTCGAGGCGGTCAAGTCCTACTGCATCAATCCGGTGGATTCGCGCGAGGCAGGTTTCGAGAAGCCGGAGACGCTGGTGACAGAGTTCGAGGAGCCCGCGGACGTGAGCATCTTCGACGGCTTTATCGCGATGGGAGAGGCAGAGCTGAAGGCGCTCTACGATTCCCTGAATCTGGCGATGACCTTCCGTGATTTCCAGCACATTCAGAATTATTTTAAGAATGAGGAGAAACGCAACCCGTCGATGACGGAGGTGCGCGTGCTCGACACCTACTGGTCGGATCACTGCCGCCACACGACGTTCTCGACGGAACTTACGGACGTCGCATTTGACGATGGCTACTACCGAAAGCCGATCGAGGATACTTACAGGCAGTATCTCGCCGATCACGAGGAGATGTACAAGGGGCGGGACGACAAGTTCGTCTGCCTGATGGACCTTGCGCTGATGGCGATGCGCAAGCTGAAGAAAGAAGGAAAGCTGCAGGATCAGGAGGAGTCGGACGAGATCAACGCATGCAGCATCGTGGTGCCGGTCGAGATCGACGGAAAAACCGAGGAATGGCTGGTTAATTTCAAGAATGAGACGCACAACCACCCGACGGAGATCGAGCCGTTTGGCGGCGCGGCGACCTGCTTAGGCGGCGCGATCCGCGATCCGCTCTCCGGGCGCACTTATGTGTATCAGGCGATGCGCGTGACGGGCGCGGCGGATCCGAGGGCTTCCGTGAAGGATACCCTGAAGGGCAAGCTGCCGCAGAAGAAGCTGGTGCGCGAGGCGGCGCACGGTTACAGCTCCTACGGCAACCAGATCGGTCTGGCGACCGGCTATGTCAAAGAAATCTATCATCCGGATTACGTGGCGAAGCGCATGGAGATCGGCGCGGTCATGGGCGCGGCGCCGCGCAGCGCCGTGATCCGCGAGAATTCCGATCCGGGCGACGTCATTATCTTATTAGGCGGCAGGACGGGCCGCGACGGCATCGGCGGGGCGACCGGCTCCTCGAAGGTGCACACGGAGGCCTCCATCGAGGTCTGCGGCGCGGAGGTGCAGAAGGGCAACGCGCCGACCGAGCGCAAGCTGCAGAGGCTGTTCCGCCGTCCGGAGGTCAGTAAATTAATCAAGAAGTGCAACGATTTCGGCGCAGGCGGCGTCTCCGTGGCAATCGGAGAGCTCGCGCCGGGACTTGAGATCAACTTGGACAAGGTTCCGAAGAAATATGCAGGCTTGGACGGCACGGAGCTCGCGATCTCTGAGTCGCAGGAGCGCATGGCGGTCGTGGTCGACCCGAAGAATGTAAAGGAATTCATGGGCTACGCGGCCGAAGAGAACCTCGAATCGGTCGAGGTGGCCGTCGTGACGGAAAGTCCGAGGCTCGTCCTCAAGTGGAGAGGCAGGGAGATCGTCAACATCTCCCGCGCGTTCCTCGACACGAACGGCGCGCACCAGGAGACGAGCGTCGCGGTGGATATGCCCTCCGAGACGGAGAAATATTTTGTGAGAAACGAAGTGGCGGACGTCCGCGCGAAATGGCTGGAGACGCTCGCCGATCTGAACTGCTGCTCGCAGAAGGGGCTTGTGGAGATGTTCGACGGCTCGATCGGAGCAGGCTCAGTGTTTATGCCGTACGGCGGAAAATACCAGTTCACCGAGACGCAGGCGATGGTCGCGAAGCTTCCGGTGCTTGAGGGCAAGACGGACACGGTGACGATGATGGCCTACGGCTTCGACCCGTACCTGTCGAGCTGGAGCCCGTACCACGGCGCGGTCTACGCGGTGCTCGAGTCGGTCGCGCGTATCGTAGCGAACGGCGGAGATTACAGCAAGATCCGTTTCACCTTCCAGGAGTATTTCCGCAGGATGACCGAGGATCCGAAGCGCTGGAGCCAGCCGTTCGCGGCGCTTTTGGGCGCGTACTCGGCGCAGCTCGGTTTCGGCCTGCCGTCGATCGGCGGCAAGGACAGTATGTCCGGCTCGTTCAACGAGATCGACGTGCCGCCGACGCTCGTGTCGTTCGCGGTGGACGTGGCGAGCGACAAGACGATCATCACGCCGGAGCTCAAGAAGGCGGGCAGCAAGCTCGTGCTCCTGCACTTTGAAAAAGACGAATACGATCTTCCGCTCTATGGTGAGATCATGGAGCAGTACGCGAAGTTCCACGAGGACGTCAAGGCGGGCCGTATCATCTCGGCCTACGCGCTCGACGGAAAGGGACTCGCGGCGGCGCTCTCGAAGATGGCGTTCGGCAACGGGCTTGGCTTTAAGATCGAGCACAACATTGACGAGCGTGATCTGTTCACGGTGGGCTTCGGCGATATCGTGGCCGAGGTGCCGGACGGAGCGGTCGGCGCTCTCGCGATCCGCTATACGGTGGTCGGCGAGGTGGTAAACAACGGCACATTTGAATACAGGGATGTGAAGATTCCGATCGACGAGGCGCTGCAGGCCTGGACGGGCACGCTGGAGCGCGTGTTCAAGACGGATTCCGGCATCCCGACGATCGGCGGCGGTCTCGACATCGACGGCAACCCGACGAGCGGTCCGCGGGCGTACTTCTTTGCTGGAAGGGAAGAGGACGGGACGATCGTCCACAAAGAGAACGGCTGCTACGTGACGCCGAACGTTCATGTATGTAAGCATAAAGTCGCGAAGCCGCGCGTGTTCATCCCGGTGTTCCCGGGCACGAACTGCGAGTACGACAGCACGAAGGCGTTCGAGCGCGCGGGCGCGGAGGTGGACGTCAAGGTCTTCCGCAACTTAAGCGCGCAGGACATCCGTGATTCGGTGGAGGTCTTCGAGAAGGCAATCTCCCAGGCGCAGATCATCATGTTCCCGGGCGGCTTCTCGGCGGGCGACGAGCCGGACGGCTCCGCGAAGTTCTTCGCGACCGCGTTCCAGAACGCGAAGCTGAAGGAGGCGGTCATGAAGCTTTTGAATGAGCGGGACGGTCTGGTGCTTGGTATCTGCAACGGCTTCCAGGCACTGATCAAGCTCGGGCTGGTGCCGCATGGAGAGATCGTCGGACAGACGGAGGATTCCCCGACGCTGACGTTTAACACAATCGGCCGGCACATTTCCAAGATGGTCTACACGAAGGTCGTCAGCAACAAGTCTCCGTGGCTTGCGCTCGCGCAGCCGGGCGGTGTCTACACGAACCCGGCTTCACACGGAGAGGGACGTTTCGTGGCGAGTAAGGAATGGCTGATGCGCCTGTTCGCGCACGGGCAGGTGGCGACGCAGTACTGCGACCCGGACGGAGAGATCCGGATCGATGATGAGATGTGGAACGTCAACGGTTCCTACTTCGCGATCGAGGGCATCACGAGCCCGGACGGCAGAGTGCTCGGCAAGATGGCGCACGTGGAACGCCGCGGGGATTCGGTGGCCGTCAACATTTACGGGGAGCAGGATCTGAAGATCTTTGAATCGGGAGTCGCGTATTTCAGATAAAACGGAGCTGAAACGAAGATTGTACAGCTCAGATGGGGCAAATTTGGCTGAATCGGGAGTCGCATATTTCAGATGAGTAAACAGAGAGTACGAGCGGATAACTTTGAACAACTGATCGAGATCGTCAAGGCAGTCCAGCGCGGCAAGGATCCGGAGGAATCTCTGCGCGAGAAAGAGGAGCAGGAGCTTCGGGAGCTGCTCGAACAGGAGGAAGGCGAGGAGGAGCTCCCCGAGGAGGAGCGGACGCCGGAGGAGCAGCAGGAGGATGAGCGGGTGATCAGCCGTCTTCTGCGCAGGTGGAGGCCAGACGGCAGAAGGGACAGAAATGTCTCGGAGCCGGAGGAGGAAGCGCCGCCGAAGTCAGAGCATTCGGAGGGGGAAGCTGCGGTCGAAGAGATTGTGAAGCCTGAACCGTCTCCAGAATCCAAAGGAGAAAAGGCGCGGGAGAAAGGCGCAGTGTTGAAATACCTTCGCGAGAAGCTTTCCGGGATTGGAGCCAGCATTCGGAAGGGCGCTACATCCATTCGAGAAAATTTTGCAAAGCATGGGCTTCGGCACAAAAAGCTGATATTGGCGGTTGTTGGACTTCTGCTTGTGGTTCTTGTGATTGGGCTGATCGTTCATTCTGTCTTGCTTTCACAGGCGGAGAAGCGCAAGATGGAGGGAGTGACGGCCGACGATGGCCTGACGGTTTTGATCGAGGAGAGACCGGAGCAGTGGTGCCGCTCCTATCCGGTGAAGCTGACGATTCGTGTGAAAAATGCGAAGGCCGAAAAGGCGACTGTGAATGGGAACAGCTACATGCTCGATGAGGAGGGCAGGCTTACGGCGCAGGTGAGTGAGCCGACGCTTGAGATTTCCGTGAGTACAGATCAGGGGACGCTGAATGCTCAGGCGGAGATTCCGATGATCGATTCGCAGCCTCCGGTCATCAATGTGACGAGGAAGCAGGAGCAGATTACGGTAACGGCAGGGGACGCGCGTTCCGAGATCGCGAAGATCCGCTATGCGATTGTACATAACAATGCATTTTCCAACGTTCCGGAATTTCTGGATTACAGTGAACCGCTCACGTATGAGGATGGCAGCGTTTATTATTTCTATGCGCAGGACGCGGCGGGCAACCGTTGCCGTCCACTCGTGACAACGATGGAGAATGCAGAGTCGCTCACTCTTTCGCGGGAGGAGGTTGAATTGTATCCGGAGGAGACGACCTGGCTGGATGCGCAGGTCGAGCCGGCGGGCGCACTTTTGAATAATCTGAAATATACGAGTGCGAATCCGGAGGTGGTATCGGTAGACAGCTCGGGGAAGGTGACAGCTCAGGGCATCGGAAGTACGATCATCACGGTCAGTGCGGACGAGGTCAAAGAGGCGTCCTGCAAGGTGACAGTCGGTGAGAGCAGGTCAGTGACGATCAGCGCAGTTGGAGACTGCACGCTCGGGACCGACGTGAATTTCAACTCCGAGACCAGCTTTGACGCGTTTGACATTGTTCGTGGACATTCCTGGTTCTTCCAGAATGTCAAGGATACGCTGAGCGAGGACGATGCGACATTTGCGAACCTGGAGGGAACGCTTACGGACGAGACGCAGCGCGAGAATAAGCAGTATGCGTTCAAGGGTGACCCGTCCTACACGCAGATTTTGAAGAATGGTTCCATCGACGTGGTTACGCTGGCGAACAATCACAGCAGCGATTACGGTCCGCAGAGTCTTGCCGATACAAAGCAACATCTGACGGAGGCCGGCATTGATTACTGCCAGGATACGGAGATTGCCGTGAAGGACGTCAATGGGATTGCGACTGCCTTTATCGGCATCTATGTGCTGGACGATGGCATGGACAGTGAGAAGGATCTGCGCGAGGCAGTCGAGGCTGCGAAGGAGCAGGGGGCAAGGCTCATCATCGTGGCCTTCCACTGGGGAAGCGAGAAGGAGACGCAGCCGGATGCGACGCAGCAGGAGCTGGCACATATCGCCGTGGACTGCGGGGCGAACCTCGTGGTGGGGCACCATCCGCATGTGCTGCAGGGGATAGAGAAATACAATGGAGTGTATATTGTCTACAGTCTCGGAAACTTCTGCTTCGGGGGAAACAATGCGCCGTCCGACATGGACAGTCTGATCTTCCGTCAGACCTTTACGGTCACAAGAGACGGCGTGCTCGACGACGATCAGATCGAGCTCATTCCGTGCAGTATTTCCTCGGAAGCGTATTATAACAATTATCAGCCTACGCCGGCGCAGGGGACAGAGGCGCAGCGGATCATCGGGCGCATCAACGAGTACAGCGCGGCGTTTGGCATGAGCTATACCGCCTCGGGAGAGTCGGAGGGTGCCGACTCGAGCGGGACATCCGACACCGCGGCGGATCAGTCGTCCGATGGCAGCACTTCAGACGGAACAGCCGATACGGGATCGGCGGGATGAGCGATCCCAGATGAAAGAAAAAGAACATACTGGGGAGAGAAGGTGCAACAAAGTGTTGCGCCTTCTCTTTTTTTCGACAGATTCCGCAATAATTTCAGACAACTCAATACACACCACCTGTTTTGCAAGATAAAACGACACCTATTGCATCAAAATATTGAAAAATTACGGTGGAAGTGCTACCATTTTTGCCGCAGGGAAATCATCTATTCTCTGATCGTCAGGGACAGACGGAGAAAGGAGCGGTCGAATATGGTCTGTTGTCAAAGAGCGAGAAAAATATACTATCAGACACTGGAGGGTAGCCGGTGTCTATTGGCTGACGAGCGCGATAAGAAAAAGCTTCTCGATATTCTTTTTGCCATTGAAAAAGAGGAAGAGTGGCTTGTCTACGCGTTCTGCCTTACCGATGACAGCGCATATCTTGTCGTAGAGGCAAACGGGATTTCCTCAGTCCGCAAGGGTGTTTTGCATGCGGCAAGCGAATTTCTCGACAGATACTGTGCTGACCTGGCGCACCCAAGGCGACGGCAGGTCTTTCTGAGAAACGGAATCACGAAAGAGCTTGCCTCGATGGGGGAAATTGCGGCCCAGTGCCGGAGAATTCACAGGCTTCCTCTTGAAAAGGGGTATGTCAGCCGGCTTGGCGACTACTGGTGGAGCAGTTATATTACGTATGCCGGGGATTACGAGTGGAAGATGGTGGACTGCCGGATTTTTTCGCTGTATTTTTCGGCCAATCCAGAGATCGCAAGGCGGCGTCTTTTACAGTTTCATCAGTAGAGAACCTGTACAAAATAACGGTTTTCTGCGTCGATTGTGATGAATTTTAAATAATTTTCTTAAAAATTTTAAAAAGGCATGACAAATGAAAGGAATGGTGCTAGAATGTAAAGCCGGATAAGATACCAGGAAAAGTGTGTTGAATGGCGAAGGCCAGAGGAGATGGAAATGAAACACAGAGCATTGGTTCTGGCTGCGTTTGTGGCTGCGGGGATTCTTTTGCTGACGGCATGTACCTCCTCAGAGGAAGGGATCGGGCAGGATGTCAGGATAGAGTCTTCCGGAAACGCGGGCACGTCGGATGCGGGAAGCTCAGACAGCGCCGTGGCACAGCCGGACGCGTCTCAGAATACGGGCGGCGATGCAGGAGCGACGGATATTTCGGGTACTCCGGCACAGACTGAGGGGCAGACGGGAGAGAAGCTTTCTCAGGCCGGGACGGACACCACGGAGGGAGCCCAGACAGAGGCATCTCAGGAAAACAGCACGGGAGAGACGGCGACGGAAGACATCTGGTCTGGGACATACGCAAGCGATCAAGAGACCGTTACAATCTCACTCGTCGATGCAAAGAGCTTTTCTTTCGCCTTTGCGAATTCCGGGATCGCTTCGTCAGCCGAGGTGGACGGAAGCACGGCGGTGTACAGGGGAGATGACCATCACGTAGTGGTGTTCGAGATGAACGAAGGGGTATTGACTGTTACCGTGTCCAGCGAAGAAGACTATGATGCGTCCGATTCACCGCTGAACGGCACGTATGTGAGGCAGACAGTGGATACAAGCACTGAATGAGGGGAAGGGAAAAATGAAACTGGAAGCGATAAAGAACTGGTTCAAAAGATATCCGTACATGGTTGCACTTGTGTATATGGCGTTTTACCTGACTGTTTTCCACTATCTGGAGACCACCGTGGTACCGAAATATATCGTGCACTGTAAGCTGGACGAGATGATCCCGTTCTGCGAGGCCTTTATCATACCTTATATTTTCTGGTTCCCGTATATGGCGGGTGCGTTTATCTGGTTCAAGCGCCGTGGCTGGGAGGATTACTCGAAGCTGTGCAGGCTCATTTTCTCGGGCCTGACGATCTGCCTGATGATTTACTATATTTTTCCGACGGGGCTGAATCTCCGGCTTGCGAACAATCCGCACGAGACTGGCTTCCTCTACAATATGGTTGTCATGCTGCGCGCGATTGACACGCCGACAAATGTCTGTCCGTCGATCCATGTGATGAATACGGTCATGGTGTTCCAAGCGGTCTGCAGTCTGGAGAATCTCAGACACAGAAAGCTTACGATTGCCGTACATTTTGTGATTATGGTTTTGATCTGTGCGTCTACGGTTATGCTGGATCAGCATTCGGTGATCGACGTGGTATGCGGCGTGATGATGAGCGTCGTGATCCATGGTTTGATTTACAAGATCGAGTGGAGGGAAGAGCTTGCGCGCCGGAAGGCGAAGACAGAGGTGCGCAGGATCTCCTGATTATCTCTGCTGCTGAGACACATTCATAAAGGAAATATAAAAAGTACCGCGTTCGCGGTACTTTTTCAGTAGCGGAAGGGAGACTTGAACTCTCGACACCACGGGTATGAACCGTGTGCTCTAGCCAGCTGAGCTATTCCGCCATATTCTGTTGTATGGGGCCTACAGGGCTCGAACCTGTGACCCTCTGCTTGTAAGGCAGATGCTCTCCCAGCTGAGCTAAGACCCCATAAGAAGCGGGCTGTCACACAACCCGCTCCGCTATTATAATCCTAACCGTAAGGAAAAGTCAAGCACTAATTTAAGGAAATTCCCTGGGGCGAAAATCGTGCTGATAATTATTGACATAAAACTTGGGAAATGTTATGCTGTTCATGAGTGTTTTGCATTAAAATAGCCCCAGTTCAGACAATTGTTTCGGGGCGTTTGGTGAGTAGTGCTTGCCATAATTTTGTGGCCGTGATGCGACGGCGGAATGGAGATAGAAATGGCATTATTAGAGGAATTAAGGGATCTTGGCTCAAACGTCGACGAGGGGCTGGAGCGCTTTATGGGAAATGCAGCGCTCTATGAGAGGATGCTGCGCAAGCTTCCGGACATGGTGAGAAAGACGGATGTCGAAGGGGCATTCGCGAGCGGAGAGCTGAAGGAGGCTGAGGAGCGGGCGCACGCGCTGAAGGGCGCTACCGGGAATTTGTCTGTGACACCGCTTTACGAGGGATACACGAAGGTCGTGGACCTGTTGCGCGCGGGACAGGCGGACGAAGCAAAGGCGGTCTACGATGGGATGGTTTCTGTTCAGGAGCAAGTGATCGCCTGCATCGAGCGCAGTGTATAAGAGAGGGGTGCAGGTGTTTTGACGGACATGACAATACTGATCGTAGACGATATTGAGATCAATCGCGCGATCCTTACAGAGATATTTAAGGACGAATACAACATTATCGAGGCGTCCGACGGCGTGGAGGCGGTCGAGGTATTAAATGGAGACACACGGATTTCGGCGATGCTGCTCGATCTGCTGATGCCGGAGATGGACGGACTGGGCGTGCTCAGAGAGATGAACAAGAGCGGCAAGATCAAGTCGATTCCGGTTTTCCTGATCACGGCGGCCAACAGCAACGAGATGTTGATGGAGGGCTACAACCTTGGCGCAGTCGATATCATTTCCAAGCCCTTCGCTCCGCATTTCCTGCGCAGTCGTATCAACAGGGTAATCGAGCTTTACCGACACAGGAATGAGCTGGAGAGTATTGTTGCCGAGCAGGTGGAGAAGCTGAACCGGATGAATCAGTCCGTGATCGAGACGCTGGCGACGGTCATCGAGTTCCGTGACTGCGAGTCGGGCGAGCACGTCAAGCGCATCTCTGGTCTCACAAATCTGCTGTTGACACAGGTAAGCAATACCTATCCGGAGTATCATCTTCCGAAGGCAGAAATTGAGAAGATTGCGATGGCATCCGTACTTCACGATGTGGGCAAGATCGCCATCCCGGACGGTATCCTGAATAAGCCGGGCCGTCTGACGCCGGAGGAGTTTGAGATCATGAAGCAGCACACTGTCAAGGGCGGAGAGATTCTGCAGACGATCCCTGAGATCATGGATGCAGAGATCTATGAGTACAGCTTTGATATCGCGCGGCATCATCATGAGCGCTGGGACGGAAGGGGATACCCAGACGGCCTGAAGGGCGATGAGACCTCGATCGGGGCCCAGGTGGTCGCAGTGGCGGATGTCTACGACGCACTGACCTCGGAGCGTGTCTATAAAAAAGCGTTCGACCATGAGACTGCAGTGAAGATGATCCGGAACGGCGAGTGCGGCACATTCAATGAGAAGCTTTTGAGTGCGTTCGCGGCGGTCGAGGACAAGATCAGAAATAGAGAGTGGCTGACCGACTAGCGTGTGCAGGCTGCTTCTTAGCCAGAGGACAAATGCGCGTCGGAGATGGCTTGTTGTATAGGGAAAGGACAGGACACTATGAAGAGGTACGATGTGACGGCGCTGGGCGAGCTGTTGATCGATTTCACGGAGAACGGCATGAGCGGCCAGGGGAATCCCTTGTTTGAGGCAAATCCGGGTGGAGCTCCGTGCAATGTCCTTGCCATGCTCGGGAAGCTCGGCGACAGGACGGCTTTTATCGGAAAGGTCGGGAAGGACTTTTTCGGGACGCAGCTGAAGGAAGCGGTTGAGGAGGTCGGGATCGACGCCTCATACCTGTATATGGATGAAACCGTTCACACGACGCTCGCGCTGGTACATACGTTTCCGGATGGAGATCGGGATTTTTCCTTCTACCGGGATCCCGGAGCTGATATGATGCTGACGGAGGACGAGGTGCCGGAGGAGCTGATCCGCGATTCAAAGATCTTTCATTTCGGTACATTGTCGATGACGCACGAGGGTGTCCGCAAGGCTACGAAAAAGGCGCTCTCTGTCGCGAAGGAGGCGGGGACGCTGATCTCGTTTGATCCGAACCTGCGTCCGCCTTTGTGGAAATCACTCGACGACGCGAAGGAGCAGGTACTCTACGGTCTGGGCTTTTGCGACGTGCTGAAGATTTCGGACAATGAGATTCAGTGGCTGACCGGCGAGGAGGATTTCACACAGGGCGTGGCATGGATCCGGGAGCGTTATCCGCAGATCCGCCTGATCCTTGTTTCGATGGGTAAAGACGGCAGCCGTGCGTATTACGGGAATTCCATTGTTGAGATTCCGGCGCGTCTGTGTCCGGATACGATCGAGACGACAGGCGCGGGGGATACCTTCTGTGGCTGTGTGCTGCATTATGTCTGCGAACACGGGCTCGACGGGCTTTCTGAGGAGGACCTGAGGGAAATGCTTCGCTTTGCCAATGTCGCCGCCTCGATCATCACGACGAGAAAGGGTGCGCTGCGCGTGATGCCGACGCCGGAGGAGATCCGAGATATCCTCGGGGAGCGCTGATCTGCAGAATAAAATTATATATGACAGAATTCACAGGATAAAATTTTATACGACAAAATTCACGGTATGATATGACGTAAGTGCGAAAAAGGCTGTCACAAAAGGGTGACGGCTCTTTTTTTGTGCCTCAATTTGTTGAATTCATTTGCATTATGTGTTAAATTAGGAAACAGGAATTACCAAATTTTGGAAATTAAGAGGGTGATGCCTGTGAAACGGGAATATCTGGAGGAGAATGTGCTGGATGCGTTCGAGAAGCGGATGCGGCTGATCTTCGACGAATTCGACAATATTTATATCTCTTTTTCCGGCGGAAAGGACAGCGGGCTGCTTTTAAATATGGTACTGGACTACCGGAGAAAATATTATCCGGAGAAGGTGATCGGCGTCTTCCATCAGGACTTTGAGGCGCAGTACAGCGTGACGACGCAGTATGTGGAGCGGACGTTCGAGCGCATCCGCAGGGAGGCGGAGCTCTATTGGGTCTGCCTGCCGATGGCCACGCGCACGGCGCTCGGCAGCTATGAGATGTACTGGTATCCCTGGGATGACAAAAAGCAGGAGATCTGGGTCCGGGAGATGCCGAAGCATGAATATGTGATCAATCTGGACAACAATCCCATGACGACCTACCGTTACCGGATGCATCAGGAGGATCTGGCGAAGCAGTTTGGACGCTGGTATCGGCTGTCACACGGGAACAAAAAGACCGTCTGCCTGCTGGGGATGCGCGCGGACGAATCCTTGCAGAGATACAGCGGTTTTCTCAACAAGAAGTATGGCTATCGGGACGAGTGCTGGATCAGCAAGCAGTTCAAGGACGTCTGGTGCGCCTCCCCGCTCTACGACTGGACATCCGAGGACATCTGGCATGCGAACTATCTGTTCAACTATGATTACAACCGCCTCTACGATCTCTATTACATGGCGGGTCTGAAGGTGTCGCAGATGCGCGTGGCGTCGCCGTTTAATGATTACTCCAAGGACGCGCTGAATCTGTACCGTGTGATCGACCCTCAGATTTGGGTGAAGCTGGTGGGCCGTGTCCAGGGCGCAAACTTTGCCAGTATTTACGCGAAGACGAAGGCGATGGGCTACCGCAACATCACGCTGCCGGAGGGACATACCTGGAAATCCTACACGCAGTTTCTGCTGGACACGCTCCCGGCCCGGCTCAGGAACAATTATGTGAAGAAATTCAATACGTCGATTGAGTTCTGGCACAAGACCGGCGGAGGGCTGGATGAAGAGGCGATCCGGGAGCTGGAGGAGCACGGCTACAAGATCCAGCGCAACGGCGTCTCGAACTATACGCTGAACAAGAAGTCGCGCGTGATCTTCCTTGAGAAGATTCCGGACGACACAGACGACATCAAATCGACCAAGGATATCCCGAGCTGGAAGCGCATGTGCTACTGTATCCTGAAGAACGATCATATCTGCCGCTTTATGGGGTTTGGCATGACGAGGGAGCAGCAGAGACGCATCAATCTGATCCGGGAAAAATACAAGAGTGTGGAGGATATGGATTATGGAACATAAAAGCCCTGCCTACTGTGTGATCGCAGTGCCGATAGAGAAGATCAAGCCGAATACATACAACCCGAACGCGGTCGCTCCTCCGGAGATGAGGCTTCTGTACGACAGCATCAAGGTGGACGGCTATACGATGCCGATCGTCTGCTATTACGACAAAGATCAGGACAGTTATATCATCGTGGACGGATTTCATCGCTACCGGGTCATGCTGGAGCATCAGGACATTTACGACAGGGAGGGCGGTATGCTTCCGGTCTCTGTGATCGACAAGCCGCTCGACCAGCGTATGGCGAGCACGATCCGGCACAATCGCGCCCGCGGCAGCCATGACGTGGATCTGATGAGCAATATCGTCAAGGAGCTTCATGAGTTCGGCCGTTCGGACGCGTGGATCTCGAAGCACCTTGGGATGGACCGCGACGAGATCCTGCGGCTGAAGCAGATTACTGGCCTCGCAGCCCTGTTCAGGGATATTAATTTCGGGCAGGCCTGGAAGCCGGTGGAAGAGCTGGATATGGATGAATAAAAAAGAGTAAAATTAATTTTTAATACTTTTTTTAGAAATAGTGTAGTATACTAAGTGGCAGAGCCAAGGGATTGTCGGAAAACATATGCCGGGCTGCGACGGAACCCTGCGCGTGGGCCTGACGATAACGACTGTCCGGGACAGACACGGAGGTATATTATGAAAAAGAAAAAGAAGAGATGGAAGATTGGATGGCTGGTTCTTGTACTGCTGCTGGTGGCAGTCGGAGCCGGCCTTTATCTGCGCTCGCAGAAGGAGGATACACAAAACCGCTTGCCAGAGAACATGAAGATTGAGGAAGTGACTCGTGGCACGATTCGCATTACGACGGAGGGCAATGGTTCAATCGAGGCGGCAGATGAGCACCCGGTCCAGGCCGAATACACGCTGAAGATCGATACGGTTAAGGCGGAGAACGGTGACGTGGTGCAGGAGGGCGACGTCCTGGCAACGGTGGACGAGGACTCCGTGAAGGAGCAGATCTCGCTTCTGGAGAATAATCTGTCTGAGCTGAACTCAGCGATAAGCATGTCAGATCGCTCGGGCTCTTCGTCGCTGGCATCCCCGATCTCCGGACGAGTGAAGCGCATCTTCGCGAAGGAGGACGATGTGCTGACCGATGTGGTCGCAGAGCACGGCGGCGTCATGGAGCTGTCTGCGGACGAGAAGCTGAAGCTGGAATTTACTCCGTCAAGATCCCTGAAGCCGGGAGAAAGCGTCACGGTCTCTTTCCTGGACTACGAGGAGGAAGGGACGGTCCTGTCTGAGCAGGACGGCGTCTGCACGGTGACGATTCCGGATGATTCCGATTATCCGGTGGATACAGAGGCGACCGTGACGGATGTGGACGGGAATGAGCTCGGTACAGGGTACCTGAAGTCGAACCATCCGTATCTGGTGGACAGCGCCTACGGGATTGCCGATGAGATCAATGTCGAGGCCGGCGATTGGGTGGACTCCGGCTCCACGTTGTTGACAAGAAGATATTACACATACAACGGGGATTACCTGGAGCTGCTGGAGAATCGGGATGAGTTGATGCAGAAGCTGCAGGAGCTGCGTGAGCTGGAGAAAAAACCGGAGATCTGCGCCAAAGGAAGCGGGATCGTCTCGGAGCTTATGCTGCAGGACGGCGTCGTGGCTGCGGAGGATACGCAGATGTACAAGCTGATCTCCACCGACCGTTTCTGGCTGAAGACGGCGATTGACGAGCTGGATATTCCGGGCGTCCGTGAAGGACAGAGCGCGAAGGTTGTGTTCGATGCGTTCGACGACGAGGAGTATGAGGGGAAGGTGGAAAAAATATCCGCGCTCGGCGAGAATGTCGGGGGCGTGACGAAGTATACCGTGACGATCTCGGTACCCGGGATTGAGAAGCTGCGCACGGCGATGAGCGCGACTGCCACGATTGTGATCGATGAGAAGGACGACGTGCTTTTGATACCGGTCGACGCGGTGCAGACAGTCGACGGCGAGCGCTGCGTGACGGTGATCCGCGGCGAGGAGCAGGAGGTTGTTCCTGTGACGCTTGGCTTGGTCAACAACACGCAGGCCGAGGTGACAGAGGGACTTTCCGAGGGCGATCAGGTTGCGGTGCTGGGCAAGTCTGATCTGGAGATCATGATGGATATGATGAAGCAGAGCAGGGCTCAGTTCGCAGGAGGTGAGGGGCAGAATGATTGAGCTTCGCGACATCCGGAAGATCTATCAGCTCGGTGAGGAGGAGGTTCACGCGCTCGACGGGGTCAGCCTCACGATACAGGACAGAGAGTTCGTCGCAATTATCGGGGCGTCCGGGAGCGGCAAGTCTACGCTGATGAACATCATCGGCTGCCTCGATACGGCGGATGAGGGGACTTATAAGATTGACGGGCAGGAGGTGTCCGACTTAAGCGAGAAGCAGCAGAGCATCTTGCGCAACCGGAAGATCGGCTTCATCTTCCAGCAATTCAACCTGCTGCCGAAGCTGACGGCCTATGAGAACGTGGAACTGCCGCTGATCTATCAGGGCGTGCCAGGTTCGGAGAGGAAGACGCGCGTGCTAGAGGCTCTTGAGAAGGTGTCGCTGGGGAACCGCGTGCACCACAGGCCGAACCAGCTCTCGGGCGGACAACAGCAGCGCGTGGCGGTGGCTCGCGCCCTGGTGACGCGGCCGTCGCTGATTCTCGCCGACGAGCCGACCGGAAATCTGGACTCCCACTCGACAGACGATATCATGCAGCTTTTGAAGGAGCTGCACGCGCAGGGTAACACGCTGGTGCTGATCACGCACGACAACGAGATCGCGGCGGCGGCGCCGAGACGCGTGCGACTGCTGGATGGCAAGATTGTCTCCGACAGCGGAAACGTGCTGGTCTACGACGTGAAGAGCGCATCGGGTAACAGCAGGACTGTCGCGCCGGACAATAGCAGGACCGATGTGCCGGACGACGGGAAGGGAGGCGGTCGGATATGAAACTCTCACAGGCCGGGAAGATGGCATTCTCGGCGGTACTTTCGAATAAACTGCGCTCCTTTCTGACGATGCTCGGCATCATCATCGGCGTGATGGCTGTGACTTTGCTGATCTCGCTCGTGCAGGGCGCGACGAACACGGTGACGGAATCGCTCGACGAGCTCGGCGGCGACCAGCTGGTCGTGTCGATCACAGACCGTTCCAAGCGGCTGACTCTCGGCGAGGTGGAAGCGCTTGCAGGGGAGGGCGGGATCGCCTATGTCTCTCCGAATCTGACGGGAAGCGGAACCGCGAAGGCCGCCGGGAAGTCGACGGATGTGACGATCAACGGGATCACGGAGTCTTATGACGCCGTACAGGGTCTGGATCTGGAGTCCGGTCGTGTCATCACAGAACTGGACAATGAGCAGAGACTCGCTGTGTGCATTGTCGGACATTCGGTGGCGAGGGATCTGTTCGGGAACACCGATATTTTGAATCAGACAATCCGGCTTTCCGGGCGGGACTACCGGATCGTCGGTGTGCTTGAAGAGGCGCAGGAGACGATGTTCGGCAGCGTGAATTCGGCGGTGTTCCTGCCGTTTACGAACGCGCAGCGGCTGCTCTCGAACGTCAGCGTCAGCAATTTCTATGTGGCGACGGAGGAAGGCGCGACGACGAAGGAGGCCGAGGACACGCTCGACCGCGCGCTGAGGGAAAAATACGGGGATGACGACAGTTACAGCATCGTCAACCTGACAGACGTGATGGACGCGGTGAACGACGTCATGGCGGCACTCGAGCTGCTGCTCGGCGCAATCGCGGGGATCTCGCTGCTCGTCGGCGGCATTGGGATCATGAACATCATGCTCGTGTCGGTGACAGAGCGCACACGCGAGATCGGTATCCGCAAGGCGATTGGTGCGCTCAAGTCGGATATCGTTGTTCAGTTTATGATCGAGTCCGTGATCATTTCGCTGATTGGCGGGTTGATCGGGATGCTGATCAGCCAGGGCGTCCTGACGACACTCAACACACTGTACCCGGATTACCATTTCGGGATCACGGCGGGCGTCGCGGCGATGGCGCTTGGCTTCTCGATCATGGTCGGACTTGTGTTCGGTATCTATCCGGCGAACAAGGCCGCGAAGCTCAAGCCGATCAACGCGTTGAGATATGAATAGATCTTAGTTCGCGTATCTTGCTACGATGCCGAGCAGCACCTCCACAACAGTGTCCATGCCCTCGGCGGTGATGTGCTCGTACGGGCCGTGGAACGCGTAGCCGCCGGTGCCGAGATTTGGACAGGGTAGACCGCGGAACGAAAGACGCGCGCCGTCCGTGCCGCCGCGGATCGGCGAGACATCAGGCTCCATTCCGAGTGCTCGAATGGAGTCTATTGCGTTGTCGATCAGGTGCATGCAGGGTCGGATTTTTTCTTCCATGTTGCGGTATTGCTCCTGCAGCGTCAGTGTGACCGTGCCGGGGCCGTATTTCTCGTTGACCGTTTTCTCGATGAGGCGCAGCGTCTCCAGACGGCTGTCGAAGCGGGCGCTGCTGTGGTCGCGCACGATGTAGGACAGCTGCGCGTGTTCGACCGTACCTTCCATGGAGGTCAGATGGTAGAAACCCTCGTAGCGCTCGGTGTGCTCTGGACGCTCAGCGGCCGGCAGCATGTTGTTGATCTCCATGGCGACCAGCGAGGCGTTGATCATTTTGTCCTTCGCATCGCCCGGATGGATGTTGAAGCCGTTCACCTTGAAATCCGCGGCGGCCGCGTTGAAATTCTCATAGACGATCTCGTTCTCTGCTCCTCCATCCACCGTGTAGGCATATTTCGCGCCGAATGCGGGGAGATCGAGCCCCTCGGCTCCGCTGCCGACTTCTTCGTCCGGGGTGAAGCCGATGCAGATCTTTCCGTGCGGAAGCTTTTCCTCGATCAGGCGCTGCGCGAGCGTCATAATCTCCGCGATGCCGGCCTTGTCGTCCGCTCCAAGCAGCGTTGTGCCGTCCGTGGTGATCAACGTGCGGCCCTTGAGCTTCACAAGATGCGGGAAGGTCTCCGGGGACAGGACGCGGCCGCTCTGCCCGAGCGTGACTGTCTGCCCGTCATAGTTCTCGCGAATTTGTGGGTGGACGTTTTCGCCGCAGAAATCCGGCGCGGTATCCATGTGTGCGAGAAAGCCGAGCGCTGGCTTATCTTCGCAGCCCGGCGTTGCCGGAATCGAGCCATAGACGTAGCAGTTTTCTGCAACGCGCGCGTCTGTAATGCCAAGCTCCTTCATTTCTTGTACCAGAAGCTCCGCCAAGTCAAACTGCCGATGGGTCGTGGGGGACGATGTGCTTTCCTCATCGCTTGTGGTATGGATTTTTACATAATTTAAAAGTCTTTCGTATGCTTTCATGTCCTGCAGCTCCCTTCGTAACATGCTCTACGGATTATTGGAGAATCAAATATTGCTATGATAAATGCACCAGCGCTGCCGGAGATTTTTCCAGCGTTTCTTCGATGTAACGGTTCAGAGACATCTGATGAGCGGTCGCGTAGATGATAAGCCGCTTGTGGAGCTCAGGGGAAATGCGGATGTTAAAGCTGCCCTTGTAGGCTACTTCAGGTTCCTTTCCAGAGGCTTCGCAGGATGCAAGATAATCATTGACAGCGCCATGAAAATCCTCAAGCAGTTCCTTTGCATTTTCGCCTTCGTAGGAAATCAGGGAACGAATTCCCATAACTTTTCCGTAGAAAATGCCATCTTCTTCAGAAAATTCAACGCTGCCAAGATAGCCCTTGTATTGGATTGTGTTATTCATATGAGTTCCTCCTGTTCCAAAATTTCTGTCAGCTGTTTGATCTGATAGGTTTTTAATTCTTTTTGAGGGTGTGGTTTGTGAAGCAAGATGCTTCCATGTTCTTCGCTTTCAAACATGACACGTGAACCACTGGTCCTGACCTTATTTGAAAGGGTGTAGCCTAAATGTTCTAATAATGCTGCAGCTTCATCATAGGTAAAGTCTTTCGGCTTTGATTTTAGCCGTTGGATAAGCTTTTCTTTTTGTCCCATAATGTACCCCTCCATTGCTTATAGTATACTCTGTGTCACCCTAAAATGCAACTGAAAATAGTTGCATTTCAAATGTATGATAGCTTGCTGAGGATGTATATTCGTTGACAGCCATCCTATTTTCCTATAAAATAAAATAGGATTATTGTAATTAAAAGATTACCTGCGAGGAGCTTGCACAACATGGGAAAATGGAGAAAACGCCTCATACAAATCAGTGTCCTTGGTCTGATCCTGGGCGGAACAGGCGTGCTTTCCGCGTCCGCCGCGGTGAAAGAGGGCAAGCCGGGAGAGACGCTGACCGGCGATTACGCGGTCATTGTAAACACGAGCACGACTGACGCGCAGAGCACAGGCACGCTCGTCTTTGACGAGTCGGGCAATGGGGCGAGTGTGGCCCGTGCGTCGGCCGTCAAGGATCCGGTGGGGCAGGACGTGCAGACGGGCGCGGCATACCCTGCGGTACGGATCGCTTCTGAGGGAACATACAGCGTAGGCACGGAAAAAACCATTTCTTCGCCGTACAACGGTATGAGGACATATGTCTGCATCGGAGAAAATGAGTATTGTTATGTCTGGATGGAGAAGACGCTGAAGGAAGGCTATGACAGGCAGGACAAGACGGACAAGATCGCGAGCGATATGATGCAGACCTACGAGGGACGGCCGCATGAGACGCTGAAGGAGATGGCAGGAGGAAGCCTTCCCTGGGGCAAGCTGTCCATTATGCTGGAGACGATCTCGAATGCAAGTGGTGTTTATAAATATAACAGCGAGCTTACGGCGATCCATATCAACACGCCGGAGGCGGCCTCCTACGAATATGGTTCGATGGGCTCGCGCGGCGCACTGCTGGTTCACGAAGGACAGCACGCGCTGTTCCGCCTGATGGCAAGGAGTGACACGACACAGCCGTATACCTGGCTGAACGAGGGAATCTCCGTAGCGGTGATGGACTATCTCTGGGGCGGCACGGACAATAATGGCTGGATGGATGGCATTGCAGGAAATACCGATATTCGCAACGGCTCGCCTTTGTTTTACAAAAACTATCGCAACAGCACGGCGCAGGATTACGGTATGCCGTACCTGTTTGTGCGCTACTTGATCGCGCAGGCGACGGGAGGCTACAAGCCGATGCAGCTGTTTCCAAATTTCTACAAGGTGAGTGCCGCGTGTTGCCCGGATACTTATCTGGAGAGAGTACTTGCGCAGACGGGGCATAGCGTTAGCTTTGGCGACTTGCTGACGCAGTTCTACACGGCGATCATTGCGCAGGAGTCGAGCGGCGTGTACGGATTTGAGGGCGACAGCATCGTGCGGCAGAAGGCGAATAACTATCCTCTGTACATGGGAGAGAGCGGGCAGGCGCATTCTCTGGCGCCGACGGCAGCGATCATGGTCAAGCTGGAGAACGGTGTGTTCACGGTACCGAGTGACGGCGGAAGTAAGATTCGATATATGGTCGTGAGCGGCGGAAGAAATGTCCCCGTTCCGGAAGGCGGAGACGGCAGCAGTGAAAATCCTTATGAGATTTCTGATTTTAATGACCTTGCGCTGATCGGCAACAAGCCAGGAGCACATTATAAGCTGACGCGGGACATAGAAGCGAATGGGCAGATGAACCTGACGCCCACTTACTTTTCCGGAGTCCTGGATGGAGACGGACACAGAATTTGCGGTCTTACTAAGCCGCTGGTTGGAAAGAACAGCGGGACGATTCAAAATCTGACGGTCGAGGCGGCGTTTACGGATGACCTTACCGGAACACAAGGCGTCTTTACGCTGGCGAATTCCGGCATGATCAAGGATTGCACGGCGACGGGAACGGTCAATGTGCGGATGCTGCAAGGACAGATCAGCTACATGTATCCCGTGTTTGGCGTGTTTGCCGGGGAAAATGAGGTGGCGGGTACGATCCGCGGATGTACGAACCGTGTGCAGCTTACGTTGCGTTTGCCGGCGATGCAGAGCTGGATCGGCGGAATTGCCGGGATACAGACCGGCATTGTGAAGAGCTGCAGCAGCCGGGGTGAGATTCATGTCGTTCAGGAGAACGGCGACTACGATGTGTATGTGGGCGGAATCGCCGGAAAACTTACCAGCATGGGTATGGGTGGCGTCATGAACAGCTGCATTCATACGGGCGTGATAGATGTGACAGGCGGTTTGCCGGTGATCGGGCAGCTGTGCGGCCTGGCGGATTCTTCTATTGTGAATAAGGGCCTGGGGAACTGCATTGTCAACTGTCATGCGAAACAGGGAAGTATCCCGGCAATCGGTTCTCCGCAGGGCGTCCTTTCCGAGGACGGAATTCTCCTGACAGAAGATCAGATCGGAAAGCAGGAATCCTACGGCGACTGGGATTTTGACAGCGAATGGAAGATGGGCGATGACGGGCCGGAAAGGCTCGGATCTTCAGACATTCAGGAGCTTGGTGTGGTCTATACCCCGACAGAGTGCTATGTGGGTGAGCAGATATATTACTGGGGCAGGCTGACGATCAATGGAAAGAGCGGCGCTGAGATTACACAGGACATGGTCAGCGGGTTCGACAGCTCGACCGCCGGCAAGAAAACAGTGAAACTGAGCTATCTCGGGAAGACCGCAATATTTGAGGTAAACGTAAAAACGCCAGGAAATATCAGCAGCTTTGAGCTACCTGAAAATGTGCTGAAAACGGTGAAGACGGAATATGCGGTCGGTGAGCGCTTCAATCCGGCAGGGTTGTATTTCATTGCGACGATTGATGGCAATGCAGGCCGCATGATATACAGTGGTTTTAAGTATGAGCAGAGCCCGCTGACTGCGGCGGACAAAAGCGTGGTGATTACGTATTTCGGACAGAGGATTGAGATTCCGATTACAATTAAAGATAAGGTGCCTGCTTCTCTTACCGTGGTAAGCAAGCCGGAGAAGACGAAATACGCCGATGGGCAGAGGATTGATTGGTCTGGCGTCCGAGTGCAGATAACATACGATAATAGAGATCTGTCGCCTGTGTTCGGTGTAGATGAATTCAATAAATACGGAATTCGTGTGGCAAAGCGCACCTCGGATCTATGCGTTGCTATTGCGACAAACGCGACACTTTCAACCAGTGACAACAACAGTTCTATCTGGCTGTACGCGACGGATGCAATGCCGAATCAGTATGGTTCGGTGTCCGCCTCGCTCGGTACTGTGACGGTTTTGTCGCGGATGCGGCTTCAGACATCTTCGCAGCCGATATTGTTAAATCAGCAAAGTGATGTGTATTTTTATGTGACAGGAGGAAGCGGGAGCTTAGTAGCTGAAGTTATAGAAGAGATTCTTCCTCCGGGTGTTCAGCGAAAAGCCCTGCCGCAGAACGGATATACTTATTTTAAGTTTAGCGGACTGGCAACTGTGCCTGGGAGGTATGTTTCGAAGTATCGACTCACAGACGCCGAGACCGGTCAGATCATATCAGCAGATCTCACAATTCAGGTTCAGAAAGCGAATGAAGCGAGGATCTATATGTTCCGAATTCCGGCGCAGGGCAATGTTGGGCTGTCGGAAGATGTGTATGGAGAGATTACAGAAACTACAGTCATTCTGCGGATACCCAAGGGAGTTGACGTGTCAAATCTTTCGACAGACATCGACTTCGGATACAATGCAGGAACAAGGATTGACAGCGAGTTCTACAGTGGTACAAGACATGATTTCAGTGATCCGATTACTTATGAACTCACTGCGCCTGATGGGGTTACGAAGAAACCATATACAGTAGTTGTTGAGTTCTATGATCCAGAGAATGAAGGCAGCGGCGGCGACAGCGGAGCTGAAGCAGGAGGAAGCGCAGGCAGCGGTGGCGAAACATCGGGCGGCAGCGGCACCGGCGGATCAGACACAGGAACGGGCAGCAGCGGCGGGTCAACAGGCGGTAGCGCCGGTGGTGACAGCGGGTCTGGCGCAGGAGGAAGTACAGGCAGCGGCGAGACATCGGGCGGTAGCGGCAGCAGCGACAGTGGGTCTGGTGCAGGAGGAAGCACAGGCAGCGGCGGTGAGACATCGGGCGGCGGCAGCACCGGCGGAACGGGCGCAGGCTCAGCTGATAGCCAGACTTCGGGAAATGTCGACACAAATGCAGGACAGAACTCGGATACTTCTTCCGGACAGGCAGTTTCGCCCGTATATCCGAAGGTCGGCACGAAGATCAAGCAGGGTGGAGCGTATTACCGGATTACGGCTAGCAGCGCCCAAGAATGCACGGCGGAGTTGTACCGTCCGGTGAAGAAAAAGACTATGACCCTCAAAATGGCGTCGACGGTTAAATCAGGAGGTTATGTCTACAAGGTGACGTCGGTTGCGGCAAACGCTTTCAAGAATAACCCATATCTGAGGAAGATCACGATTGGGAAATATGTTGTCTCAATCGGAAATCAGGCATTTTATGGCTGCAAAAAGCTGAAGACGCTGACGATACCAGCTGCGGTGAAAACAATCGGTAAACAGGCTTTTGCGAGATGTACGGCGCTCACGAAGACAGTGATCGGAAAGTCTGTGCAGATAATCGGTGCAAAGGCATTCTACGGCTGCAAAAATTTGAAGCTGATTACCGTCAAGGGTACGGCGTTGAAGAAGGTGAAGAGCGGAGCTGTCAACGGGATTCATCCGAAAGCCGTAATTCGCGTTCCGAAGAAAAAACGCGCGGCATACAGGAAACTCTTTAAGAGAAAGGTTTCATAGCTCGAATGCAATAAGATAAGACTGTTGCAGGAAAAAGAAAGAGTTCGTTCGGGATAGAAAACTCGAACGAACTCTTTTATGTCAATAAATTATTTGACGATGATTTTACAGACCTTTTTTATCTTACCGGCAGTCACTGTGATTTTGGCGGTGCCTTTCTCTTTTGCCTTTATCTTACCGCTGGCAGTCACAGAAGCCACTTTTTTGTTGGAAGACTTGAAGGTGACCTTTGTACTGCAGCCGGTCGGAGTAAGCTTGGGCTTCAGCTGATAAGTCTTTCCCTTTCGAAGCGTTTTCTTTGCCGGTATATTCTTGATGCTCTTGACAGCCGGAGCGACAACTTTGACTTTGACAACATATTTCTTACTTCCGGATTTTACCGTGATCTTTGCCGTTCCCTTCTTCAGAGCGCTGACAACGCCTTTCGAGGATATTTTTGCAATTTTAGTATTTGAGCTTTTGTAGGTAATTTTCTGCTGGCTGCTGATCGGCGTGAGAACCGGCTTCAGCTTGAGCGTCTTTCCGACATTCAAAGATACATTCTTTTTTAGTCCGGTAATGGCCTTGGTAGTCACTGTATTTTTCTGTACTTTGACGGCCATCGTTGTAGTTGCTCCGCTTTTGGTGGTGACGGAAATGTTTGCGGTACCGTTTTTCTTTGCTGTGATCGTACCATCCTTTGAAACCGTTGCGATCTTCGGATTGTCTGAGGACCATGTGGTCACATAATCGCCTTTCTTCAACCCAGTTACCAGCGATTGTACGGAAACCTTTTCTTTTACCTGAATCGGCATGCTGCCCGCTGCCAGTTCCACCGTACCGTCCAGCTTCGGGATTGTTTCGGTTTCTACATTGCCACATACAGAGCAGGTACGGCTTTTGGCGCCTTCCGCGAAAATAGTTGCCGCGCGGGTGACCGTAAATTCTCCGTATTTGTGTCCGGTGGCAGGAAAGATGATTTTCTCCTGGCCCTTGCAAATAAGACACTGCTTGAGTAAGAAGCCATTCTCTGTGCAGGTAGATACTTTGCTCTCAACCATTCGATAATCATGTCCGTTTGCCGGAAATATAGTCTCAATGATGGTTCCGCATATTGTGCATTCCTTGCGCAGGAGACCATCCTCTGTGCAGCTGGGTTCTGTTTTGCTTAATTCCACGTACGTGTGCGTATGACAGTGCAAACGAATTTCAAGCAGTACGTCTGCTTCGCCTGACTTTTTTCTGTAGCCGGTGGCACAGGCGAGCTCTATCGTCTCTGGCACCGCGCCTTTTGTGAAGCTGAGGACGCCGTCTGCCAGTTCCCCTTCCTGTGTCAGAAGGAACAAGCTGCCCTTTACGCTCTTTGCCGTGCAGCTGTCTGCCAGCAGTTCCTCTTTCGTGAGCCTCAGAAGAGATGAATTTCCAATGATCGGATTCAGATCCGCCTGATATCCGCTGTCAGTTTCCGTCAGGTTTATGCTGATCTTCTGTCCGGAACAGTTCGGCAGCACTGTAGTCTCGGTGATAGAGAGCTTGCTCAGATCCAGACTTGTCAACTGATTTCCGCTGCAGTCCAGCGTCTGAAGCTTTGTGTTCTTTGCGACATCGAGGCTCGTCAGCGCATTGTTCGCGCACTCGAGCTGCCGCAGATCCGGATCAGTGGAGAGATCCAGCCCGGTGATCGCGTTGTTGCTGCAGATCAGGCCTTTAAAGTAGTTTTTGTTGCTGACGTCCAGCGTTGTGAGCCTGTTATCCGCGCAGTTCAGCAAATTTACTGCAGCATCCTGATCGGTTCTCACGTTCAGGACTCCCGTGACGTCAAGCTCTGTCAGCCGGTTCCCGCTACAGTCCAGCCACTGGAGCTTCGAGGCTCCGCTGACATTGAGGCCGGTCAGCTGATTACTGTTGCAAAACAGATAGGTCAGGCTTGTGTGCTTCGATACGTCCAGGGCACTGAGCTGATTTTCGCTGCAATCCAGCCAGGTCAGTATGGAATTACGGCTGAGATCAAGAGACTGAAGCTGGTTGCCGGCACAGCGCAGATCCTGCATCCGGCTGTTTTTGCTGAGATCCAGAGTCTCGATCCGGTTGTCGGTACACACCAGGGAAAACAGCGAAGCGTTGCTTTTCAGGTCAAGAGCGATGAGTTGATTGCCCGAGCAGGTCAGACATTCCAGCTTCGTGTTTTTGCCCACATCCAGTGTGGTAAGCGCGTTGTTGTCACACTGAAGCGTGGTCAGCGCGGTAAAATATGCGATGCCCGTGAGATCGCTGATACCTTTCCCGATCACATCAATTTCCGTGACTGCCGCGATCTCGTCCGCGCTGAGGCTTCCGTTTTCATCTGTATCGATCCGGACTTTTTTGTACGCGGTTTTGCCGTCGGTTTCATATTCGACTGTGTGCTTGGCCGCGGCCAGATAATCGCGGAATTTTTCATCCGGGAAATGATCCGCGTCGATCGGGATTTCTGTCTGCGCAGGATCCGCCGCTGGAGTTGCGCCCCACGGGTCGGCAGTATCTGCCGTCAGTCCGTCGCCGATGCCGTCTGCTGCCTCCGGCAGGCCGATCACTGAGCCGTCTGCTGCGCCTGACAGGTCGATGGTCAGTTCGTCTTTGGAGAGCCTTTCGGTCTCGGTCTCATCCCGGGCTGGTTCTGTCTCTGTTTCAGTTTCTGCCGGCGGAAGTAATTCCTCGATAATTTCCTCCGGTTCTATTGACATATCTTCCGCGGCCTGAACCCCCTCTGTCGTCTGCAGGAAGGTCTCTGCCTCATCTGCAGCCGTGACAGGGAGCGTTTCCGCCACGCACAGCGTCAGCGCCAGAAGCATTGCAGTCCATCTTTTCTTCATAATAAAAATTCCCCCTTGAAATGCTTTACAGGGTGGCATGTTTTCAAAATATTAATTAATTATACATAATAAAATTAGAAAGGGCAATCCCTTTCGCTGATAAAAAATAGACATAAATTCAGTTATACAGAAGGACAGCGACACCTGAAAATGTCTGCTGCCCTTTCGCAGTTAAGTCGAAATAAGAGTTATGAGGTTATCACGAGGTTTCGGGAGTTTGACAGTTGAATAAAAGAAAAAGTACTCGCAGGCCGCATAAGACCTGCTTTCTTTTTGTCAAATTTTT